>JAICWX010000171.1 GCA_025934635.1 Streptosporangiaceae bacterium | reverse complement strand
GTGGATATCACGGCCCGGATCGAGCGCCGGCAGGTTCTCAGCGGCCTTATCAACGAATACCGCAGAGCAGCCTAGAAATGACGAAACACCAGATCAGCAGCTATGAACGAGTTTTGGCACGGCACAGGCCAGCGCCCGGTTCGCGGTCAGCGCGAACAGCACCCGCTCCGCCGACGGGTCCAGCCGCCGGCCCTTCAGCAGCTCCCGCATCGCCGGGCCGATGCCCAGCCGCTCCCACAGCGCGTCCAGCGCCCAGGTCCCGCCCAGCGGCCTGGACTCGGTGAACTCCAGGCCCTCCGTCGCGATCGCCCTGGCCTTCCCCGGCTCCAGGTGCCGGGCGACGGAGCCGGCCAGCCGCTCCAGTGCCTCCCGGGTGGCGGGCTCCTCCCGGCCGAAGTTGTAGATGACCTGCACCCGCGATCGCTTCGCGGCCGGGTCCCACACGTTGTGGGCCAGCTGCAGGTAGCGGACCTCGCTGCCGTCTTTGTTCCGCCGCGGCGTCGACCGCAAGTACACATACTAGAGAATACGCCGTTAAATCAGCTCTCAACAGCACTGATTATGCCAGTGCATGTATCTATGAACCTTCTACCGCAACAGTGCCAGCCGACCGCCTGGCCTGCCCGTCCACGCCGGAACGCAGACTAGGCAACCGGCCAACTGCGGAAGCCAGGCCGGTGGCTCGCGACCACGGTCCGGTCACGGCTGCATCATCGCGTACTGGCACGCCGTCAGCTGTATGCGGCCGCCACGCCGCCGTTCGCGGGTCAAGGGTGCTCCGGCAATCCAGGCCTGGACAGTGCCGGTCGGCCGTTTTGACGAGCCCCGGATTGCTGGGTTCGTGCGCGCGAGCAAACATGGAGCAAACATGGGGACAAACCGGGCGCATAAAAATGACCTAGAGCAATAAAACCCCAGGTCAGTACGGGTGCGCCGCCAGGGACTCGAACCCCGAACCCGCAGATTAAGAGTCTGCTGCTCTGCCAGTTGAGCTAGCGGCGCTCGCTGGGCAACGTGCAGATGTTAGCAAGGATCGGCCACTCCCGCGAATCAGGTCCGGGCGGGCCGCGCCGCAGCGTCCGGATGGCCGCGGCCGTGTCTCTCCCGGGCACCTAGCCGTCCGGCCGCGGTGGGCAGCAGGCGGGCGACGCCGGTCACCGCCCTCATCGTCCGCTCCGCTACCCGCCCGGGTTCCGGCCCGCAAAAAGAGGCAGCCGAACGGGGGAGTGATACGCATCCGCTCACGTACCTGCGGCGACGTCATAACGGCGTCCCGGCACCAGGTTACACCAATCCGGCGCCAGGGCCGGCCCCTATTCTCCAGGCTTCCTGACCTGGTCAGAGCAATTGACGTCCACCTTTGACAAAGTACCGGCCAGGAATGCTAGAACGTAATATCGCTGGCACCTCGAATCCGTTTTGTCCATCGCGTAAGGCGATTCAAAAGACTGGCGCGCAGTTAAGAACAGATCGGAGCAAGCAGTGGGTTGGCTCAGGCGGATTGCCGTAATTAATAGAGGCGAAGCGGCGTGTCGGCTGATTCACGCAGTCCGGGAGTTGAACGCGGAGCGGGACCCGTCCGACGAGCGACCGCCGGTCAAGACAATCGCACTGTACGTCGAGTCCGAGCGGGACGCTACCTTCGTGCGCGAGGCCGACCTGGCCTACTGCCTGGGCCCGGCGTCGGCCCGGCCGTACCTGGATCTGACGGCGCTGGCCCGGGCGCTGGCTGAGACCGGCGCCGACGCGGCCTGGGTCGGCTGGGGTTTTGTCGCGGAGGATCCGGCCTTCGCGGAGTTGTGCGAGCGGCTCGGAGTGACCTTTATCGGCCCGAGCGCAGCGGCGATGCGCATGCTCGGCGACAAGATCGGCGCGAAGCTGATCGCCGAGAAGGTCGGGCTGCCGGTGCCGGAGTGGAGCCGGGGACCGGTGAGCACCCTCGCCGAGGCCCTGGAACAGGCGCAGCGAATGGGTTATCCGCTCATGCTCAAGGCGACGGCGGGCGGCGGCGGGCGTGGCATCCGCGCCATCGGCTCAGCCGGTGAGCTCCGGGAGACGTATCAGCGCACCTGCGAGGAGGCCGAGCGATCGTTCGGCAGTGGTGTGGTGTTCCTGGAACGGCTGGTTACCGGGGGCCGGCACGTGGAAGTGCAGGTGATCGCGGACAGCTTTGGCGTCGCCTGGGCCCTGGGGGTGCGCGACTGCTCCATCCAGCGGCGCCAGCAGAAGGTTATCGAGGAGTCAGCCTCGCCGTTGCTGACGCGGCAGCAAACCCGGGAGCTGAAGGAGTCCGCGGAGCGGCTGGCGGTGGCGGCTGGTTACTGCGGTGCGTGCACCGTCGAGTTCCTGTACCACCCGGCGGAGCGGCGCTTCTCGTTCCTCGAGGTCAATACGCGGCTGCAGGTCGAGCACCCTGTCACCGAGGCGACCACGGGGTTCGACCTGGTGAAGGCGCAGTTGCACGTGGCTGCGGGCGGGCGGCTGGCAGGGCCGCGGCCGGCCGAGCGGGGACACGCGGTGGAGGCGCGGCTGAACGCGGAGGATCCGGACCGCGACTTCGCGCCCGCACCGGGCCGGATCCAGTTGCTGCGCTGGCCGACTGGTCCCGGGATCCGCATCGACACCGGCGTGGCGGAAGGTGACGTCATCCCGCCGGATTTCGACTCGATGATCGCCAAGATCATCGCGGTCGGGCGGGACCGGGCCGAGGCGCTCGCGCGGCTGCACCGTGCACTGGCGGAGACGGCCGTGATCGTCGCGGGCGGGACGACCAACAAGAGCTTCCTGACCGCGCTGCTCGAAGCCCGGGAGGTGATCGACGCGACCGCCGACACCCGCTGGGTGGACCGGGCGCGCGCCGAGGGCCGCCTGGTGGCCCATGAGCATCTCGGTATCGCGCTGGCGGCCGCGGCGATTGACGGCTATGAACAGGCCGAGAGCATCGAGCGCGCCCGGCTGCGGGTATCTGGCCGCGGTGGCCGCCCGCACGTGCGCCACCAGCCCGGTCAGCTCATCGAGCTGACGGCAGGCGGCCGGCCGTACCAGGTCGGCGTCGCCTGCACCGACGCGGGCCGCTATCGCGTCCGCATCGAAGCTGGCGCTGGTGAGACCGTCGTTCTCGACGCCGCGCGGACGCGGCTGGACGCGCATCTGAGCCGGCTGACGGTTAACCGGCGCACCTACCGGCTCGCTGCCGCCGTCCACGGCTCGGTCCACGTGGTCGAGGTGGACGGGATTACCCACCGGGTCAGCCGGGACCAGTGCGGCCTGCTCTGCGCCCCGGCCCCGGCGCTGGTGATCGCCACGCCGGTCGCGCCGGGAGCCGAGGTCAGTGCGGGCAGCCCGGTCCTGGTGCTGGAGAGCATGAAGATGGAGACCGTACTGCGTGCTCCGGTCGCTGCGCGGATCCGCGAGCTGCTGGTCGGCGTGGGCAGTCAGGTCGAGTCCGGTGCACCGCTGGCCCGGCTGGAGCTGACCGGGACGGACGGCCCGCCCGGGCAGGCGCCGCCGGCCGGGCCGGCCGACCTCATGGTCCCGCACCAGGCGGCGGCCTCGCCAGCAGAGCGTGCCGTGGCCGCGCTCGCCGGGCTGCGCGGCCTCGTGCTGGGCTTCGATCTGCCCCCTGAGCCGGCCGCGGACACGATCGCGGGCTACCTCGCCGACCGGGACGCCGCGATTGCCGCGGGCGCGCCCGTGCGGTCAGCCGAGCTGGACCTGCTGGCGGCGTTCGTCGACATCGCCGAGCTGTCCTCGGCTGAGCCGGGGCCCGGTTCGCACCGCAGCGCGCGCGAGCAGTTCCATACGTACCTGCAGAGCCTGTGCGTGGACCGGCCCGGGATATCGGCCGAGTTCCGGTGCGCGCTCGAGCGCGCACTGCGCCATTACGGTGTTACCGGGCTTGACCCCGCTCCCGCGCTGGAGCAGGCGGTGTTCCGGATGTTCCTCGCCCGCGAGCGCTACGACGCTGGCGTGCAGGCGGTGCGCGCGCTGCTCATGGTCTGGCTGGCCGATCCCGCCCCCGGCGCCCGCGCGCGCGGGCTGACCGGCCGGCTGGTGCGCGCCTTGCGGCCTCGTTCCCCGCAGGTTGCCGACATGGCCCACACGGTGGCGTACCGCTGGTTCGGCCGCCCCGAGGCCGAGGCCGCCCGGGCCGCCGCCCTGGCCGGGGTGCCCGGCGAACTGCAGACGCTGGCCAGCATGGCCGACGGGCCGGAGCGCGAGCGGCGCATCGCGGCCCTGGCCGACACTCCCCAGCCGCTGGACGGCCTGCTCGCGGAGCAGGTTCCGGGCCGGTGCCCGGCGCGCGAGCCCCTGCTCGAAGTGCTGGTGCGGCGGCACTACGGCCTGCCGGGCGTGCAGTCGCTGCGCACCTTCGAGCTCGCGGGCAGGCCCTTCGTGGCGTGCGCCTACAACCTGGAGATCCGGCCGGACCGGCTGGTGGCGACCACCGCCGTGGTGAGCGCAGGCCGGTTCGACGACCTCGTCCCCGGCGAGCGGCTGCCCGCCGACCTGTGCGCGCAGCTCAGGGCCGCTCCCGGTGATCACGTCCGGGTGGCCGACCTGTACCTGACCTGGACGTGCGCGCCCGCCACGGCCGAGGAGCGGTCGGCGCGGCTGCGTGCGGCGCTGGTCGTGACCGGTATCGCCGCCCGGGTCCGGCGCATCGTGGTGGGAGTGATAACCGGCCGGTCGGCCCACCCGCCGGTCGAGTACTTTACTTTCCGCCGCCGCATCGCCGCCGGCACCGGCGAGTTCGCCGAGGACACTCTCGTCCGCGGGGTGCACCCGCTGGTGGCGTGGCGGCTGCAGCTGTGGCGGCTGCAGGACTTCCATGTCACCCCGGTCACCGGCCGGGCGGCGGATCCGGGCCCGGTCGACGTCCTGCTGTACCACTGCCAGGCGAAGGACAACGCCGCCGACCAGCGGCTGGTCGCCCTGGCCCAGCTGCACCGGTTCGAGGCCAGGCGCGATGCCGGCGGCCGGATCACCGGGATCGAGGATGCGGAGCCGGTGCTGACCGCCTGCGTGGAGGCGGTTGGCCGGGCCCGCCGCGACCTCGACCCGGCGGGTCAGTGGCCGGACCTGAATCACGTGTGGCTGGACATCCGCCCGGTGGCCGAGGTGGGGCCGGCGGACGTGGCCGCGTGGCTGCGGGCCGCCGCGCCGCTCGTCGCCCAGGCCGGCATATGCGAGGTTCTCGTGCTGGGCCGGCTCCCCGCTGCCGACGGCGCGCCGCGCCGCGTGGTGACCCGGCTCTGCTATGAGCCGGGCGGAAGTGTCGCCGTCTCGGTGGAAGAGCCGCCGGACCGGCCGCTGGCGCCGCTGACCGACTACGACCAGAAAGTGCTGCGGGCCCGCCGTCGCGGCACGGTCTACCCGTACGAGCTGGCAGGGCTGCTCACGAGCCCGCATGGCGAGTTCACCGAACTCGAGCTGCGGGGTACCGAGCTCGGGCCGGCCGACCGGCCCCGCGGGCACAACACCGCGGGGATCGTGGCCGGCCTCGTCGCCACGCCGACGTCACTGCACCCCGAGGGCATCAGGCGGGTAGTGCTCCTGGGTGATCCGACCAAGGCTCTGGGCGCTGTGGCCAAGCCCGAATGCGCCCGTATCATCGCGGCGCTGAACCTGGCCGAGCGCGAAGGCCTGCCGCTGGAATGGTTCGCCGTTTCGGCCGGTGCCCGCATTTCCACCGACTCCGGCACCGAGAACATGGACTGGATCGCGCGGGTGCTGCGCCGCATCGTCGAATTCACCCAGGACGGCGGCGAGATCAACATCGTGGTCACGGGCATCAACGTCGGGGCCCAGCCGTACTGGAACGCCGAGGCCACCATGCTCATGCACACCAGCGGCATCCTCGTGATGACACCGGCCTCGGCGATGGTCCTCACCGGCAAGCAGTCGCTGGACTTCTCCGGCGGCGTGTCGGCCGAGGACAACTTCGGCATCGGCGGGTACGCGCGCGTGATGGGGCCGAACGGCCAGGCTCAGTACTGGGCGCCGGATCTTGTCGCCGCTCGTGACATCCTGATGAGCCACTACGAGTACACGCACCTCGCCCGGGGCGAGTCGGTTCCGCGCCGCGCGCTGACCGCCGACCCGGTGTCGCGGGATGTCACCTGCTATCCGCACAGCCACCCCGGAACCGACTTCACGAGCGTCGGCGAGATCTTCTCGGCCGAGACGAATCCGGACCGCAAGAAGCCTTTCGACATCCGCGCGGTCATGCGGGCGGTGACCGACCAGGACCACCGGGTCATGGAGCGCTGGGCCGACATGGCCGAGGCGGAGACCGCCGTGGTCATGGACGCGCGGATCGGCGGCTGGCCCGTGTGCCTGATCGGCCTGGAGTCCCGGCCCGTAGCGCGCCTCGGCTTTCCGCCCGCGGACGGCCCCGACTCGCTCACCGCGGGCACGCTGTTCCCGCTGTCGAGCAAGAAGATCGCGCGCGCCATCAACGCCGCCTCCGGCCGCCGGCCAGTGGTGGTGCTGGCGAATCTGTCCGGGTTCGACGGCTCGCCCGAGTCCATGCGCCGTCTGCAGCTCGAGTACGGCGCCGAGATCGGCCGCGCTATCGTCAACTTCGACGGCAAGGTCGTATTCTGCGTGATCTCCCGCTACCACGGCGGCGCGTTCGTCGTGTTCTCCAAAGCGCTCAATGACAACATGACGGTGCTCGCGGTGGAGGGCTCGTTTGCCTCCGTCATCGGTGGTGCGCCCGCCGCGGCGGTCGTGTTCGCCCGTCAGGTCGACGCCCGCACGGCCGCCGATCCGCGTGTCACCGGGCTTGAGGCCGTCGTCTCCGTCGCCACCCAGCCGGAGGAGAAGGCGGAACTGGCCCGCGAACTGGCCGAGGTCCGCGCCGCGGTCCGGGCCGAGAAACTGGCTGCCCTGGGCGCCGAGTTCGACGCCATCCACTCCATCCAGCGCGCCGTCGAAGTCGGCTCCGTCGATGCCGTCATCGCCGCCAGGCACCTGCGGTACGCCATCGCCGAACAGGTCGATACCTGGATGCGCGGTGAACGATCCCGGTGCCAGGCCGCCGGACTGACCAGTATCGCCTCATGACGGGCCGCTCCAGCCCCGGCGGCTCCGGCCGCCCGCTCCGGGCATGTGAGCCGATGGGGGAGTACCCGCCGTTCGTCGAAGATGCCCTGGTCGTTCAACCGGCCCGGCGGCACAGTTGGACACCGCGCGCTCATCCCCGGCCGCGGTCCCTGGCTTCCCGCGCGACGTGCTCCCGCTGTTCCCTCGGCTTGCTGGCCGCCACGTCGAACCTGGATGCCGTCCCGAAGACGCTGGCGGCTCGTGCGGTTCGAACGCCGAGGTCGGGCCTGTTCGGGAGAGGAAGGGTGAACGAGGTGCCCGGAAACGAGGTGGCCCAGAGTGGCCTGTTTGGCCGAGCTGACGATAAGTAACCGGTTAATCACAATTTGTCACGCAGGGCGGCGACCTCGCAGGCGACGCAGATCAACTGATATAAACATGATTGCACTTGACGCTGCCCTTATTGGGTGACCATACTCTTTATATCCAGTTAAACCATAGCATTAGCCTCAGTTCAGTGCACCTTGCGCGTTATCAGGATGACGGGCCCTAGTCGGCGGATCGGGTCACTGGCCTCCTCCGAGATTTACGTCCCGGTACGGGGAGCCTTCCTGTGGAGTTTCGAATACTTGGGCCGCTCGAGGTCGTCGCTGGTACCGGGCGACTTGACCTGGGTGGTTCCCGCCAGCAGATCGTCCTCGCTGTCCTGTTGCTCAACTCGAACCACATCGTCACCATGGGCCGGCTGATCGAGGCCGTCTACGGTGAGGATCTGCCTCCCACGGCCCGTGCCCAAGCCCAGATCAGCGTCTCGTCGCTACGACGCGTCTTCGCTACGCACGGTCACGAAGGCATCATTACGACCCGCGACAACGGCTATATCATCGAGGTCGAACGAGGCCAGCTCGACTCGCTGCGGTTCGATGAGCTGATCGCCCGCGCCCGCGCCGCCCGGGCCGAAGACAAGCTGGAGCTGGCGGTCGCGCACTACCGCGACGCGCTCAGGCTCTGGCGCGGGCCAGCCCTCTACGGCATGGACAGCCAGCTCGTGCAGGTGGCGGTCAGCCGGCTCGACGAGCAGCGCATCGGCGCCGACGAGGACCGCATCGAGCTCGAGCTCAGGCTCGGCAGGCACCACGAACTTGTGGGCGAGCTCGGTGAGCTCAGCCTGCAGCACCCGTTGCGGGAACGCCTGCGTGGTCAGTTGATGCTCGCTCTCTACCGGTGCGGGCGGGTCTCGGAGGCACTGCAGGTTTACCGGCGCACTCGGCGGACCATGGTCGATGAGCTGGGAATCGAGCCGAGCGAGCGCCTGCAGCGGCTCGAGCAGTCCATCCTGGCCTCCGACCCTGGCCTCGACCTGCCCCCGGGTCCGGTACGACCGGCACCCCCGCTAGTCAAGCCGGCGGTACCGAATTTGCTGTCGGCCGATATCGCCGACTTTACCGGCCGGGCGGAGGAGGTCGCCCAGATCTATGATTACCTGACCCCGGCCGGTGACCCGGCGAGCCGCCTCGCGGCGCCGATCGTGGTCATCACGGGTAAGGGCGGGATCGGTAAGACCAGTATCGCGCTGCACGCGTCACACGGTCTGGCCAGCCATTTCTCCGACGGTCAGCTCTATGCTGACCTCCATGGTGCGTCATCGCACCCGGTTCCGCCGCTCCAGGTACTCGAGCGCTTCCTGCGGGTGCTCGGCGTGCCGGGTACCCAGATCCCGAAGGGCATGGACGAGCGGGCCGAGCTGTACCGCAACCTCATCGGCGACCAGAAGGTCCTGGTCGTGCTGGACGATGCCGCGGGCGAGAGCCAGGTTCTGCCGCTGCTGCCGGGGAACGGGAACGCCGCGGTCATTGTCACCAGCCGGAGCAGGCTCGCCTGCCTGGCCGGTGCCCTCCGCGTCGAGGTCGAGATCTTCGACCCGGACAAATCGCTCGACCTGCTCGCGCGCATCGTCGGCGCGGCCCGCGTGCAGCCGCAGACCGAGGCGGCCCAGGAGGTCGCCGAGCAATGTGGTCACCTTCCGCTGGCGCTGCGTATCGCCGGCGCACGGCTGGTCGCGCGTCCGCACTGGAGCATCCGGCGGCTGGTAGAGCGCCTGGCGGACGAGACCCGCCGCCTGGACGAGCTCAGGCACGGCGACATGGGCATCCGGCCGAGCATCTCGCTCACCTACGAAACCGCGAGCGAGGATGCCAGGCGGCTGTTCCGCAGGCTTGCCCTGCTCGACATGCCGGTCTTCTCCGGATGGCTGAGCGCGGCCCTGCTCAATGCGCCGCTCCCCGAAGCCGAGGACCTGCTCGACGATCTGGTCAGCGCGCAGTTGGTCGACGTTATCGACAACGGATCGGGGGCGTACAGCCAGCACCGGTTTCACGACCTGATCCGGGTATTCGCGCGTGAGCGCCTCGCCGCCGAGGAATCAGCCGCTGACCGGCAGGCTGCGCTCGATCGCGCGCTCGGCGCCCTGCTCTTTCTCGCCGAGGAGGCCCGCAGCCGCTATTACAGCGGCGATTACCTGCGGATACAGAACGACGCGGTGCGCTGGCCGCTGCCCGGCCACGCAGTGGACCGCCTGGTGGGGGACCCGCTCGACTGGTACGAACGGGAACGCACCACGCTGGTCTTCGGTGTCCGGCAGGCAGCACAGGCCGGCCTGGCCGAGCTGTGCTGGGGGCTGGCGTCCACCGCGGTCACGCTGTTCGATTCGAGGACTTACCTCGACGACTGGCAGGAAACCCACATCGTGGCGCTCGATGCGACCAGGAAGGCGCACCTGATCCGGGGCCAGGCCGCGATGCTCTACACGACGGGGACACTGCACATGACGCAGCAGCGCTTCGACCAGGCGCGCCAGGAACTTGAAGAGGCGGCGCAGCTGTTCCGCGACGCTGACGACGAGCACGGCATGGCCCTCGTGATCAGGCACATTGCGTTCATGGACCGGCTGAACGGGCGACTCGACTCGGCTGCCAGGCGTTATGAGGAGGCGCTAGCGATCTTCGGGCGTACCGAGGATCACATCGGCTCCGCCTACGGGTTGCAGAGCCTGGCCCAGGTCAAGCTGGAACTCGGCGATCCCGATCGAGCGAACGAACTGCTCTCCAGCGCGCTGCACATGTGCCGCATCGCGCATTGCGGGAGGATCGAGGCGCAGGTGCTCCACCGGATGGGTGAGGCCTTCCTGCTGGACGGCGAGCTAGCCCGGGCCATGGAGACGTTCGAGCTCGCGCTGACGATGATCCGGGACATCGGCGACCCCATCGGCGAGGCCTACATCCTGCACGGCATCGGCGTAGCCCAGTCGCGACAGGGTAGCTACGACCAGGCGGAGCAGGTACTGCACCGTGCCCTGGACCTGGCCGTTGGCGTCGGCGAGCGGCTGGTCGAGGCACGGGCGCTGCTCGGTCTGTGCGAGCTCTCACTTGCGGCGGGGGACCCGCATGCGGCGGTGGAGGTCGGCGAGCAGGCGGTCGAGGTATTCCGTGGCATTCACGCGCCGCTCTACGAAGAACAGGTGCTCACCCAGTTGAGCGACGCCTACAAAGCGCTGGGTGATTTCGAGGCCGCCTGCGCGACCGCGGCGGCAGCGGCCGTCCTGCGCTCCAAGCTGAACGCCGGCCAGGAGGCCTGACCGGTACGGGGCCAGGGGCGGCTGTCCCCGAACTCACGGACGGCGGATCCGGCGATCAGTGCCAGTTGTTCTCGTCGGTCCCTGGCCCGGCCGCCGTCGTGGCTGCATGGGAGCCCCCCGAGAGCGCGATCGCGGGGACGGCGACGCTCCCGGCTATGACGAGGGTGGCGCCGATCGAGGCAAGGATGTGCTTGAGCTTCCGCCTGCGTGCGTTCCTGCTCATGCTTCTGGGCCTTTCGTGTGGTACGTGCTTCGTGGCCTTTCAGCCGTGCACACAGGCTAATGCGGGCCGCCTTCGTCACCTTATCGGCCAGCGAAGGCTGACCGATAGCGGGAGATGTAAAGCTCTGAGAGCCGGAATCGCACCGATGCGGGAAGTCGGGTATCGCGCGCAAGCAGAAAGGGCACGGGCGCGATCATGAGCGCACATTTGTTGGTGATTGTTCACCCCCGAGAAAGCACTCCAGTTGAGCTACGGCGGCTGTCGTGAGAATAGTTACGCAAGTGGTCGACGGCACGTATGGAAAATCTGCCGCCGGAGTCCGGGTTTGCCTGGCCTCCGCTACCGGAGACTCCTGGTCGGTCGTTGCGGAGGCAGAGACCGATGGCGACGGGTGCATCATGGAATGGCAATCCCGGCACCTGGAGCGAGGCCTCTATCGGATCGTCTTCGATAGTGACGGTTATTTTGCCAGGCTGGGCGCTATCAGCGCCTACCCCGAGATAATTGTATTGTTCAGGATGGAGGACGACTTTCACCTGTTCCGGGTGCATGTCACGCTGTCTCCGTATTCCTACTCTACGTATTTCGGCACTGCGGAAAGCAATTTTCAAGAATCTTGAGCCAGATAGTTGTTCTAGCTGGAAATCGCTAGCGGATTACCGCTGCGAAACAGTTCAGTGAGGTCATGATGACAACGGTGATGACAGCAGACATGGATTTCGAACTGGCCGCGGGAGCGGGCGATTCCGGGTCGGCCGGTGCTGCCTTCGACCTGACGGGCGCCAGCCTGATGCGCGCGGTCGATCAGCTGCCCGAGGTCGGCGTCCCCGTGGACTTGCTGGCCCCCGGATTTCATCTGCGCATGGCGGGAACGGATGCGGCTCACGTCCGGCTGCTGGCCGATGCGGCCGGGACGGTTCCGCTGCCGCCCATCCTGGTGCAGAAACGCGG
Source organism: Streptosporangiaceae bacterium (assembly GCA_025934635.1). The sequence continues at coordinate 6,489 of JAICWX010000171.1, read as the reverse complement.
CCTGCGCATCATCGACGGAATGCACCGCGTCGAGGTGGCGAAGCTGCGTGGCGAACCGGTCATCCGCGCGCGCATCGTCGACTGCTCCGACGAGAAGGCGCTCGTTCTCGCGGTCAAGTCGAACACACTGCACGGCCTGCCCCTGACCAGGGCCGACCGCATCTCCAGCGCGAAGCGCATACTCGGCACGCACCCCGACTGGTCCGACCGCAAGGTGGCCGGGATCGCCGGGCTCAGCGGGAAGTCGGTCGCCTCGCTCAGGAACAGCTCGGCGGGCGGTGCGCCGTTCGACGGCAAGCGACTGGGTCGCGACGGGAAGCGCCGCCCGCTGGTTGCCGTGGAGGGCAGGCTGCGCGCGGCCGAATACATTCACGCTCACCCGGAGGCGTCGGTCCGGGAGATCGCCCGGGAAACGGACGTGTCGCCCGGTACCGCCCACGACGTGCGCAAGAAGATCCGCTGCGGAGCGGATCCCGGGACGACGGACGCGGGCTCGCCCGCGGCGCAGGCCGCGCTCGCGGCCCGGCCCACGTCCCCGCCGGTGACGAACATCCGGACCCGGGCTCCGGCGGATACCGTCCGGGGGCTGACGGGGGCCGCGGTAGTCGGCAAGCTGACGGGCGACCCTTCGCTGCGGTACACCGACGGAGGCCGCGCCTTCCTGCGCTGGATGACCCAGCACGCCATGCATCCGGACGAGTGGCGCGAGTTCGTCGACGCGATACCGGAGCGCTGGCTCGACGAGGTTCGCCAGGCGGCCGCCGCCATGAGCGAGGAGTGGGGACAGTTCGCCAGCCAGCTTGGCTGCAGGCAGGGACAAGAAGCGAGTTGAGCCCGCTATCGGTGTTGCCGTCGTTGTGGCGGACCCAGGAGGTGATGCATGTGGTCAGGTCAGCCTCGGGAGAGGGGCGCTGGTCGGTTTCGTTGACCCTGCGGAGCAGACCAGCCGGCCCGCGGATTTGATCAGCGACGAGACGAACTGAGGCCGGCCCCGTCCAGTGCGGGGCCGGCCTTCTCCGCTCCGATCCGATGGTTAGGTTGTGCACATGGCCCCGCCGCCCAGGCTGTTCGCCCTCAGCGACCTGCACGTGGCCTTCCCGGAAAATCGCGAGATCGTGGCGGGACTTCAGCCGGATTCCGATGAGGACTGGCTGCTGCTGGCCGGGGACGTCGGTGAGCTGTCCCCGGACATCGAGTGGGCCCTGCGTACCCTCAGCGCCCGGTTCGCCAAGGTCGTGTGGACCCCGGGCAACCATGATCTGTGGACGCACGGCGCCGATCCGCTCCAGTTGCGCGGCGAGAGCCGGTACCGGCACCTGGTCAGCCTCTGCCGCCGCCTGGGCGTCGTCACGCCGGAAGATCCCTACCCGGTCTGGGAGGGGCCGGGCGGCCCGCTGACGATCGTGCCCCTGTTCCTGCTGTACGACTACAGCTTCCGGCCCGCCGGCGCGCGCACCAAGGAGGAGGGCCTGGCCCGCGCCTACGAGACCGGCGTCGTCTGCACCGACGAGGCACTGCTGCATCCCGATCCGTACCCGAGCAGGGAAGCCTGGTGCTGGGCCCGGGTGCAGGCGACCGAACGCCGGCTCGCCGCCCTGGACGCCGAGCTGCCGGTGGTTTTCGTCAATCACTATCCCCTGGTCCGCGATCCGACCGAGGTGCTGTGGTACCCGCAGTTCGCCCAGTGGTGCGGAACCACCCTCACGCACGACTGGCACGTGCGCTACCGGGCCGCCGCGGTGATCTACGGCCACCTCCATATACCCAGGGTGACCTGGCACGACGGGGTCCGGTTCGAAGAGGTCTCGCTGGGCTACCCGCGGGAATGGCGCAAACGGGCCGGCGTTCCCGTCGTGCCGCGGCAGATCCTGCCCGCCGTCGCGGCCGGGGACGGCCCGCGGTGATCGGGGACATCCTGCCCCCCGAGGTGGTGGCGGAAGAGGCCTTCGGCGATGTCCTCGACATCGCGCTGTTCCCCGGCGAAGAGGCGGCCATCGCCAGGGCGGTGGACAAGCGACGCCGCGAGTTCACCACCGCCCGCGCCTGCGCCCGGGCCGCCCTGGCCCGCATCGGCTTTCCGCCCTTGCCGATCGTGCCTGGTCAGCGCGGTGCGCCGCAGTGGCCGACGGGTGTGGTCGGGAGCATCACGCACTGCGCCGGCTACCGGGCTTCCGCGGTCGCTCGCGCCTGCGATGTCGTCACGATCGGCCTGGACGCCGAGCCGCACGACATCTTGCCTGACGGGGTGCTCGGAGTGATCGCCGACGGCGACGAGAGGGCCAGGCTGGCCGCGCTGGCGGCGGCCCGGCCGGACGTGTGCTGGGACCGGATGCTGTTCTGCGCCAAGGAGTCGGTCTACAAGGCCTGGTTCCCGCTGACCCGTCGCTGGCTCGGCTTCGAGGAGGCGTCCGTCATCATCGATCCGGTCAGCCGGACTTTCGCCGCCCGGCTCCTGGTCGACGGCCCGGTCGTGAACGGGGCCGTCGTCACCGGCTTCGAGGGCCGCTGGCTGGTCAGCGACGGCCTGATCACCACCGCGATCGTCGTCACCGCGAACGGGGACGGGGCCAGCCGGGCCCGCTAGCGATCGAACCGCGGGGCCGGATCCGGGCGCGGTATGTCGGCCGCCAGGTATTCGTCCAGCAGGACATCGACGCTGGCATCGGCCCGGTCGAGGCCGGCCGCGACGAGGTCGGCGAGTACCTCGTCGGTGCCGCCGCCCATTCTGGCCATCCGGGCATCGCGCCAGATGCGCTCGACCGGGAAGCCGCGCATGCAGCCGCGGGCGCCGAATACCTGCATGCAGGTATCCACAATCCGGCCGGCGGCTTCCGCCGAGGTCAGTTTGAAAGCGGCGATCTCGCGGGCCGGCATTGTCTGCTGCCGCTCGATCCGCGTCGTGAGCTCGGCCAGCCGGCCTTGCAAGGTCCACAGCTCAGCCTGACAGCCTGCCAGCCGGTGACGGATCGCCTGCCGGTCGAAGACGCGCATCCCGCCCACCGTCCGCCGCCGCGCGTAGGCGACGGCCAGCCGCAGCGACAGGTCCGCCATCGCCAGCACCTGTGCGCAGATCGACATCCGCTCGAAATGCAGCAGGTGCGTCGCGTACAGCAGGCCAAGGCCGGGGCTGCCCAGCACGGCGTCGGCCGGCACCACGGTGTCAAAGCTGACCTGGCCGACGTCACAGGCCGCTATTCCCACCGCGTCGAAGCACCCGTCGAGGGTCACTCCGGGATTGTCCAGCGGCACGACGAACAGGCCCAGGTCGCCCGCGTTCCTGGCCGCCTCGGGCCGCGCCAGCATCAGGACATGGCTGGCACCGCCGGCATTGGACACGTAGCGCTTGCGGCCGCGGAGCCGCCATCCGCCGGGTACTGGCGTAGCGGTACTGCGGATACCGGCGAGATCCGACCCGCCCTGCGCCTCGGTGGCCGCGAAACAGCCGACGGCCCTTCCGTCCAGCGCGTCTTCCAGCAGGGTCACCTGGCCGGCACTGGCGGCGAGCCAGGTCAAGGCGCCGATGAATATCTCGCTATGTCCCATGACGGCCAGCGCGAGGCCGCTGCTGAGCTGGCATGTCTCCTGGGACAGGGTGACCAGCAGCGGCAGGCCGCCCTCGGCGCCCGGCGTCCAGCGAGCACGGAAGATCCCGTGCCGGGCGAGTTCGGCCACCGCCTTCACCGGCAGGTGCCCGGTTTGTTCCCAGGAAGCCACCTCGCCCGCGGTGAATCCGTCGAGCGCATCCCGGACCCGGACCCGGAATTCATCGTCCTGATCGACCGCTGCTGCTGTCATCTGCGCTGTGCCCGCCTTCTCCGGAGAGGACTGCCGCAGATCAGGCCATCTCGGCGATGAGCCGCCGGCTGATCTGCCCGTTCTGGAACAGAGAGCGGCATTTGGCTCGCTGGACCTTACCCGAGCTGGTCCGCGGGATGCTGCCGAGCCGGGTGACCAGCACCGGGCTCAGCCGGGTGCCCACGGTCTGGTTGACCGACACCTGGATGAGCCGAGCCAGTTCGAGGGCGGCATCCGGACCGCGGACCAGGCGCGGGTTGACCTCCGCCATCACGGCGAACCGGCCGGTGCCGCCCTCGTGGCGGAAAGCCGCGCAGGCCCGCACCGACTCACCGCACGCCTCGTGGATAACCGACTCGACGTCTTCGGCGAAGACGTTGTGTCCCGCCATGGAAAGCACCTCGTTGCGGCGGCCGAGCACATAGAGTTCGCCGTCATGCGCGAAGCCGCCATCCGCGGTGTCGAACCATTCGCCCGCCGTGGCCGGCTCGAACCCGCGGCTGCCGTGGTAGCCGCTCAGGCACCACTCGCCCCGCATCTGGACCGGGCCTGGCCGCGATCCGCCGGGCACCCGCAGCTGGACTCCGGGTAGCGGCGGGCCGGCCGAAACGTACCCGCCGGGGTCGCGCCGCGGACCGCGGCCTGGCCGGGTGGTGGTTACTCCCACGGTCCCTTCGGCTAGGCCGTAGCACGGTGACAATGCCTCCCACGCGCACCCCAGGGGGCCCGCGACCGCCTGGAAGTCCACCAGCGTCTGCCAGACCACCCGCTCGCCGCCGTTGAGGATCACCCGCATCCGGGACAAGTCGAGCTGGTCGCGATACGCCACGGCGGCGGCGAGCCGGAACGCGAAATTCGGCGCCGCCGTCACCGTCGCCCGCTCGGTCGCCAGCATGGTCAGCCAGCTCGCGGGATTCATCGCGAAGCTCGACGGCGAGGCGACGACCTGGTCCATCCGGGCCGTCAGCGCGCAGAGGAACATCACCACCAGGCCCATGTCGTGATACAGCGGCAGCCAGTAGGCGCACGTGTCGTCCTCGCTGAGCTGCAGCGCGTCGATCACCGCCCGGGCGTGGCCGGCTAGCGTGCGCGCGCCGATAGCGAGGCCCTTGGGGGTGCTGACGCTGCCGGAGGTGAACTGGATCAAGGCCGTGTCCGGCACGGTCACGTCAGGCAGGACGCCTCGGTCGGCGGCCGGCGCGGCCAGCTCTTGCCGGGCGATAGTACGCTGGCCCGGGTGAGCGGATTCCGTCTCCGCCGCCGTATCGGATACCCGGAACGTGCAGCCCATCGCCGCGAGCACCGGATCGAATTGACGCGCGTGCCAGCCGTTGTCCTTGCGCGGCACCGGCGGCAGCGACACCACCGTGCCGCCGCAGGCCCACGTCGCCAGGAGCGCGAGCACCGACTCGAGGTCATTCCTGAGCGTCATCGCGACCAGCGCACCGGGAGCGACACCACACTGGCGGAGCCGGGCCGCCGCGTGAGTCGTCCGCCCGGTGAGATCGGCGTACGACATCGCCAGCCGGCTGGCCCCGTCCAGGAACGTGATTCCCCGGCTGCCTGCCCCGGACGGCCGGACGATCTCTTCCAGTGACAGGAACCGCTCCGGAGCGGGCGGCCCGGTCAGGATCGTCTGGCTTCGCTCGCCGGGCACGGCCCAGCTAGGCTCCATGCCCCGCACCTTGGCTGGCGTCAAGGCCAGTCGCGGCCAGGTCCGCCCACGCCCGCTCGTCGGCGATCTCCGCCCGGTCGATCAGGTCCTGGACCCTCCGGTCCGCGCGAGCACGATGCTGGAGCTCTTCGCTGATGTAGCGGACATGCCAGTTCTCGTCCTTGAGAATGCCGCGCAGTGTCCGCTGAATCCGGGACGGAATGCCGGGCAGGTCTAGGTGCTCGTTGTACTGCGCCACTCCGCGCTTTTCCGACACCAGGGTCAGGGCGAGCATGTCGGTAAGCGTGCGAGGTATGCCGAAGTGGGCGCTCAGCCGCGCCTGATAAGGCTGGTCGACGTCGATGATCTCGCCACCGATCTCATTGATCGCCTTCGTCCACAGCCAGGCATGAATAGCTTCGTCCCGCATGTGGCGACTGAGATCGGAACTCAGGGAAGAGGAATCCGCGAGGCGGCCCATGCGCATGATGGCACCTGCGCCGTGCACCTCGGCCGCACGGTATTCGTTGAGCAGCCGCACGGTGTCGTTGCTCTCGATGAGAGGTGTTTCGGTAATTCCCTGCGTAGTCACTGTCGCTCACCTACTTTCTGCTGGCCCTGCTGGCCCTGCTGGCCCTGGTAGCCCGCCAGGCTCCGCGCGATGTCGCTGACCTTCTTGATATCGCTGACCGAGTCGATATCGAGTTGAAGGCCAGTCTCCTTGTGCAGCGCGGCCAGAAGCTCCGCCGCGTCAAGCGAGTCAAAGCCGAGCTCGTCTACGAGGTCGGTGGCTCCGGAAACCTGAGATGGATCCAGTTGCCGGCCGCGGCAAACAAGCCGGACCACCAAGCCCGCTGCTTCCTGCTCAGTCATGAAAACTCCGTAATTCGTGTGCGAATCAGGTAAAGGCAATTACGTGATTAGTCGAGCGGATGGTCATTGGTTCTCCTGGGTGGGGGTGCGGGGCAGGAGCGGGGGGCGGGCGGGGGCGGGGGTGGTGGTGGTGAGGCGGTGGGCGAGGGTGGCGATGGTGGGTGCTT
>JAICWX010000095.1 GCA_025934635.1 Streptosporangiaceae bacterium | reverse complement strand
CCGGGTGGCGAAGAAGTCGCTGGGCAGCAGCAGCACCGGGATGCGGTTGATGGTGGCCAGCGCCGCCCCGGTCACCATGTTGGTCGAGCCGGGGCCGATGGAGGCGGTGCAGGCCATCGCCTGCAGCCGGTTCCGCATCCGGGCGAAGCCGACCGAGGCGTGCACCATGGCCTGCTCGTTGCGGGCCATGTGGTAGGTCAGGTCCGCCTCGCCCGTCTGCTCGGCCTGCAGCAGGGCCTGGCCGACGCCGGCCACGTTGCCGTGGCCGAAGATGCCGAAGCAGCCGGGGATGAGCCGCTGCCGGACGCCGTCACGCTCGCTGTACTGGCTGGCCAGGAAGCGCACCAGGGCCTGGGCCACGGTGAGGCGGACGGTGGTCACGGTCATCTCTCCTTGTCGGTGTTCTCGGTCACCGAGGTGAGCGGCAGCCGGGGGTCGACGGCCTGGCCGTCCCAGGTGCCGCGGATCCAGGCGTGGACCGGGTCGTCGCAGAAGCGCCAGGCGCGGTCCGGCTCCGGGCCCGCCATGACGTTGAGGTAGTACAGGTGGTAGCCGGGCGCGGCGATGGAGGGCCCGTGCCAGCCGTGCGGGATGAGCACCACGTCGCCGGTACTGACCTCGGCCAGCACGTCGATCGGCCTGCTCTCGGTGCCGTAGACGCGCTGGTAGGCCAGGCCCTGGGACTCGAAGTAGTAGATCTCCTCGAGCTCGGCCTCTTCGCCCGGGCGGGTCTCGTCGTGCTTGTGCGGCGGGTAGGAGGACCAGTTCCCGCCGGGGGTGAGCACCTCGACCGCGATGAGCTTGTCGGCCGCGAACGCCTCGGGTGAGCAGAAGTTGTTGACCTGGCGGCTGGCCCGGCCCGCCCCGCGCAGCTCCACCGGCACGTTCTCGGACGGGCCGTAGCGGGGTTCCAGGCGGCGGGTGCAGCGGGCGCTCGGGATGGCGAACGTGCCGCCGTCCCGGCTGGCGACGGTGATGGTGGCGTCGCGCGGGGCGTAGCTGAAGTCGGTGACGCGGGAGAAGACGCTGCGCCGTCCCTGCAGCTCGAAGGTCTTGTCCTCGCAGGTGACGAGGGCGGCGCCGGACAGGGGCAGGACGAGGAGCTCGTCCTCGCCGGTGGCCCAGGTACGGGACTGGCCGGGGGCCAGGTCCAGGATCTTCAGGCCGCTGTAGGCCCAGCCCGCTTGCTCGGGGGTCACGGCGAGCGAGAACGGGCCGTCCGGGCTGGTGCCCTGGCGCAGGAAGAGCTTGTCGTCCATGTCCGTCACCCCCGCATCAGGCCGACGGCGGTGTCGACCGCGCCGGTCACGTCGTCGTCGGGCGGGAAGAGCAGCGTGCGGCCGACCACCAGGCCGTGCACGGACGGCAGCTGCAGGGCCTTGTGCCAGCGGTCGAAGGCGGCGTCCTGGTCGGCGCTGACCTCCCCGCCGAGCAGCAGCGCGGGCAGCGTCGAGGCGGCCAGCACCCGTTCCATGTCGTCCACCACCGGCACCTTGAGCCAGGTGTAGGCCGAGGTATTGCCGAGCCCGGCGGTGACGGCGATGGAGCGGATCACCGCTTCGGGCGACAGGTCGTTGCGGATCCGGCCGTCGACCCGGTGCGAGATGAACGGCTCGACCATCGCCAGCAGCTCGCGGTCGGCCAGGGCGCTGACGGCCTGGGCGCAGGCCTGCATGGTCGCGGGGGTGGCCGGGTCGTCCGGGTCGATGCGGAACAGCATCTTGCCGCCGTCGAAGCCCATCTTCTGGATCGACGCGGCGTCGTAGCCGGTGAACCGGTCATCGATCTCGAAGACGGTGCCGGCCAGGCCGCCGCGGTTCATCGAGCCGATGACCACCTTGTCGTCCAGCGCGCCGAGCAGCAGCAGGTCCTCGATGATGTCGGCGGTGCCGAGCACGCCGTCGACCCCGGGCCGGGACAGCGCCAGCGACATCCGCTCGAGCAGGTCGGCCCGGTCGGCCATGGCCATCGGCCGGTCCCCGGCCCGCAGCGCGCCGCGGGCCGGGTGGTCGGCGGCGATGATGAAGATCCGGTCGTCCTCGGCCAGCAGCGACGTCCGGCGCCGGCGCGCGGCCGCCCGCTCGGCGATGGCCTGCGGGCGGCGGGCCCGCGCCTGGCGGATGGCCTTGATCTGGTCACGCATCGGCAGCCTCCCGTGGTCCGCTTCCCCCGGCTAGTCCTGCGCTGAGCAGATGCTCGACCTCGGCCTGGGTGGGCATGGCGTCCGAGCAGGCCAGCCGGGACGCCACGATGGCCCCGGCGGCGTTCGCGAAGCGCATCGCGCGCTCGGTGTCCCAGCCCGCCAGCAGCCCGTGGCACAGCGCCCCGCCGAACGCGTCGCCGGCGCCGAGGCCGTTCATCACGTCGACCGGCACCGGCGGAACTTCGGTGGTGGTGCTCGCGCCGGATGCGAGGACACCCTTGGGGCCCTGCTTGACGACGGCGAGCTTGACGCCGAAGTCGTGCAGTTTCCGCGCGGCCTTCAGCGGTTCGCGCTCCCCCACCGCGGTGTCGCACTCGTCGAGGTTGCCGACCGCGACGGTGACGTGCGGCAGGGCCCGCTGCACCCAGCGCCTGGCCTCTTCCCGGGACGGCCAGAACATCGGGCGGTAGTCCAGGTCGAGGACGGTGATGTCTTTTCTGCTCCTCGCCTCGAGCGCGGCCAGGGTGGCGCCGCGGCTCGGCTCCGCGGACAAGCCGGTGACGGTGACCCAGAACACACCGGCTTGTCTTATCGCTTCGAAATCCAGCTCGTTCTCGTAGATTTCCAGGTCGGGTGCCTTGGGCAGGCGGTAGAAGTACAGCGGGAAGTCGTCCGGCGGGAAGATCTCGCAGAACGTCACCGGCGTGGGCAGGTCTTTTACCGCGGTGACGTAGCGGTCGTCGACGCCGTAGCTGTGCAGCGCCTGATGCAGGAACCGGCCGAAGGGGTCCTCGCCGGTGCGGGTGATGACCGCCGTGCGGCGCCCGTACCTGGCCGCCGCCACCGCCACGTTGGACGCGCTGCCGCCCAGGTACTTGCCGAAGCTCTCCACCTGGTCGAGTCCCACGCCGACCTGCTGCGGATACAAGTCCACGCCGATCCGCCCCATGGTGATGACCTCGAAGGCGGTCATAGCCCCTCTCCCTGGACATCCGGGCTGTTCGCGCCGGAAGCTGGTATGTCTAAGTTTTTACGCCGGGGTTTCGGTCAGGTCAAGAGTATGTCTTGACATATTTACGTCTGTATCTACTAGCAACCGGCTGACCTAGTACATAATGGGACTGTTCCCCGCATGACCCCGTGAGAGAGCTGTCCGTGAACCACGCCACCTTGCCCATCCAGGTGGACCGGAGCAGCCCGGTCCCCCTCTACTTCCAGGTCGCGCAGCACCTGGAGCACATGATCGAGTCCGGCGAGCTGCCGATGGGGACGCGGCTCGAGAACGAGACCGACCTGGCCGGCCGGCTCGGGCTGTCCCGGCCGACGATGCGCCGGGCCATCGAGTACCTGGTGGGCCGCGGGCTGCTGATCCGCAAGCGCGGGATCGGGACGCAGGTCGTGCACACCAAGGTCACCCGCCAGGTCGAGCTGACCAGCCTGTACGACGACCTGGCGAAGACCGGCCGGGCGCCGGCCACCACGGTGACCAGCTTCCGGACCGAGGCGGCGGACGAGGAGCTGGCGGCCACGCTCGGGATCGCGGCCGGGACGCCGGTCTACGTCTTCGAGCGGCTGCGGTGCGCCGACGCCGAGCCGCTGGCGCTGATGCGCAACCACGTGCCCGGGCACCTGCTGCGGCTCACCGCGGCCGACCTCGAGACCCAGGGGCTCTACAACCTGTTCCGGGCCAACGGCGTGACCATGCGGATCGCCCGGCAGGCGATCGGGGCGCGGGCCGCGACCCCGGCCGAGGCCCGCGCGCTGGGCGAGAAGCGGGGAGCGCCGCTGCTGACCATGGAACGTTCGGCTTACGACGAGCAGGGGCGGGCGGTGGAGCACGGGCACCACCTCTACCGGGCCTCGCGGTACAGCTTCGACCTCACCCTGACCGGCTGGTGACCTGCGCTTATCGTGCTGGCCGGCGGGCCTAAGACGCCTTAGCCTGCCCTCGGCCCAGGTCAGTGCGGAAGATAAGGCATAAGCCCGATGCCGGCCTGGGGGCCTTACGACGAATCTTGAGGATGTGGGGAGCCAGCAGGCGCCCCCGGGGGCCAAGGAGGAACCATGCATCCCGAGATCCTTCGTCAACTGAACAACCAGCGCGGTCGTGAGATGCAGGCGCGGGCGCACCACGCCAGGCTCGTCCGGATGATCAAGTCCGTCCGGCACGGGCGTCACGTGCTGAACGAGGCCGACGAGGTCGTACTGCCGCCCATCCCGGACTACGTGGACGGGTCGTTCCACGCCGAGGGCACTGGCCACGCGCCGGTTGCCCAGCGCGCCGCCTGAGGCGGCCATGACCGCCGCACCGCTCGCCCGCGATGTTTCCGGATTGCCAGGCCCGCATGGGATGCTGGCACCAGAGATGAGCGGGCGAGCGTCCAGTTCCGTCCTGGTCGGGCGGGACGAGCAGCTGGCCGCCCTGGAAGCCGCGTTCGGTCGCGTGCGCCAGGGCGGTCCGTCGGCCGTGCTGCTGGGCGGCGAGGCCGGTGTCGGCAAGACCCGGCTGATCAGCGAGTTCGGCCGCACCGCCACTGCGGCGGGCGCCCGGGTCCTGACCGGCGGCTGCCTGGAACTGGGCACCGACGGGCTGCCGTTCGCCCCGTTCACCGCGGTGCTGCGCGAGCTCGTGCACGAGCTGGGCGCCGACGCGCTGGCGTCGATGCTGCCCGGCCGGACCACGCGGGGACTGGCCCGGCTGCTGCCCGAGCTCGGCGAGCCAGACACCAGCGGCGACCCGGCCGAGGCGCGGGCCCGCCTGTTCGAGGAAGTACTCCGGGCGCTCGAGCACCTGACCAGGCACTCGCCGGTCGTCCTGGTGATCGAGGACGCGCACTGGGCCGACCGGTCCAGCCGGGACCTGCTGACGTTCCTGATCGGCAACCAGCGGGCGCTGTCCGGGCTGCTCATCGTGGTCACGTTCCGCTCCGACGAGCTGCACCGCACCCATCCGCTGCGTCCGCTGCTGGCCTCCCTGGACCGGATCGCCTGGGTCGAGCGGCTCGAACTGCCCCGGCTGACCAGGCACGACACCGAAGAGCTGGTCGTCCGCATCCTCGGCCGCTCGCCTTCTAGCGTGCTGACCGACGCGCTCTACCACCGGTCCGAGGGCAACCCGCTGTTCGTCGAGGCCCTGCTGAGCTGCGACGGCGAGCTGAGCCCGGAGCTGCCCGAATCCCTGCGCGACCTGCTGCTCGACAGCGTGCGGCGGCTGCCGGAGGACACCCAGGAGGTGCTCCGGGTGGCCAGCACCGGCGGTGAGATGACCGGGCACGCGCTGCTCGGCGCGGTCAGCGGCCTGGACGACGCCGCGCTGACCCGCGCGGTCCGGCCCGCGGTGATCGCCAACGTGCTGCACCCGCGGGGTGACGGCTACGCGTTCCGGCACGAGCTGATCCGCGAGGCGGTTCACGACGACCTGCTGCCCGGCGAGCACGGCCGCCTGCACAGCCGCTTCGCCGAGGCCATCGACGCCCGCCCCGCCCTGGTCCCGCCCGGCCGGGCCGCCATCGAGATGGCGCACCACTGGCACGCGGCGCACGACTCGGCCTGGGCGCTGACCGGCGCCTGGCGGGCCGCCGCGCAGGCGGGCCGGGCGGTCGCGGCCGCCGAGCGGCTCGCCCTGCTGGCCCGGGTGCTCGAGCTGTGGGACCAGGTGCCGGACGCCTCGACACGGATCGAGGCGGACCACGTGCAGGTGCTGGAGCAGGCCACCGAGGCGGCCCACGACGCCGGCGAGTTCGAGCGCGGGATCGCGCTGGCCACCTCGGCGCTGCGCGAGCTGTCCGCGGCCGACGAGCCGATCCGGGCGGCGAAGCTGCTCAAGAGCCGCGGCCAGTTCCGGCTGAAGCTGGGCCGGCCGGATTACACCAAGGACCTGCTGGAAGCGCTGGACTACGTGCCCGGTTCGGTGTCGCCCCCGACCCGGATAGACCTGCTGCTCACGCTGGCCCACTGCCCGCCGAAGATCACCGTCGAGCGGTCCTACGCCGAGGAGGCCCTGGCGCTGGCCCGGCAGGCCGGCGACGAGGCGGGCGAGGCGAACGCGCTGCTGACGCTGGCCATGTTCAACGCCGAGCCGGGGCAGCAGGCACCCGCCGGCAGCGGCCCGCTTGAGCTGATCGCGCAGGCCCGCGAGATGGCCGCGCGGCACGGGGCCGAGGACGTCGTGCTCGCGGCCGCGGTCAGCGAGTCCCACCTGCTCGAGGGGGCCGGGGAACACGAGCGGGCCGCTTCGGCCGCCCGCAGCGGCATGATGAGCGCCGACGAGCGGCTGCTGTCCCGCAGCGCGGGCAGCTTCCTCGCCATCAACGAGGCCGAGCCGCTGCTCGCGCTCGGCCGCTGGGACGACGCGCTGCGGGTGGCCGCCGGCGCCATGAACCACTACCTCGCGCCCACGCCCATGCCCCGGGCCACGCTGCACGTCATCACCGGCACCATCGCGCTGGCCCGGGGCTCGCTGGAGCCGGCCGCGGCGAGCCTGCACACGGCGCGCGACGCGCTGCGCTCGGCCCGCCACGAGGACCAGCACCAGCTGCCGCTGGCCCGGTTCGAGATCGTGTTCGCGCTCGCGGCGGACGGCCCGGCGGCCGCGGTGGCGGCGACGTCGCGGATCCTGGACCGGTTCGAGCTGTCCGGCAGCGGCCCGCGGTACGCGTGGCCGGTGGTGGCGGCCGGGGCGAACGCGGTGCTGGCGGCGGTCCGGCAGGCCGGGGCTACCCGGGACGAGCGGCTCCTCCAGGACGCGGCCGGGGTGGCGGAACGGCTGCGCACGGTGGCGGAGAAGCTCGAGGTGTTCGGGCCGGAGCAGCGCGCTAGCCAGCTCACGGCCGCGGCGGCCGACCTGGACGCCTTCGGGGAGGCCGGTGCGGGCGGCGCGGCTGGTGCGGGCGGCCTGGGCGGCGCGGCCGGCCCGGGGCTGCCGCTGGGTGCGTGGGACCAGGCGGCGGAGGCGTGGGCCGGGTTGAGCGAGCCCTATCCGGCCGGCCAGGCGCTGGTGCACGCGGCATCGGCCGCGCTCGCTGGCGGCGACCGGGACGGCGCGGCGGAACGGCTGGAGCGGGCCGCTTCGCTGGCGGCCGGACTCGGCGCCGGGCCGCTACGCGAGCAGGTCACGGTGCTGGCCCGGCGGGCCCGGATCCGGCTGGCGGGCGACGACGGGCCCGCGGACCCGATCGGCTCGCTCGGCCTCACCGAGCGCGAAACCGAGGTGCTGCGCCTGGTCGCGGCGGGGCGCAGTAACCGGGAGATCGCCGGCGAGCTGTTCATCTCGCCCAAGACGGCCAGCGTCCACGTGTCCAACATCCTCGGCAAGCTGAACGTGGCCAGCCGCGGCGAAGCCGCCGCCACCGTCCACGCCCTGCGCCTCTTCGACCAGGCGGACTCCGCCAGCCCCGAGTAGCGGCGGCCGGGCGGGCGGGCGTATTAGGACTAATCATCCTTAGTTATTGCGCATCAATCAGCTATAGAGGACGATCGTGACGCAGTGATGCCGGCTTCTCCGAGGGAGGCACGATGCTCATGCTCGCGGATCCACTCCCCTCGTTCGTCCAATCACTTGACCCGGCGCATTCCACCGTCGGCAGCACGCTGATCGCGCTCGTTCCGATCGTGCTGCTGCTCGTGCTCCTCCCCGTGCTGCGCATGTCGGCGTGGCAGGCGGTCATCATCGGCGCGGTCGTGACGATCATCCTCGCGATCACCGTCTGGGACGCGCCGGCCGGCGGGACCTTCGGCGCGTGGGGCGTCGGCGCGGCGACCGGGATCTGGTCGATCGACTGGATCACGTTCTGGGGCGTGATCGTCTATAACACGATGGTGCGCACCGGAACGTTCGGCGATTTCCGGCGCTGGATCGTGGCGCAGGCCACCGCGGACGTCCGCGTGCAGGCGATCCTGCTGGCCTGGGCCCTCGGCGCGCTGCTCGAGGGCCTGGTCGGGTTCGGCTATCCGTGGGCGGTCATCACGCCGATCCTGGTGGGGCTCGGCGTGGTGGAACTCGACGCGATCCGGGTCGCGGCCATCGCGAACAACGCGCCGGTGTCGTTCGGCGCGCTGGGCGCGCCGATCATCGCGCTGGCGACCGTGACCAAGGTGCCGATCGACCAGTTGTCGGCGTCGATCGGGCGGATCGTGGCGGTCCTCGCCCTGCTGCCGCCGTGGATCCTGATCGTGCTCGTGGCGGGCCGGCGCGGCCTGCGCGGCGCCTGGCCGCTGGCCGTCGTGGGATCGCTGTCGTACATACTCGGGCAGTTCCCGACGTCACAATGGCTCGGCCCGTACCTGCCCGACATCATCGGCGCGGTGGTCTCGTTCGCGTGCATCCTGCTGCTGCTGCGGTTCTGGCGGCCGAAGGAGACGCTCGGTTTCGGCGGAGTGCCGATCGAGGACGTCAATGCCGAAATCGCGCCGGACGAGCGGACGGGTACCCGCGAGGCGGTCCGGGGACTCATCCCGTTCGGCATCTTGATCGCGGTCGTGGTGGCCGCCACCGGACCGTGGTCGCACCTGGGCGACTATAACTTCGTCAAGCCCACGGTCTCGGCCGTCAGCTCGCTGTCCGGCAAGGCCGCGAGCGTGTCCTGGTCGTTCGCCCCGGCCATCGCCGGAACCTGGATTCTCGTCTCGTGGCTGGTGATCGTGGTCGTGCTCCGCGTGCGGCCCGCCCAGCTCGCCGACGTCTTCCGGACCACGTTCTCGCAGATGTGGGGCGCGCTGCTGGTGGGGCCGATCATCTTCGGGCTGGCCGATGTGTTCAACTACTCCGGCATGGCGAACACCATGGCGCACGGGTTCGCCCAGATCGGGCCGGCGTTCCTCATCCTCGCCCCGATCGTGGGCTGGATCGGGGTGGCCCTGTCGGGCAGCAACACGTCCACGAACGCGCTGTTCGGCGGATTCCAGTACTCGGTGGGCGGCCTGCTGCACATGCCGCCGCTGCTGCTGCCGTCGCTGAACTCAGTCGGCGCGGAGATCGGCAAGCCGATCGCCCCGCAGACCGCCAGCGTGGGCGTGGCCACCAGCCAGTTCGTCCGGCGCGAGGGGCAGGTCATCCGGCACAACCTGCCCTGGACGCTGGTGCTGCTGGCTTACCTGCTGCTGATCGCGCTGTTCTACCGGGGAGTGCTGCCCGCCGCGATGCGTCCCTGAGGCCAGACAGCCGAACTAAAGCGCGAATTTCCATGATCACGAAGGGTTTTATATCAGAAAACGTAGTGAATCCTTCATGATCATGGAAGCTCCGGCGGTGGGTGGGAGGCCGGGAGGGGTCAGCCGCCGCCGTTGGAGGCCTGGATCTCGCGGACGTTGACGTTGCGGGCCCAGTTGACCGGGTTCAGGGCGGCGCCGGGAACCGGGTTGCAGCCGGCCGGGGGCGGGCCGTCGTCGATGCCGACCGCCCAGCAGGCCTGCCAGGTCAGCGTGGCGGTGATGTTCCAGGTGCCGGGCTGGCGGAAGGTGACGCCGCAGTCGGCGGTGCCGTTGGCGCCGGTGCGGGCCACTGCCCCCGGGTTGCTGATCATCTCCTTCGAGCCGAGGTAGCCGCAGCCGGCCACCTCCAGGCGGGCCGAGTTGTCGCTGCTGGAAAGCTGCAGCGGCGTCGCCCGCACCCAGACGGTGGCGGACTGGGCGCCGAGCTGGGCGTTGTCGGTCACGTAGGGCATGCCGTCAGCCGCGAACTCGGGCCGGAAGCTCAGCGTCGTGTGGGCGAACGTGGGCAGGTTGGAGTAGCTGTTCCCGGTCCGCGGGCTCAGCAGCATCCGGCCCGCCTGGGGGACGTTCATCTTGGCCAGGGCGAGCTGGGCCAGCGTCCGCGGCGGTATCTCGATGCCGGGCAGCGCCTGGCCGGGCACGTCCCAGAAGAACAGCGGTTCGTTCAGGCACTGCTGCACCTGGGCCTGGGTATCGTTCGGGTTGACCGGCAGCTCGTACCAGGTACCGGCCGGCATCGGGTTCTGGACGACCAGCTGCTTGGCCTCGGTGAAGGCGTGCTGGCCGTCGAACAGCGCGCCCGCGCCCGGGTCGGTGTTGTTGTAGAAGTCGATGACGACCTGGCTGCCGGTGTGCGCGTCACCCTGCGGGATCCACAGGCAGGGCGGCGGGGTGATGTCCACCACCGTGTTCTCCGCGCCCGGCGAGTAGTTCTTGCCGCCGAAGTGGATCATGTGCTCGAGCATGATCTCGCAGCTGCTGCCGGTCGCGCAGTTGACCGACGAGCTGCCGTCGGCCGCGCTGGCCGGCAGGGACGGCACCGCGGCCGCGACGGCGGCCAGCCCGGCGAGGACGGCGATACGCAGGGATCTACGGGAGGGTCTCACGGCTTGCACTCCTTGGCCCGCGGATAGTAGACGATCGGGTAGTTCGAGATCACCTGCCACTGGCCGGCCGAGGACCGGGACAGCTGGTCGGTGAAGCGGTAGTAGTTGTCGTTGGAGACGGACTGGCCCGCGATGACCGACCCCGTGCTGAGGCTGGTGTTGAGGGCCTTGGCGTTGTCGAAGCAGGCGGAGACGTCCAGGTCGCCGGGGACGGTCGGATCGCGGATCACCTTCATGGCGAAGATCCTGATCGTGCCCTTGAACGATTCCGAGGTCACGTCCGGCTTGGCCAGCACGCCGCGGACCTGGAGCTCCATCGTGCGGTTGACGTAGGCGGCCCAGTCGCCCGACTTGCCGCCGGTGTACTCGGCGTACAGGAAGGCCAGCTCGTAGTCCTTGTCGGCGACCACGGCCTTGGCCATCTCGGCGTCCTTGGGGAGCCAGTCGGTCATCACGATGTGCGCGTTCTTGCCGAACGGCGGCATCACCACCGAACCGGGCCCGGACGACTGCGCCATCGGCGTCGCGGGCGCGGTCGAGGCCGGCCCGCCCGGGTTGAACGCCGGCGGCGGGGGTGAGCTGCACGCGGCCAGCACCGTGCTGGCCAGCACGGCACCGGCCGCGGCGGCGAGGAGCAGGCGCTGGTTCATGCGGCTGAGGTCCTCCAGGACGGGAGGAGCTCGTCGATGAGCGCCTCGGTTTCCGGGGCCATCCGCGGCATGACCTCGTCCAGGGCGACGCGGGCGGACAGTTCGCCGACGACGGCGCGCAGGACGTGCTCCTGGCCGGTGGCGTGGGCGCCGGTCAGCAGGTCGCGCCACAGCAGCTCGTCGTTGAAGGCGAGGCGCAGGCCGGCCCGGGCCGCCGCCATCGAGCCGTCGGGGTCGCCCGCGGCCAGCCGCAGCCCGGCCAGCCGGTGGGCGGCGTCGGCGACGGCGGCGGTGACCTCGTACTCGATCTCGTCGGTGGCCAGCCAGGCGTACCGGGCCGGGTCGCGCCCGTCCAGGAACTGGCCGCGGACCAGGCTCAGCGCGTGCTCCAGGTAGCCCGCCTCGGCGTCGGCGTCGCCCGCCCCGGCGGCCTGGCTGGCCCGGCCGAACAGGGCCCGGAACACCTGCCAGTCGATCCGGGCGCCGGGGCCCAGGCGGAGCCGGCCGTCGGCGTCGGTGAGCAGGTTCGGCTGGCCGGCGGAGTCGGTGCCGAGCCAGGCGTGCACCCGGGACAGCGCCGCGTCGCGCACCTCGGGCGAGACCCCGCGCGGCCAGACCGCGCCGGCCAGCACGTTGGCGTGCACGCCGTCCGGGTGCGCGGCCAGGTAGACGACGAGCTCGGAGGCCAGCGCGAGCCGGTCGGGCTCGAGCGGGCCCGGGGCCTGCACGGCCACCTGGCCGAGCAGGCCGATCTCGACCGGCAGCACCGCGCCGGGATCCAGGTGCCCGGGCGGCACCGTACCGGAGCCCGCGACGGCCGACAGCACCGCCAGCGGTACGTCCGCGCCCGCCGCGGCGCCGCGGAACAGCTTGACCACCGCCGCGTACTGCTCCGGCGGCAGCAGCTGCGCCTCCAGGTCGAAGCCGAGCACCTCGGCCGACAGCCGTCCCTCCGGTGACAGGTCCCAGGTCCAGGTGGCGCCGCGGACGTCGCCCGCGATCACGTAGCCGAACCCCATCCGGTACCGGCTCCGGGCCAGCGCGAGCAGCCGCTCGGCCTGGGCCTGGGTCGGCGGCACGCCCATGATCAGGTAGTGCGGCGCCCAGCTGTCCGCGTCGCCGCCCAGGGAGCGGCCGGTCAGGACCGAGTCGATCCCGGCCGACGCCATCGCGTCTCTTACCTGCCCGGCGCGCCGTTCCAGGTCCGGCAGGATGTCGTCCAGGGTGTGGGCCACCTGCACCCGTTCGGGGGAAATTTCCGTCAGTCCCTCACCGAAACCGATGAGCGTGACCTGCATCTGGTCGGACCAGCGGTTGGTCACCAGCTCCACGGCGAGCGCGGACAGCGCGGCCTGCACCACCGGGCGCGGCCCGCGCACCGCGATCAGGCCGTGCGCGACCTCGAGGTCGACCAGGATCCGGCCGGACTCGTTGGTGCCGAGCGAGACCAGGCCCGGGTACGGCGCGAGGGCGCCACTGCCGGTACTGGCTTCCCTGCTCATTTCCTGGGCGTCGAGGCCGGCGGTGGCCGCGAACGGCAGCCGCCAGACCTGGCCGCCGTCGGCGGCCTGCCACGGCCGGGGCGGGTTCGGGTCGGGCGGGGCGATCCACAGGTCCAGGTTCTGGAGGCCCAGGTGGGCGGCGAACACCGTCGGCGGGGTCTTGCCGCTGGCCGCGAGCTGCCCCGACAGGTACCGCAGGCCGGTGTCGAGCATCCGCACCGCGGGGTCGTCGGCGCCGAGCCGCAGCGCCTGCTCGGCCAGCGCCGCGTCCGGGTCAGGGCCCGCGATGCGGCGGCCGAAGGCCCGCTGCCACAGCTGCTCCCGCCGCCGCCGGCCGAGCCCGGCCAGCACGCCCGCCGCCAGCAGCGAGGCGGCGGACAGCTCGTAGGGCCAGCCGGGGGCCTGCGACGCGGGGGCCGCCGGAGCCGCGAACACCCCATTATCCCGAACGGAGCCCGCCGGAGTTCCGGTGTCGGGCAGCTCGGTCACCGGGCCGGCACCGTTCTGGCCGGCACCGTTCTGGCCGGCACCGTTCTGGCCAGCACCGGGGTGGCCGTGGGCGGCGTGCGCGGCCAGGCCGAGCTCGCTGGCCTGCTTGGGGCTGACCGCCGAGATGCCGGGACCGTGCGCGTCCTTGGGCATCAGCAGCGTCCAGCCGGGCCTGATCAGGCTGGCGATGGTGAGCTTGGACCCGTCGGGCTGGATCCGCTCGGAGTTCAGCTCGAAGATCTCGCGGTAGCGGCGGCCGTCGCCGAGATGGTTGTGGGCGATCTCCCACAGCGACTCGTGGAACCGGCCGACCGGCGGGTTGACCACGTACATCTTGTCGGCGTTGGGGGCCACGTGAGCCTGCGGGACGTGGGCGGCGGTGAGGCCGTTGCCGGTGACTCCGATCGCGGGGGTGACGGCGTTCATGGCCCCGCTCATAGCCGGGGCGGACACCGAGTGGGCCGGCTGGGGCGGGCCGTGGCTGATGACGGCGGGGGTGAGCGCGGCGGCCGCCGTGAACAGCAGCAGCGCCGCGGTGACCAGCCGGTGCGCGGCGGACTGGGTGGCGCCGGCCAGCGGCACCTTGGGCCGGGCGGCGGTGTGGCTGGCCGCCGCCTTGACCTCGACCAGGACGCACCAGACGAGCTGGATCCAGGCCAGCCAGATGATCACCGACAAGATGCGCAGGATCGCGGTGATGTCGAGCTGGCTGGTGAGCGCGCTCAGCTTCGGCATCGTGTGCGGTACCGGCAGGCCGACCAGGGTGACCAGCGCGACCGGCACCCCGATGGTCAGCGCGGTGAGCAAGATGATGGCGCCGATGCCGGCCACCACGTCGCCCGCCGTCCGGTGCCTGACCTGGACCGGCTTCCTGAGGCCGGGGATGGGCGGGGCCATCAGCAGGCCACCCGGGCGTTCGCGGTGCCGCAGGCCAGGAAGGCCGTCTCGGTCGCCGTCACGGTGATGGTGCCGAACGGGTTGACCGGGAGGAACGGCTTCATGGACACCTGGACCCGCACGGTGACGTCCGGGGCGCCCCCGGGACCGGTCCCGGGTGTGCATTTCAGCATCGTCGCCGTCACGCCGACTCCCTTCTGGTAGGTGGAGACAAGCTCGCTGGCCGGGCCGGGGATACCGCAGGCGCCCGCGGCGATCGCGACGGCGCCGTTCCTGAGCCCGCCCGGGTCGATGTCGTCGGCCGCGGCCCGGGCGGCCTGCTCGGCGATGTCCGCGGCCCGGGACTTGGCCACGATGACCTGGCCGCCGTCGACGACCAGGATCAGCAGCGCCAGCGTCACGAACGCGAACATGACGACCCACAGGGACACCGAGCCCCGGTCGGGGCCGGCCTCGCTCAGCCGGGTCAGCAGGCCTCGCACGCGGCTCACCCCCGGTCCTCGAACGGGTCGAGCGGCGCGGTGGCGCTGTCGGCGAAGGTCTGGCTGACCGGGAAGCCGATGACGTGGAAGACCGAGAGGCTGGCCACGCAGGACACGGTGACCCGGATCTGCTGTGCGGTCGCGAAGTTGCCCGCGCCCACCGGGGCGCCGTCGGAGAACAGCTGGACGCTGGTGGTGACGCCACCGCCGCCGCACCGGGCGCCCAGGTCGGACTGGGCCGCGGTCCGCGCGTTGGCCTGGGCGTCGGCGAAGGTGCGGGCCACCGAGGCGCCGCGGACCGCGTCGCGGGCGGCCGAGCCCACGTCGCCGGTCGCGCTGAGCCACTGGCCGCCGGCCGCTACCAGCAGCAGCAGGAACACCAGGGCGGGCGCCGCCACCACGAACTCGACCGCCATCGAGCCGCGGTCGTTCCTGAGCTTGCTGACCAGGGTCCTCAGCCGCATGCGGTCCCCTGGCTGGCCTGGGTGCGGAAGCACTCGATCGGGCCGGTCACCGTCTCGCTGATGGTCAGCGGCCAGATGCCGGTCATCTTGCCCCGCACGGTGACCGAGACGGTGCCGTTCTGGCCGGCCGCGCTCTGCGCGGTGACGGCGGAGATCAAGCTGGTGTCCAGGCCCCGGTAGTAGCTGGTGGCGGCGTTCTGGGCCAGCGCCTGCCAGCCACCGGGGTTGGTGGCGGCGCTCTCGCGGGCGACCAGGTCGCCCTGCTGCGCCGCGGCCAGGGCGGCGTGCCGGGCGTCGAACCAGATCGCGAACTGGACGATGAGCAGGCTGACGAAGATCAGCGCGGGGGCCAGGATGGCGAGCTCGACCGCGCTCGCGCCGCGGTCGTTACCGCGCGCGCAAGCGACCGCCAGGCGGCGCCGCAACCTGCCCCGTGTCACTGTCTTCTCCCGTTATCGCCTCTTGTTACGGCATTGCTCAGCCGCCGCCGGCCGGGTTCGGCACGTTGGTGTTGGTGATGGCGGTGCCCTGGGTGTTGGCGAACTTGACCACGATGACCAAGATGGCCACGGCCAGGCCGACCAGCACGGCGGTGATCACCGCGAGCTCCACCGCGGACGCGCCGCGGTCCTTGTCGGCCAGGGCGGCGCGCAGCCGGGCGGCGTGCGCCGCCAGGAAGGTGTTCAGGTACCGGACCGCGTCGGCGCCGGGTGGGGCGAACGTGTTCATCTTCATGGGACTCCTCGTTTTCGTCATGCCTGCAGCAGGAGGTGGACGGCCGGGTACATCAGGAAGATCAGGAAGGCCGCGGCCAGGACCATCTGGGCCAGCAGCATCGACTGGGACTTCTCCCCCGCCTGACCTTCGAGGTCGGCGAGCTCGCGGCGGCGGAGGCTGACCGCGCGGGCGGTCAGCGACTCCCGGACCTTGGCCCCGTCCTCGGCCACCAGGCTGAGCGCCGCGGCCAGGTCTTTCAGCTCGTTCACCTGGACTTCCTCGCCGAGCACGCCGAGCGCCTGCCAGGGCGTCTGGCCGGTGATCCGGGCGTTGGCCAGGGCGTCCCTGATCCGCCAGAACGCCCAGCCCTCGCCGATCTCGCTGGCCGCCATCAGCGCCTCGGGCACGCCCCGGCCGCCGGACAGGTTCATCGCCACCAGGTCCAGGAAGGCGCCGATGGCGTGCCGGAAGTCCCGCTGCCGCTTCTCCACCTCACCGCGCAGCTCGAGATCGGGCAGGAAGAAGAAGACGGCGGCGAAGATCAGCCCGGCCCAGACCGGGATGATGATCGACAGGTGCGCGCCCGCCAGGCCGATGAGGCCGAGGACGATCGGCGGGAAGATCAGCCCGAACAGGCCGAGCAGGACCTTGGTCGCGAGGTAGTTCTCGAACGACTTCCCGACCAGGGCGAGGTTGGAGCGCAGGGAACGGAATTCCCAGCCTTGTTCGGCGCAGAACCGGGCCAGGGCGCGGCCGAGGCGCTTGCTGAAGGCGCTCTCCCGGCCGTCGCCCGGGTAGCTGACCGGCCGCAGCGCGGGCCCGCGGCCCGCGTCGAACGCGGCGATCCGCCGGGCCAGCCCGACCCGCCGCGGGATCAGCGCGTAGATCAGCACGAACAGGGCCAGCCCGGTGACCGCGCCGACGATCAGGGCTTCTATCACGCTGAGCCCCCTCGCCAGGCGGATACGGTCTCGGGCTCGGCGGCCGCGTGGGCTCCTGCGGGCCCTTGGGCTCCTTGGGGTCCCAGGGTTCCTGGGGCTCCTGGGGTCGGGACGGTGCTGGCCGCGCCGAGCAGCCGCTGCGGCATGTCGAACCGGGCCAGCTTGCGCAGCCAGACGATGCCGAGCGCGTAGATCGCCACGATGATGGCCAGCACGAGCTGCCCGAAGACGCTGTCGTAGGGCGCCAGGAAGGCGTGGTCGAGGATGGCCAGGCCGACCGCCATCAGCACCGAGACGGCGATCACGATCTGCACGCTGCGCCGGGTGGACCGGCGGCTGGAGTTGATCTTCCGGCGCATGTCGAGTTCCTCGCGGACCGAGTCGGCCAGCGCGCCGAGCAGGTCGCGCAGGCCGGGGCCGCGCAGCCGGGAGTTGATGATCAGCGCCGCGATGATCATGTCGGCGCTCGGGTCGTCGAGGTCCTCGGCGAACCGGCGCAGCGCCGCGTGCATCGGCACCCGGGTGTGCAGCCGGTCCACCAGCCGGGCCAGCGGCTCGCGGATCGAGGCGTCGGCGACCCGGGTCGAGGCGGGGATGGCCTGCTCGAGCCCGACCGCGCCGGCGATCGTGTCGCGCAGCGACTCGGTCCAGGTGGCCAGGCCCTCGAGCCGGGACATGGCCCGCCGCTCGGACCCGGCGCCGCTGAGTCCGCGCCAGCTGTAGGCGAGCATGGCCATGCCGATGCCGGCCACGACCCACCGGGTGACCAGCAGCACCGCGATCCCGACGATGACGGCGATCGCGCCGCGGACGCTGAACAGGTCCTTGACGGTGCGTTCGAGCCGGCTGGGGCCGCTGCGCGGCGGCTTGGGCGACAGGCCGCGGACGGCGGCGACGAACAGGAACAGGCCCGCGCCGGCCAGTGCCCCGGCCAAGACCGCGAGCAGTTCGAGCTGGCTGCTGCTCATCACCTATTCATCACCAGCCTCCCCGGGACGGGTCGTAGCCGAAGGCGGCCAGCTCGTCCAGGCAGGAAGCCGGGGCGTGCGGCACGGCCCGGCCGTCGCGGCTCGGCGCGAACACCTCGCTGGAGAGCACCCGGCCGTCCACGCCGGTGACCTCCCGCACGCTGCTCACGAACCGGCGCAGGCGGCCGCCCTGGGTGTACTCGTTGCGCTTCTCCTGGAACACGACGAAGTCGATGGCCCCCGCGATCAGCATGTGGGTGGCGTCGACCGGCAGCCGCTCGGCGGACTGGATCGCGTAGGTGGAGATGCGGTTGAACACCTCGAGGCTCGAGTTCGAGTGGATCGTGGACAGCGAGCCGTCGTTGCCCTGGGTCATCGCGTTCAGCATGGTCACGATCTCGTCGCCGAGGACCTCGCCGACGATGACCCGGCTGGGGTTCATGCGCAAGCTGCGGCGGACCAGGTCGGCCATGGTGATCTCGCCCTGGCCCTCGCTGTTCGGCAGCCGTTCCTCGAACGCCACCACGTTCGGGTGCAGCTCGGGGTAGTGGTCCAGGCCGAGCTCGAGGGCGCGCTCCACGGTGATGAGCCGTTCCTCGGCGGGGATCTGGTTGGCCAGCGCGCGCAGCAGCGTGGTCTTGCCCGCGTTGGTGGCCCCGGCGATCATGATGTTCTTGCGGGCCCCCACCGCCGCGGCCAGGAACGAGCCGACATCCGGGGTGATCGTGCCGTTGCCGACCAGGTCGGCCAGGAAGACCTTGCCCATCCGGGCGCGCCGGATGGAGATCGCGGGCCGCAGCGTCACGTCCATCACCGCGGACAGCCGGGATCCGTCGGGCAGCCGCAGGTCGAGCTGGGGGTTGGCGGTGTCGAACGGGCGGCTGGACAGCCCGGAGTAGGCGGCCAGGACCTGGATCAGCTCGACCAGTTCGTCGTCGCTCTCGGCCACCGGCTCGCCGAGAACCTCGCTGCCGTCGGCGTAGCCGATGAAGACCCGGTCGCAGCCGTTGATGTCGATGTTCTCGATGTTCTGGTCTTCCAGCAGCGGCTGGAGCCGTCCCACCCCGAACAGGGCCGCGTGGATCGCCTCGGCGAGATCCTCTTCATCCTGGGCGTTCAGCGGCGGGCGGCCGACCAGGATCTCGCTCCGGGCGTGCTCCTCGAGCACCTGCGAGACGAGCGCCCGGGCGAACTGGCGCTCGTCCTCCCCAGTCATCGGCGGCATCCCGGCCGCCGCGTCCAGGCGGCGCTGCTCCGCCAGCCGGTCGCCGACGTCGCCGCGCAGGCGCTTGACGAGTCCGTGGTCCATCGCGCCTCACTCCCCGCCGGGCCGGCTCGGGCCCGGCCGCTGCCACGGGGCGCTGCCCCAGGCGGATTCCTCGGCGTTCTCCCGGCCCTCGAGATCGGCCGGGCCGATCGGGGGGGCGAGCGGCGGCATCGGCGCCCGGGAGAAGGCCGGGCCGTTCCCGGGCCGGTCTCCGGGCGGGGCGGCGTGCCGGGCGTGCGGGCTGGGCTGCGTAGCCACTGCTGGGACCTGGGACTGGTCCGGGCCGCCGGCCTGAGCTGGGCTGACCTGGGCGAGGCTGGGCTGGGCGAGGCCGGGCTGGGCGGGGCCGGGCTGGGTGTCGGCCTGGTGCCGGCCGGATCGGTTACCCGGGACGCGGCTGAACGTGGTGCGCGGGGCGTTCGGCGAGATCGTCGGTGCGGAGGCGGGCGCCGACGGGGCAGGCGCGGAGAAGGCCGGCGCCGATAGGGTGACCGCGGCCAGATCCGGGCGCGCTGGTTCGGGCTGGCCCGGGTGCGAGCGGGCGGGCTCCGGGTCCGCTTGCCACGGTCCCGGCGGCATCGGGCGCGGCCCGCCCGGGCCGGGCGGCGGACCGCTGAACTGCGTGGCGGGAAACGCCGCGGCCGGCGGTGAACCGTCGAACGCCCCCGTCGGCGGCGCGGGGCTGTTGAAGGCGGCCGAGGACTGCGGGCCGTTGAGTGCGGGCTGCGGGCCGCTGAAGGTGGCCGCCGGCTGGGTACGGCCGAAGGCGGCCGCGGGGCGGGAGTCGGCCGGCGCCGGCGCGGGCGGCGGCGCGGCGTGCCGCCGGCCGGCGGGCGGCTGGCTGGCCGGCGCACCGCTGGGCGGGCCCGCGTGGGCTCCGGCCGGGTAGGCGGGACCGGCCGGGCCGGGGTAGCCGGGGGCCGATGCGTCCGGGTAGGCCGGGGTCGCGGCCGGGTCGCCGATGGGGGGCAGGCCCTGGGCCAGCTGCTGGGCCACCTCGCGGGCGGTCTTGATCAGCATGGTGCGGTCCAGGTTGCCGCCCCACTCGCCGCTGAGCAGGTCGGCGCCCTTGGCGTCGTGGGCGATGCCGCCGAGGACGGTGGCCGGGGCATTGGCCTGGCCGAGCACGTGCTGGACCTCGCCGAGCGCGGCGCGGAACTTCTTGTGCTCGGCGACCACCACGACGCCGACCCCGAAGCCGCGCCGGCCCCGGTTCTGGGCCGCGGCCGCGAACGCGGCGGCGCGATCGCGCAGCCGGATCACGTCGGCCACGTGCACCCTGCTGACCAGGACGACCGTGGTCGCCTCGATCAGCAGGTCGTAGAGCGGGCCGTCGGCGCCGAGCCGCCCGCAGTCGGCGATCACGTCCGCCTGCGGCAGGCCGGCCAGCGCCTTGCCGATCGGGCCCCAGAGCAGGCTCAGCCCGGCGCCCTGCTCGGCGTTGGTCACGCCGGCCAGCACGTCGAGGCCGCCGTGCAGCTTCTGCACGTGCTCCCAGACCTGCTGCGGCTGCATGCCGCGGCGGGCGACGACGGCCAGGCTGAGCACTCCGCGCCGGGGGTCGAGGCGGCCGCCGCCGGCCGCCGGGAACCGGTAGACGAGGTCCCCGCCGGCCTGGTCGCACTCGGCCAGCAGGACCGGGCGCGGCCACACAGCGGCGAGCGCCAGTGCCGCCGTCGTGACACCTGGCGCTCCCTTGTCGGACGCGATAGCGATCAGCGCCATGCTCACCCCGACCCGGGGGTCAGCGCGATGGCCACGTCCCCGGCCGAGGCGTAGCAGGCCAGGACGCCCGCGTCCGTCGCCGGGACGGCGACCGTGACCGCGGCGTTGCTGCCGTTCACCGCGGTGCTGCCGGTCACGCTGACGATCGTGCCGGTGGTGATGGACTCGCCGGGGGTGGCGGCGGCGGTCCCGGTGCCGGTCCCGTTGGCGCCGCCCGCGCAGCCGCTGCCGTTGCCGACCGGGAAGGCCTGCACGGTCTGGCCGATCAGCAAGTTGGTGGGGGCCTGGCCGGGCTTGAGGGACAGGCCGACCTCGACCTTGCCCGCGGTGAGGTTGCTGGTGGACGCGGTCATCTCCGGCGTGAGCAGGGTCCCGGCCGGTATCTGGACCTTGGCGAAGACGCCGGTCACCCGGTTCGCGAACTGCCACGCCACGTAGTGCACGTCGCTGTCGGCGTTGATCTGGACTTCCTTGATGGCCGAGGCCGGGATCTGCTGGCCCTGGCCCACTTCGGCGGTGATCTCCACGGCGCCCACCCGGTGCCCGGCGCTGATGACCAGGTACCCGGCCGCGACGGCGCCCAGGGCGACGAGCAGGACGGCCAGCGCCGCCAGGGCTGGCTTGCGCTCGCGCGGCGCGCTCGGCATCCGGCGTCCGCCGGGAGCGGTCGGCTCCGCCCATGAACCCTGCTGATCGGCCACCGCGCCGCGCGATAGCGTGCCCCTGTCGCTCACCATGTGATCACGGTCTCCCGTACTGCGCGGCCCCGTGTCACCGTGTCACCTCGATAAACGGGCACGCTATGTCGCTGCTAGGTCGCCCCCAACCGTCCGCCCGAACATATCGTGACAACACCGCCCCATACCCCACATATAAAAAAACCGTAATCAGAGATGACCTGTCTTAACTCGTGCGACGACCCTGAGTAGCAGACAAATCCGACCAACCGCTCATCGTGGTCGAACCGCGGACATCGCGCAGGCCGCAGCAAGATCATCCGCGGCCCTATGGTCCCAGACAGGCCATACTCCCGGAGGCGGAAGGCGAAATTGGATAACATAGCGGCACTTGCGGCGGAACGTACCGGGGATGCCGCGATCGTGCCCTCGCCAGCGTCTGCGCTGGCGTCCCTCCCGCGAGCCAAAGGCGCCGCCGGCGACTGGACTGAGGAGTGAGGAGCTTGCGACGAACGACGAGGGAAGGAGCCGGCTCCAAGGCGCCGGAGGCGAGCGGGGCTAGCAGAGCGAGCGGGGCTAGCAGAGCGAGCGGGACTAGCAGGGGAGCCTGATGCGGATTGCGCTGACCGCTCTGACGCCACGGGGGCCCGCGGACGTGATCGTCAGCGGCGACGATGGCGCGACCGCCGGGCAGGTGGCCGAGGCGCTGGCCGAGACGTTCGTGCCGAAAGAGCACCTGGCCTCGGTCACCATGCTCCCGAGCGCCGCCGCGGCGGGCGCCAGGCTGGCCGCGCGCGGGCCCGTGCTGTGGGCCGGCGGCCAGCAGGTTCCGCCGGATACCCCGGCCGCCCGCGCGCTGCGAGACGGGGCCGTGGTCACCACGCTGGAGGGCGCCTCGTCGGCGACCTCGCTGGCCGAGCCGGGCGGCGTCGCCGAACTCCGGGTCATCGGCGGCCCCGACGCCGGCACGGTGCACCGGCTCGGGCCCGGTGTCACCACGCTCGGCTCCGGGCCCGGCTGCCAGGTGCGGCTGGCCTCGCCCGGGGTGCCCGCGCACGCGGCCACGGTCACCGTGGCGTGGGGGCTGAGCGTGCCCTCGCTGGACCCGGCCGGGCCGGGAGTGCTGCTGGACGGGAAGCCGGTGACCCAGGCGTGCGCCTGGCCGTTCGGCGGGGTGCTGCGGGTCTCCACCACGGTGCTGCAGCTGATGCGGCCCGAGGCCCCGGACGCGCACCTGTCGCCGGCCGGCAGCGGCCTGGCCTACCACCGGCCGCCCCGGTTCCGCCCGGACCTGGCGCCGGTCAAGATCGTGATCCCGGCCGAGCCGAAGAAGGGCCACAGCAACGGCATGACGATGCTGATGTCCGCCCTGATCCCGATGGTCATGGGCGGCGTCATGGTGTACGTCACCCGGCAGTGGCTGTACTCGCTGTTCATGCTGATGTTCCCGCTCATGATGGCGGCCAACTGGCTCGGCGGCTCCAAGCAGCGGGGCGGGTCGCAGCGCCGCAAGGCGCGCGCGTACGCCGCCCAGCTGGCCGAGGCGGAGACCAAGCTGGAGCAGGCCAAGACGGCCGACGAAAAGAGGCGCCGCGAGGACGCCATGGACCCGGCGCAGGTCCTGCTCACCGCGACCGGGCCCCGGCGGCGGCTGTGGGAGCGCCGTGCCGACGATCCCGACGCGCTGCGGATGCGGGTCGGCCTGTTCGACGGGCCCGCCATGATCCAGCTGGTCCCGGCGGCCAAGGACGCCAAGCCGCCCGCCGTGCCGACGTCGTTCTGCGTGCCCGTCTCGATGTCGCTGGCCAAGCTGGGCGTGGTCGGCCTGGCCGGGCCGGTGGACGCGTCCCGGGCGCTGGCCCGGTGGATGGTCGCCCAGGCGGCGGTGCTGCACAGCCCGCGCGACCTGTCCATCGTCGTGCTGGTCGCCGATCCGGCCGCGGGCCAGCACTGGAACTGGGTGCGCTGGCTGCCGCACTGCGCGCCGCGCGGCGGCGAGGACTGCATCGCGCTCGTCGGCGCCGACCCGGACTCGGCCGCCAAGCGGGTGACCGAGCTGGTCGCCGAGGCCACCGCGCGGCTGGCGCGAATCCCGGCCGGCCAGGAGTCGGGCCTCGGCGGCGGAACCGCGGCCGACGCGGTGGCGAGCAGCGACCTGGGACCGAAGATCATCGTCGTGCTGGACGGGGCGCGGCAGCTGCGCCGGATCCCCGGCATGCCGCAGCTGCTCGCCAACGCCCGGCGGACCGGCGTCTACGCGGTCTGCATCGACGAGGCGGCGCGGGTGCTGCCGGAGGAATGCGCCGCGGTGCTGTCCTGGGACATCCCCGGGGAGGGGAACGGCAACCACCACGGCGTGCGGGTCGGCCCGGGCGGCTGGTCGGTGGCCTCGCACGGCGCCGCGCCGTCGCCGGTGCGGCCGTTCCTGATCCGGGGGCACGGCGGGCCGTTCGGCCAGGGTGGCCCGGCCATGCTGGCCGACCAGGTCTCGGTCGGCTGGGCCGACCGGGTGGCCCGGGCGCTCGCGCCGGTTCGCGACGTCAGCCGGGACGACGCCGACGCCGCGATCCCGGACTCGGCCCGGCTGCTCGACCTGATCCGCATGCCGGACCCGTCCCCCGAGCTGGTGCTGATGGCCTGGAACAAGCGCGGCCGGACGACCAAGGTGCCGATCGGCATCAGCGCTGACGGGCCGTTCATCCTGGACCTGTCGGCGGACGGCCCGCACGGCCTGGTGGCGGGCACCACCGGCGCCGGCAAGTCCGAGCTGCTGCAGACGATCATCGCGGTGCTCTGCGTGGCCAACCGGCCCGACGCGATGACGTTCGTCCTCATCGACTACAAGGGCGGCAGCGCGTTCAAGGACTGCGCCCGGCTGCCGCACACCGTCGGCATGGTCAGCGACCTCGACGGCCACCTGACCGTGCGCGCGCTCGACTCGCTCGGCGCCGAGCTCAAGCGGCGCGAGGAGATGCTGCTGCACTCGGGGGCCAAGGACATCGAGGACTACTGGGACACCAAGCGGCTGCGGCCCGAGCTGAACCTGGAGCCGATGCCCCGGCTGGTGCTGATCATCGACGAGTTCGCGGCCATGGTCGCGGAGCTGCCCGACTTCGTCAACGGGCTCATCGACATCGCCCGCCGCGGCCGCTCCCTCGGCGTCCACCTGCTGCTGGCCACGCAGCGCCCGGCCGGCGTGGTCAGCGCGGACATCCGGGCCAACACCAACCTGCGGATCGCGCTGCGGGTCACCAGCACCGACGAGTCGGCCGACGTCATCGACGCGCCGGACTCGGCCCGCATCGCGAAGTCCACCCCCGGCCGGTGCTACGTGCGGTCCGGCGCGTCGAACCTGATGGCCGTCCAGTCGGCTCGCATCGGCGGCCGCCGCCCCGGCAGCGGGCCGGTCACGGCCACCGCCCAGATCGTCCCGGTCCCCTGGCGCGGCCTGGGCCGGGCCATGCCCGCCCCGGCCCGGGCCGCGGCCGACGACGAGACGATGGAGACCGACCTGTCGGTGCTGGTCGACGCGATCGCCGCCGCCAACGTCAGGGCCGGCCTCGGCCAGCAGCGGCGGCCGTGGCTGGAGCCGCTGCCGGAGATCGTCACGCTGGGCGAGCTGCCCGCCCCGGAACCCGGCCGGCACGCCGACATCGCGCCGATCCCCTACGGGCTCACCGACCTGCCGCACCGGCAGGCCCGGGCGCCGCTCACCCTCGACTTCCCGTCCGCCCAGCACACCGTGATCGCCGGCGCCGCCCGCAGCGGCCGGTCCAGCCTGCTGCGCACGCTGGCCGGGGCGGTGGCCGCCCGCACCTCCCCCGCCGACGTGCACATCTACGGGATCGACTGCGGGGCCGGGGCGCTGCTGCCGGTGAGCGAGCTGCCGCACTGCGGCGCGGTGGTGGCCCGGGAGCAGGTCGACCGGGTGGAGCGGCTGCTCAGCAAGCTCCGCAACGAGATCGCGCGGCGCCAGCAGCTGCTCGCCGCGCAGGGCTTCGCCGGGCTCGCCGAGCAGCGGGCCGCGACCGCGGGCGAGGACCGGCTGCCCTGGATGCTGCTGCTGCTCGACTGGTGGGAGGGGTACTACGCCGCCTTCGGCGAGTACGACATGGGCCGCCTGGTCGATACCCTGCTCCAGGTGCTCCGCGAGGGCAGCGCGGTCGGGCTGCGCGCCGTCGTCACCACCGACCGGGCGGCGATGCTCGGCCAGATCGGCACCGTGTTCGGGCACCGGATGATCTTCCGGCTGACCGACCGCAGCGACTGCTCGCTGGCCGAGATCAGGGAACGCGCGCTGCCCGCGCACCAGCCCGACGGGCGGCTGATGTTCCATGCCAAGCCGAACCCGCTCGAAGCCCAGGTCGCGCTGCTCGACCCCGATCCGACCGGGCTCGCGCAGGTGGGCGCGCTACGGCAGATCGCGGCGGAGGCGCGGCAGCGGTACGGGAAGCTGCCGAAGGGGCACCGCCCGCTGCGGGTCGACGCGCTCCCGCCGCGGATCACCGTGGCCGAGACCTACCGGCTCGACCCGGACTTCGCGCCGCCGTCGCGGCTGTGGGCGATGGCCGGCGCGGGCGGGGACGAGCTGTCGCCGCAGGGCCTCGACGTGGCCGAGGAAGGGCCGGGCCTGGTGGTGGCCGGCCCGCCGCGCAGCGGGCGGTCGACCACGCTCATCACGATGGCCCGGTCGCTGCTCGCCCAGCAGACGCCGGTGCTGCTGATCGCCCCGCGGCGGTCCCCGCTGCGCTCGCTGGAGGGCACGCCGGGGGTGCTCGCCGTGCTCGGGGCGGAGATCGACGTCGATTTCCTGCGGGCGACGCTCAACCCGCTGGACCGGTACGTGGTCCTCGTCGACGACGCCGAGATGCTGTACAACGCGCCCAACTCCGAGATCCTCGAGCGGATCATCGTCTCCGGCCGGGACGCCGACCACGGCCTGATCCTGGCGGGCAACACCCGCGACCTGAGCAGCTGCTACTCGGGCTTCATCGCCACCGCGCGCAAGTCCCGGTGCGGCGTGCTGGTGGCGGTGGACACCCCGGATGACGGCGACCTGTTCGGCGTCAGGCTGCCGCGCAACGCCGGGCCGGGCCCGCTCGGCCGCGGCCTGCTGTTCCGCCCGGGCCGGGCCGAGCCGATCCAGCTCGCGGTCGACGAGGGTGCCATCTAACCGGACGGTCCGCTGCCCGGTTGTCGTCTCGGGCCGCGCCCGCGTCCGGACGCGGCCTGCCGGTGGCCGCTCTCTACTTGGCCGGGGCGGGCAGCCGGCGCTGTAGATGCCTCACGTCAGGGAGGAACAGGACGGCACCGGTCAGCGCCAGGATGAGGACGCCTCCCGTG
>JAICWX010000212.1 GCA_025934635.1 Streptosporangiaceae bacterium | reverse complement strand
GGTCCCGAAGCGCCGCCGCGGCGGCAGCGGCTTGGTCGAGTACGGCAGCGGCGCGGGGACCGGCGTCGCGGCCGCCTGCGACCCGGGGTAGGTACCCGCCCCGGCGCTCGGGGCGAGCTGGGTGGCCTGCCGCTCGGCGATGCTCTGGTCGAGGACCCGCACCAGCTGGGCGCTCTCGGCGTCGAAGTTGCTCATGCTGAGCTGGAAGGCCGGCTGCCCCGCCATGCTGGCCAGGCTGGGCGGCAGTTCCCCGTGCATCGGCATCCGCGCCCCGTCGACGGTGACCGGGACGACCAGGATGCCGCGGGCCAGGGCCGCCTCCATGGCCAGCCGGACGTAATCGTTCGGGTCGTGCAGGCCCTCGCCGGTGACCGCCATCCAGTGCGGGCCGATCATCAGGACGAGCACGTCGCAGGTGGCGACCGCGGTTCCGATCGCCTGGGCGAGGTTACCCCCGTACGGAGCCGGGTCCACGTCCTTGACGACCTGCTGCTGGCCGAAATGCTCGGTCAGCCGGTTGAACAGCCAGCCCGCCGCCTGCGCCGTATCGGCCCGCCGGTAGCTGATGAATACGCGTCCCGCCACCCTGACACCCCCCGGGAACAATGACCTCTATGTCCCCCGCGGTCCCATATCACAAGCTGAGAACGCGAGGATGATCATCGTAACGACCGGGCGGCCAGCCGGAAGGTATTTTCCGATTTGCCGCGCCCCCAACTGTAAACCTTGCCGGCCAGGAAGAACGCGGCGCCGATGACGCCGACGAAGAAGCCGAGCGGCCAGTTGGACTGGTACGAAGCGGCGATGGCGGCCCACACCGTGACCAGCGCGATGACCACGGACAGGGAGATCGCGAGGCCCGGGCGGGCGGTCAGCGACCGGGCGGCGGCGGCCGGGCCGATCATCAGGCTGAACATCAGCAGGGCGCCCACCACCGGCACCGTCATGCTGGTCGCCAGCGCCATCACGAGCAGGAACACGAGTTCCATCCGGCGCGGCGGCACGCCGCGCGCCTCGGCCACCTCGGGCAGCGCCGAGGACAGCAGCAGCGGCCGGAACATGACCACGAGCACGGCCACC
Organism: Streptosporangiaceae bacterium; assembly: GCA_025934635.1. Next base: position 14,390 of record JAICWX010000212.1, on the reverse strand, counting down.
GACACCGCGCCGAGGATGGCGATCGGCAGCACCTCGGACGCGCTGATCCCGAAGACCTCGCCGAACAGCAGCGAGTACGCCTCCTGCGCGTACTGGGTGCTCCAGCTCACGAACAGGGCGCCCACGCCGAGCATCAGCACGAACGTCAGCGCGGTGGCCACGTCGGACCGGGCGCGGCGGCTGAGGGCGGCGATGCCCAGCGCGCCCGCGGCCGAGAACACGGCCAGCCCGGCGAACGGGTTGAGCCCGAGCAGGGCGGCCCCGGCCGCGCCGGCGAAGGCGCCGTTGGGGATGGCGTGGGCCGCGAACGTCGACCCCCGCAGCACGGCGAAGAACCCGGTCACCCCGGCGATCACCGCCACCGCGGTGCCGGCGAACCAGGTATTCAGCATAAAGCTACTGAACATGCGTGCTCCGGTTCGTCCGGCCCCGCGACCGGACGGCCGCCCGGGCGCAGGTAGCTGACCAGGTAGGCGCCGGTGATGAGGGTGACCACGAAGAAGCTGACCGGCCAGCCGCGGCCGTGCGGCGGCCAGTAGTAGCTGTCGTAGGCCAGCAGGATGCCGAGCCAGGTGGCCGCCACCCCGATGGCGGCGGCCACGGCCGCCGCCCGGACCGGTCCCTTGGCGACCCGCAGCGCGGTCGCGGCCGGCCCGATGAGCAGCGCGGTGCTCAGCACCGCCCCGATGATCACCGCGGACAGGGCCACCGAGACGGCCAGCGCCATCAGGTAGGCCGCGCCCACCGCGCGGACCGGCACGCCGCGGGCGGCCGCCAGGTCCGGGCTGAGCGAGCTCAGCAGCAGCACCCGGGCCAGCGCCACCACCGTGACCAGCGCCAGCAGCGCGGAGATGATCAGGACCGGCACGGTCGACGGGGTCAGCACGAACATGGAGCCGAACAAGATGGTGAACGACGCCCCGGTCGTGGTGCTGTACTGGGTGCCCAGGTAGAGGAAGAGCGCGGCCAGGCCGAGGGCGGCGCCGAGCACCACGCCGGTGGCCACGTCCCGGCCGCGGCGGCGCTGGATGCCGATCAGCTCCATGAACGCGGCCGCGCCGGCGCCGAAGGCCAGGTAGCCCCAGAACTGGTTGATGCCGATCAGGAACGCGCCGGACCCGCCGGTGGTGGCGATGTCGGCCAGCGAGTGGCCGGCGAACGACTGGCCGCGGGTCACCGTGAACACGCCCACGACGGCGGAGGTGACGGCGATGACGGTCCCGACCGCCAGCGCGATGTGCACCGGGCCGCTGCCGAAGAAGCCCGGCTCGATGATGTGCCTGAACACGGTGTTCACCACGTCACCCCACGACGCTGGCGTCGGCGGCGGCGCCGTCGTGCTCCGGGTAGGTCCCCTCCGGGGCGGCCACCACCAGCACCCGCCCGTGCACCCGGATCACGTCGACGTGCTGCCCGTACAGCCGGGACAGCACCTCGGTGGTGACCACGTCCTCGGTCCGGCCGACCGCGACCCGGCCCCCGGCCACGTAGGCGATCCGGTCCATCACCGGCATCAGCGGGTTCATGTCGTGCGCCGACAGCAGCACCGCGATCCCCTCGGCCTTGGCCAGCCGGGCCAGCACCGAGACGATGCCCTGCTCGCCGGAGATGTCCAGGTTGGCCAGCGGCTCGTCGAGCAGCAGCAGCCGGGGCCGGCCGATCAGCGCGTGCGCGATCATGACCCGCTGCTGCTCGCCGCCGGACAGCTCGCCGATCCGCGCGTCGGCGAAGCGCCGCGCGCCGACCGCGGTCAGCATGTCGTCGACGAGCTCGCGGCGGGCCCGGGACGGCAGCCGGACGCCGAACTTGTGCCCGTCGACGCCGAGCGAGACCACGTCCCTGACCCGCAGCGGCGTGTCCGGCTCGATGCCCAGCTTCTGCGGCACGTAGCCGATCGAGGCGTCCCGGTGGGCCCGGGGCTCGCCGTTAATGAGAACGGCACCTGTGGTGACAGCCTGCAAGCCGAGCATGACGCGCAAGAGCGTGGTTTTGCCTGCCCCGTTTGGTCCGATGAGGCCGGTGAACTCGCCCGGGCGGATCGTCAACGAGACGTCGCGGAGGATTTCCCGCCCGCCCAGCCGGACGCCCACGTTGTCCAGCCGCAGTAGCTCGTCGCTGCTCATAGGTGCTCGCTCGAGACGTGATCGGTGACGGCGGCGCGCAGCGCGCGCACCTCGGCCAGCATCCACGACTGGTAGTGATAGCCGGGTTCCGGCATCGTCTCGTAGACGCCGACGACCGGGATGCCGTTCGCCTTGGCCAGGGCGATGAAGGATTCGGTCAGCGAGTCCGTCACCTGCTGATTGTAGACAAACGCCGTGACCTCGTGCTTCTCGAACAGGCGGCGCTCGACCGCCACGTCCTGGGCCGACGGGTCGGTGCCGTTCATGACGTCGGCCTGGAAGGCCCACGGGGTGCGGTTACCGGCGCCGGCGGCCTGCAGGAGGTAGTCGGCCACGGGTTCGGTGGTGGCGACCGGGGTGCCCGGGTAGCTGGCCGCCAAGGCCGCCATCGCGCTGGTCCAGGCGGCCAGCGAGCGGGTGAACGTCTTCGCGTTGGCCTGGAAGTAGCTCGCGTGCGCGGGGTCGATGGCGGCCAGGCTCCTGGCGATGGCCTGCGCCACCGTGGCCATGACGCCCGGTTTGTACCACAGGTGCGGGTTCGGCGTGCTGTCCGGCAGGCCGAGCAGCTTCTGCACCACGATGACGTGACGGCCCGGATCGGGGACCGCGTCCTCGATCGTGTTCATGAACGTGTCGTAGCCGAGGCCGTTCTGCACCACCAGCTGAGACGCGTTGACCAGGCGGCCGGTCGCGGCGCTGGCCTCGAACGTGTGCGGGTCGGTGCTGGGGTTGCTCATGACCGCGCTGGCCTGGACGTACTTGCCGCCGACCTGCTGGATGACGTCGGCGTACTGGTTCTCGGCACCGATGGCCACGATCTTGCCGTCGCTGCCGATCGCGCCGGCCAGCGACGCCGAGCAGCCGGCCAGCAGGCCGACGGCCAGGCTCGCGACCAGCGGCACTACGGCCGCCTTGCCCCTCCAGGCACCCGGCATGACACGCCTTCTCTCAGGTCTCGCCGTCACCGACACTGGTAATGATAATGATTCTCAATTTCGGTCGCAAATCGGCATGAACCCGAGGGCCCGGCTTGTTCTACCTGACGATGCGCGCCGGGAGACGGAACGCGCGTTCGGCGGAACGGGAAGCGAGGTTGTACCGTGCGAACTGTGGGAGCGTCACAGCCGGAGGAGACCGCGCGGGTGAAGACGGCGCGGGGCACCCGGGCGCGCGGGACGCGGCAGGCGCAGGCGCTGGCGGTCACGCTGGATGACCTGCCGGGTTTCTGCAGTGCCCAGGAAATTCACGCGGCCCTGCGGAGCAAGGGCGAGCAGGTCGGGCTGGCCACCGTCTACCGGCACCTGCAGGCGCTGACCGAGGCGGGCAGCATCGACACGATCCGCGACGCCAGCGGCGAGACGCTCTACCGGCAGTGCGGCACGAGCGTGCACCATCACCACCTGACCTGCCGGAACTGCGGCCGCAGCGTGGAAGTGGAAGGCCGGGCGGTCGAGCAGTGGGCGGAGAAGGTCGCCGCCGAAGCCGGTTTCACCGACGTCGGCCACACCTTCGAGCTCTTCGGTCTCTGCCCCGAGTGCGCCAGCTAGCTTTCATGATCGTGGGCAGTTATGGCCGGATAGCCGCCAAAAGTACCCGCGATCATGAAAACGCGGCATGCCACGCCAGCTGGCAACCTCAACTGCCCCGACAACCACAGGCGCCTCGCGGCGGGACGAGATTTCCATGATCACGAAGACTTGGCTACGGGTAGCCGTAGCGAATCCTTCCTGATCATGAAAATGTCTCGCCTGGCAGGAGCCGGTGGGCCTATGGGGGCGGATGAGGCTATCGAGGCGGGAGCCGGGCCGGGGCCGGGGGCGGGGCCGGGGGCGGGGGCGGGGGCGGGGGCGAGCCGGGACGGGAAGCAGGCCGGGGCGGGGGCCAGGTTAGGCGTAAGCGGCGGAAGCCGGGGCGTTTGCGTTTGGGGGGGTCGGCGGCGGCTAGTTCGGCTTTGCGGTCGGAGGCGAACATGTGGACGTACTCCTGACCGGTGAGCTTCTGGATCTCGGTCATCACCTGAGCGGCGATCAACTGCCTGGCCTTGCCGGGGGGCGCGGCCAGAACCTCGGGGGGGAACGTGAGCGGGGCGCCGATCCGGATCTCGATCCGGCCCGGCCGGGGCACCACCGAGCCGGGCGGCAGCACCCGGCGGGTGCCGACCATGCCGACCGGGATGACCGGCAGCCCGGATTTCAGGGCCAGCCAGCCGACGCCGGGGCGGCCCCGGTACAGCCGGCCGTCCGGCGACCGGGTCCCCTCCGGGTAGATGCCGAACACGTTCCCCGCCCGCAGCAGCGCCAGCGCCGCCTCGAGCGTGTCCTGGGCGGCCCGGGGACCGTCCCGGTCCATCTGCAGCTGGTTGGTGGCCTTGAGGTAAGCGGCCCACAGCCGGGCGGCCGGGCCGGAGGCGGTGAAGTACTCGGACTTGGCCGAGTACGTCACCGGCCGGCTCAGCATCAGCGGCAGGAAGATCGAGTCGATCACGGACAGGTGGTTGGCGGCCAGGATGACGCCGCCGGAGGCGGGCACGTGCTCGGCGCCGGTGATCTTCGGCCGCCCGATGGTGTGCAGGAACGGCCCGGCGATAACGCGCGACAGCTGATATTGCACGGGTCACTTTCTGCTAACCGGGGAGGCTGGCGGGGCGGCCTTTTCACGATAGCGCGCCTGATGACCGGCGTAGGCGGCGGTGGCGGCGATGGCGATGCCGAGCGGCAGCACGAACGGCAGCGCCGCGGCCGGCACGATCACGCCGGAGTCGTCGGCCAGCCAGCCGAGCACCGGCAGCAGCCACAGCACCCAGAGCAGCGGCGGCAGCAGCGGCCCGACCGGGGACGGGGCTTCGTAGGCCAGCGGCAGCGTGGTCAGCCGGAACCAGGCGGGCCGCCACAGCATCAGCCCGGACACCACGACCACCAGCGGGATCAGCGGGCTGAAGGCGTTGACCGACAGCGACCCGATGTTGGAGTTGATCTTGCGGAGCAGCAGGCTGCCGGAGTTCCCGTGCAGGGTGCTGCCGGCGAACGCGCCGATGTCGGACTTGCCGGTGGCGGGCACCAGGTAGCTGATCAGCGCGAACACCGCGAACAGGGCCAGCCCGCTGACGGCCACCAGCAGCATCCGGCGCCAGGTCAGCCGGACCCCGGCCACGGCCAGGCCCAGCAGCAGGAAGCACGGCACCATCGAGATGGTCCCGCCGACCTTGCCGCCGAACCCGGGCCAGCCGGACGCGAACACCGCGAACACCGCGACGACGCCCACCGCGAGCAGGGCAGGCCGCCGCGACGAAGTGGAGCGGCGCAGCTGCACCAGGGCCAGCCAGCCCGCGGCCAGCAGGCCGGCGATGCCGTAGATGCCCAGCGCCTCGTTGCCGATGCCGTAGAACCGGCCGGCCTCCAGCACCGACAGCCCGAACGGCGTCTCCAGCTGCAGCCGCGACCCGGTCATCACGTCCACGCCCAGCACGATCAGGGTCAGCAGGCAGATCAGCCCGAACGGGGCCAGCGGATCACGCGACCCGAGCCGGCGCCCGGCGGCCAGCGCCGCCAGCGCGACGGCCAGCGCCAGCACCGTCGTGACCGCGTACAGCACCAGCGCCGGGTGCGGCGATGACGACCAGGGCACCAGGTTGGCCAGGAACGTGCCGGCCGGGACGGCGGCCGCGAACACCCCGGCCACCCGCCAGCCGCGGGCCCGGCGGCGGCGCCGCTCGGCGGTGGCGCCCCAGGCGGCCAGCCCGATCGCGGCCAGCACGACCGCGTCGGCCAGCGAGTAGGTCCAGAAGAACGCGTTGTGGGTGGACCGCCACACCTGCTCCGCGGTGTCGCGGCTGATCAGCGCGTCGATCGTGGAGCTGAGCGAGCCCCGGCCGACGCGGGTGATCGGGTCGCCGACCGCGTCGGCCGGGCTGGCCCGGCCGAGCCAGCCGAGCACGGTCGCGTTCAGGTCGGTCAGCACGACCAGGGCCGGCTGCCGGGTGGAGGCGGCGTGCAGCCCGCCGACCTGGTAGCCGGGGCCGCTGACCAGGGCGAGCTGCAGGTGCGGGGGCTTGCTGGCGGCCCCGGGCGCGGTGACCATGATCGTCGAGCCGGCCGGGGCGTCCGCCACCAGCCGGGCGAGTTCGGCGTCGGCGGTGGCGAGAGCGCGGGCCCGTTCGGTGGATCCGAGGACGCCCAGGTCTACGACGGTCAGCGGGCAGCCGGCCAGCACCGGCGCGGTGAGCTGCCCCGGGGACGGCAGGTAGGCGGCCACCCGGCCGTCCCGGCCGGCCAGGGCGAGGGCGCCGCCGGGGCCGACCGCGGTGGCGCAGCGGGCGGCGCCCGCCAGCAGGCCCCAGTGCGGGTCGTTGTGGAACTGCTGGTTGTAGGTCTGCAGGGCGGCCAGGCTGGGCACCTCGGCGCCGGTTCCGGTTACGGTGACCGGGGGGAAGGCCCGGCAGTCGGCGTTGGTGTGCTCGGACTGCGCCCGGGCGCCCGCGTTCAGCGTCAGCCAGCCGTCGGCCGGGCAGGTCAGCGGCTTGACCGCGTAGTCCACCAGGTCGCCGACCGAGCCCTGCCCGGCCAGCCGCCACAGGGCGGGCGTGGCCGACGGGGACACGTCACTCCACCGCAGCCCGGACAGGCCCACCACGATCACGTGCCCCCGCGGCGGCGCCGCTCTGCTAGCCAACACGGGGCCGGCCGACGCGGCGGGCGCCGCGAGGACCGGGAGCAGCACCGCGAGCAGGCAGGCCAGCAACCAGGTCCGCACCGCTCCAGGCCGTAGGCTCACCGCCTCACCGTATCCGGCGATAAACCCTTACGCCGAACGATCCGGCTCCACCTGGATGTGCCCGGCCGCACCGGGCCCTACCTCGCCGATGAGCGCGGCGGGCAGGCCCTGGGTCTGGAGCTCGCCGAGCAGGGCGGGCGCCTTGGCCGGCGCGACGGCCAGCAGCAGGCCGCCGGAGGTCTGGGCGTCGTGCAGGAGCACGCCGACCTCGGCGGGGATGGCGGGGTGGAGGGAGGCGAAGCCGCGCATGCGTTCGGTGTTGGCGCGGGTGCCACCCGATATGAAGCCGGCGGCGGCCAGTTCGGCGGCGCCGGGGAGCAGCGGGACCTGGCTGGCGTAGAGCCGGGCGGCGGCGTTGCTGGCGACCAGCATCCGGTGCAGGTGGCCGAGCAGGCCGAAGCCGGTGACGTCGGTCGCCGCCTTTACCCCGGCCTTCAGCGCGGCCTGGCTGGCGCCCGCGTTGAGCAGGGTCATCGACGCCACCGCGGCCTCGAGCGCGGCGGCCATGCTGATTGAGGCCGGCGCCCCGTCGCGCTTGAGCGCGGTGGCGACCACGCCGGTGCCGATCGCCTTGGTCAGGATGAGCTGGTCGCCGGGGGCGGCCCGGTCGATGGTCATCAGCTTCGCCGGGTCGGCCAGGCCGGTCACGGCCAGGCCGTACTTGGGCACCGGGTCGTCGATCGTGTGACCGCCGGCCACGAAGCAGCCGGCCTGGGCCGCGATCTCGGCCCCGCCGCGCATCACCTGGGCGAGCAGGGCCAGGTCGAGCCCCTCGCCCGGCCAGGCGGCCAGGTTGACCGCGAACAGCGGCCGGCCGCCCATCGCGTACACGTCGGAGAGGGCGTTGGCGGCCGCGATCCGGCCCCAGTCGCCCGGGTCGTCCACGATCGGGGTGAAGAAGTCCGTGGTCAGCACCAGCGCGCGGTCGTCGTCGAGGCGCAGCACGGCCGCGTCGTCGCCCTCGGCCGCGCCGATCAGCAGGTCGCCGGCGGCCGGGCCCATCGCGGGGGCGTCGCCCAGGGTGGCCATCAGCTGCTCCAGCTTGGCCAGCGGCAGCTTGCAGGCACAGCCCGCGCCGGGCGATAGCGAGGTGAGCCGGGGGGTACGGGTCAGGTCAGCGGTCACGCTGGCCACTGTAACCCTGGCCCGCTGGCCGGCTACCAGGCGGCGGTCATGATGTGCGGGCTCCACGGGATCGGGGTGAACTGGTTCCCGCGCAGGATTCCGACGCGCGTCCCGTAGCCCACCCCGAAGTACTCGACGACCAGGACGCGCCCGGCGGCGCCGGTGTACATCACCTGCTGGTACTGGCCGGCCGGCTTCAGGTTCCTGAACACGGTCGTCACCTTGCCGGTGGCCACCGAGGCCTTGGCCAGCTGCCAGCGGACGCTCTTGATGCCGCCGTCGGGCTTGTACGTTTCCAGTTGCTCGAGGAACACGACCGTCCGGCCGTCGGGCGTGATGACGAACCCGCGCCAGGTCGGCCCGATGTGCCGGGTGGCCCCGCCCGGCCACTTCAGCACGATCTTGCTGTTGGCTAGCAGGTCCGAACCGGGGGTGTCGAGATCGAGGAGCCGGACCGGGTCCGGCGTGTACGCATTCGCCCCGGGCCCGACGATCGGCTTTGACGAGGCGGGGCCGACGAACGCGAGGTGCCGTCCGTCGGCCGTCCAGGACAGCGAGTCGACGTTCGTGCCGCCGAAGCCGAGGCCGCCGCTGCCGGGGTTGCACTGGCGGCAGAATCTGAAGCTCCACGCCCGCTTGGTCCCGGTGGCGAGGTTGAACACGAGCAGTTCGCGGCTGCCGATGTAGCCGACGTCAGCGGCCAGCGAGGTGCCGTCCGGTGACAGGGCCATGTCCTTGACCTCGTTATCGGCCGGGATGAACCCGTCCGGCAGGGCCCGTAGCGACACCCGGCTGCCCGCGGGCGCGCCCGGCGCGATGCGCAGCAGGAAGAAGCGGGAATGCGGGTAGTACTGCTCCGGCCCCTGGCCCGGCTCCGGCGGGTTGTTCTTCTCCTCCGCGACGAGGACAAAGGTGCGGTCGTCGGCGGCGGCGCTCACTCCGGCGAAGATCGCGTACGGCTTCGGCACGGCGATCCGCGCCAGCACCGCCCCGGTCGCGGTCGCCCTGACCTCGGCCGCGGTGGCGTCGGAGGCGTACAGGTCGGGATGGGTCCCGGCGACGGTCAGGGCGACGTAGTACGGCGGGACGCCGCTGTAGTCGGCGGCCGGGGTGCTGGTCCGGGGACGCGGCAGGTGCCCGGTCACGGCGAGAGAACCGGCCACCACGGCGAGGACCACGGCCGCCGCGGCCAGCGGGGCGGCCCAGGCGATCCACCGCCGGCCCGCGTGGTCGCGGTTCGCCCGGTCCCCGTCCAGCCGGACCCGGTTCAGGCCGAGCGGCGGCGGGTCGGCGGGGATGTCGTGTGCCGTCTCGCGGAGCGCGGCGCGGAGCTTGTCCTCGAGCGTCATCACGCCTCCTTCAGGGACTGGCCGAGGGTCCGGAGGGCCCGGTGCGTGGCGGACCTGACCGAGCCCGGGCGCAGGCCCATGATCCGGGCGATCTCCCGCTCCGGCAGGTCGAGGTAGAAGCGGAGCACCAGGACCTCGCGCTGGCGGTCGGGCAGCGCCCGCACCGCCGCCATGACCTCCGCCCGTTCCTCGCGGCTGAGCACCGCGGCCTCGGCCGAGGGCTCCGGAGGCTGGTGCGGGACGGCCAGCTTGCGCCCGGCGGCGCGGCGGCGCAGGGCCGAGCGGGAGCCGTTCAGCACCGCCGTCCGGACGTAGCCGAGCGCCCTGGCCGGGTCGGCCAGCCGGTCCCAGTGCCGGTACAGGCCGCAGAAGGCGTCCTGGACCGCGTCCTCGGCGGCCGCCCGGTCCCCCAGCATGAGGTAAGCCAGCCGGATCAGGCTCCCGGCGTGGGCCTGGTACAGCACCTCCACCGCGACCGCCGCGTGGTCACCGGTGCGCGTCGCGGTCCAGGCCGTATCGGTCCAGTGCAGCGCGGCCGCCCGGCCGGGGTCGTCAGACTCCATGTACGTAAGACGTGCCAGGGCCCTCGTTGCTGCTTCAGCGGAGGCGGAAGATAATCAACCGGGTGACAATACCGCCAATCGGACCGGTCCCCTTCCTGATCGCCGACCCGGACGGGACCGGAACCGCCCTGGTGGTGATGCCCCGAGCGGAGGCGCTGCCCGCGGTGTGGGCGGGGCCCGCGGCGCCGGACCTCGACCCGGCCGCGGTGGCCGCGGCGGCCGGCCCGGCGCGGTGCTGCCCGCTGCTGCCCGAGCACGGGACCGGGTGGTTCGGCCGGCCGGGGCTTTCCGGGTACCGGGTGGACACCGCGGGCGGCCCGGTGGTCACCGGGCGGGACTGGTCGCCGCTGTTCCGGCCGCTGCGCACCACCCATGACGGGTCGACGGCGCGGATCGAGGCCGTCGACCGCACCGCGGGCCTGCGGCTGGTCACCGAGATCGAGGCCGTCCCGGGCGGCGCCATCCGGGCCCGGCACACGCTGACCAACGCGGGGCGGCTGCCGTACGCGGTCGCGGCCCTGGACGTGGTCTTCCCGCTGCCCGCCGAGGCGACCGAGATCCTCGACTTCAGCGGGCGGTGGGGGAACGAGCGGACCCCGCAGCGGCACCGGGTCACCGACGGCCTGTGGCTGCGCGAGGGACGCCGCGGCCACACCGGGCACGACGCGGCCACCCTGGTGATCGCCGGGACGCCCGGGTTCTCGTTCGGCCACGGCGAGGTCTGCGGCGTGCACGTGGCGTGGAGCGGCAACACCGTGCACTACCTCGAGCGGATGGCGTCCCGGACCGCCACCATCGGCGGCGGCGAGCTGCTGCTGCCCGGTGAGATCTGCCTGACCGGGGGCGAGTCCTACACCACGCCGTGGGTGTACCTGGCCGCGGGCGCCGGGCTCGACCAGCTGGCCGACCGGTTCCACGGCTACCTGCGCTCGCGGCCCGCGCACCCGCGCACGCCCCGGCCGGTCAACCTGAACGTGTGGGAGGCCGTCTACTTCGACCACGACCTGGGCCGGCTGACCGCGCTGGCCGACCGGGCGGCCGAGGCCGGGGTGGAGCGGTACGTGCTGGACGACGGCTGGTTCGCCGGGCGCCGCGACGACGCCGCCGGGCTCGGCGACTGGCGGGTGGACGAGCAGGTCTGGCCGGGCGGGCTGCACCGGCTGGTGGACTACGTGCGGGCCCGGGGCATGGAGTTCGGCCTGTGGTTCGAGCCGGAGATGGTCAACCCGGACTCCGAGCTGTACCGCGCGCACCCGGACTGGATCCTGTCCGCCGGGGGCCGGCGGCCGCCGCTGACCCGGAACCAGCTCGTCCTGGACCTGACCCGGCCGGAGGCTTTCGCCCACGTGCTCGGGCAGCTCAGCGCGGTGCTGTCCGAGTACGACATCTCCTACGTCAAGTGGGACTGCAACCGGGACATCGTCGACGCCGGCAGCGGCCTGCGCGCGGGCGCGCCCGCCGCCCACGCCCAGGCCCAGGCGGTCTACGACCTGCTGGACGAGCTGCGGGCCCGGCACCCGCGGGTCGAGTGGGAGTCCTGCGCGAGCGGCGGCGGCCGGGTCGACCTGGGCATCCTGGAGCGGGTGGAGCGGGTCTGGACCTCCGACATGACGGACGCGCTGGCCCGGCAGGCCATCCAGCGGTGGACCGGGCAGCTGGTGCCGCCGGAGTACCTGGGCGCGCACGTGGCCGCGCCGTTCTCGCACCAGACCGGCCGCTTCATGCCGTTGTCGCTGCGCGGCGCGACCGCCCTGTTCGGGCACTTCGGCGTGGAATGGGACATCACCGGGGCCTCGCCGGAGGAGCTGGCCGAGCTGACCGCGTGGATCGCGCTGTACAAGCGGCACCGCGGGCTCATCCATTCCGGCCTGGTCCGCCGGGCCGAGACGCCGGACGACACCGCCTGGCTGCACGGCGTGGTGGCGGCGGACGGCTCGGCCGCGCTGATGAGCTACGTCCAGCTCGAGCCGTCGCCGCACGACCGCCCGGTCGCGCTGCGCCTACCTGAGCTGGGCCTACCTGAGCTGGGCCTGCCGGGGCTGGGCCCGCCGGGGCTCGACCCGGGGCGGCGGTACCTGATCACCGACGTGACGCCGGGCGAGCGGGCGTCCAGCGGACCGGGCCGCCGCGGGTCGATGCCGTCCGGACTCGAGGTGCCCGGCGCGGTGCTGGCCGGCGCCGGCGTGGACCTGCCGGTCCTGCGGCCGCTCACCGCCGCCGTCCTGCATATCGAGGGGTTGTAGCTCAGGCGGGTTCAGCGGTCAGGTCGCGGCGCGAATGGCCGGGCAGCCACTCCACCATCACGACGGTGGCGTCGTCGCGCAGCTCGCCGGACTGGTGCGCCATGATCTCGTGGTTGAGCTGGCGCATTATCTCCGGCGCGGGGGTGCCCGCGGTGGTGTGCCCGATGATGAACTGGCCCAGCCGCTCCACGCCGAACGGGGTGCCGCCGGTGGTGTGGCCCTCGGTCACGCCGTCGGTGTAGAACAGCACCCGGTCGCCCGGCTCGAGCTGCTCGGTGTGCACCGTGGTCTCGATACCGGTGTCGTCATGGCTGGCCCGGCCGCAGTCGGCGTCGTAGCGGTCGGTGCCGCCGTCGCCGGCGGCGGGATCGTCGATCACCGACAGGCCCAGCGGCAGCTGGGGCGGCCGGGCGAGCTCGGTGATCGTCCGGTTGCCGCGGATCAGCAGCGGGGCCGGGTGGCCGCGGGATATCCAGCTCAGCTGGCCGGTGCCGGTGTCCAGGTTGGCCAGCAGCGCGGTGACGAACCGGTACTCGCCGAACTGCCGGACGATGGCCTCGTCGGCGCGGGCGACCATCCGGGCCAGCGAGTCCGAGCCTTCCGAGCGGCGGGTGCTGCGGCACGAGGCCATGCAGACGCTGGTCAGCAGGCCCGCGGCCAGGTTGTGGCCGAGGGCGTCGAAGATCGACACGTGCAGCCGGCGGCCGAGCATGGAGTAGTCGAAGCCGTCGCCGCCGGCCTCGTAGGCGGGCTCCAGGAACGCGGACAGCAGGACGCGCTCGGTCGCGAACGCCCGCGGCGGCAGCAGCGCCCAGATCATCTCGGCCTGTAGCGACATCTTCCGGCTGCGCTGGGCCAGGGCGTAGGTGTCGCTGTAGCGGGCCTTGGCCGTGAGCATCAGCCCGGCCAGCGACGCGAGCGCGCGGCAGCGGGCCAGGGTGTCCTCGCCGACGTCGGCGGCGGTCAGGCCGAGCACGCCCAGCAGGTCGGCACCGTCGGCCAGCGGCACCCAGATCCGGGGGGCACCGTGCCTATCGCGGGCGGCCCGCCCGTCCTGGCCGGTTCCGGTGGCCGCCTCGTGCTGGACCGAAACGGTCCGGTAGGCGAGTCCGGCGGTGGTGGTCTCGATCGGCAGCGGATCCGCGGCGGACTGGCCCTGGTCGGCCTGATCCTGGTTGTCCGGCAGCGGCATCAGGTGCCGCTGCTGCATGTCGGCCAGCAACACGCACGGCTCGGCCAGGCCCAGCGGCTCGGCCGCCGCGGCCAGGCCCGCGATCACGTCGTCCGGCCGGATCAGGTGCGACTGGCTCAGCAGCCAGGAGATGGGCTGGCTGCTAGCCGCCTCCGGTGCGGCCGCGGCGTCGATGCGCGCGATGTCAGGTGCTCCTCCATCGCGTGGCACGGCAACCTCCCTCGGCTCGTCGGCGCGGCGGCGTACGCTCGCCGCAGAACCGGCCCTCTGCCCAGGGACCGGCACCGGAAACGTCGCGACCGGCCGGTCAGGAGCCTGACCGGCCGCGCGCGGCGTCAGCCGGCCAGGTTGAGGCGGTAGCTGTCGCCCCGGTTGAGGTAGTAGATGGCAGTGCCTCGGTCCCCTGCCGGCCGTCCATCGTCAGCAAGATCCCGGTCGGCGGGCCGGGCCGCCCGGGCCGCGGTTGTCCGGTCATGACCGTTAGCCTCCTGGTTCTGCGTCAGGGCACGAGGTCGCGGCCGGCGTCGCCGGGCTGCCACTCCACCAGGACGGCGGTGGCGTCGTCGTGCAGCCGGCCGTGCTGATAGTCGACGATGGCCCGGTTGAGGCGGCGCATCGTCTCGGGGGCGGGCAGGCCCGCGCTGCTGTGCCGGATGATGAAGTCGCTGAGCCGGCGGAGGCCGAACGGCGTGCCGTCCGCCGCCCGGCCTTCGGTCACGCCGTCGGTGTAGAGCAGCACCCGGTCACCGGGTTCCAGCTTTTCCGTGTAGGGCCCGGCGTCCGGGTCGTAGTACGTCCCGCCGCCGCCCCGTTCCGGCACGCCGGCCAGGCCCAGCGGGACGTGCGGGGGCCGGTCCAGCTCCTTGACCGTCCGGTTCCCGCGGATCAGCAGCGGCGGCGGGTGACCGCAGGGAATCCAGCTCAGCAGCCCGCTGGCCAGGTCCAGGTCGCACAGCAGGGCGGTGACGAACCGGCTGTCCCCGAACTGGCTGGCGATGGCGTGGTCGGCCCGGGCCACGACGGCG
>JAICWX010000245.1 GCA_025934635.1 Streptosporangiaceae bacterium | reverse complement strand
GGCCGCTACGGTCGGGTGGAAGTGCGAGCCGCCGACGGGACCAAGGCATGGACGAACCCGTTGTGGACCGCGTAGCCGCGGTCGAGCAGCTGGCCGCGCGCCGCTTCGACCTGCTCGTGATCGGGGGCGGCATCGTCGGCTCCGGGATCGCCGAGGCAGCCACGGCGCACGGGCTCGACGTCGCGCTCGTCGACCGCGCCGACTTCGCGTCGGCCACCTCGTCGGGGTCGTCGAAGCTGATCCACGGCGGCCTGCGCTACCTGCAGATGGGCGACGTGCGGCTCGTGCGCGAGGCGCACCAGGAGCGGCGTTACCTGATGAACGTCGTCGCGCCGCACCTCGTCGAGCGGCTCCCGTTCCTGTTCCCGCTCTACGACGACGGCCCGCACCGCCCGATCGTCGTCCGCACCGGCGTCCTTCTCTACTCGGCGCTCGCGCGGGCGCGCCTGAACGGGCGGATCAGCGAGCAGCGGGCGCTCCGGCTGGTACCGCAGCTGAAGACGACGGGGCTGCACTCCTCGGCGCTGTATGCCGACGCGCGCACGAACGACGGGCGGCTGACGATCGAGAACGCGCTGGCAGCCGCGGGCCGCGGCGCGGTCGTCCTCAACTACGCCGCCGTCACCGTCCCTGGCGGGCGGGATCATCTCCTACCAGGACTGGTGGAGCCATATCTGGTACCGGATAGGGAACGGCTGGGTCTGAGGCGGGTAGCCTCGGGATCATGAGCGGTAGCACGGCCAGGCGGCGGATCCTGCGGGTCCCGGTGTCCGGCCCCGCGGCGCACCGGGCCGACCTGCTCGCGGTCGAGGAGCCGCTCGAGGTCCAGGTCGACGGCGAGCCGCTCATCGTGACCATGCGGACCCCCGGGCACGACATCGACCTGGCGGCCGGCTTCCTGTTCACCGAGGGCCTGCTGGCCGGGCTCGGCGACGTGCGCGAGATCCGGATGTGCGACGACAACGTGGCCGCGGTGTCCCTGCCGCCCGGTGCCGCGCTGCTCCGGACGGCGGCCAGGAACTTCATGGCCACGAGCGCGTGCGGGGTATGCGGCAAGGACAGCATCGAGGCGATCCGGGTACGGTCCGCGTTCGACGTCGCCGCCGATCAGGTCCGGGTCTCCCCCGCGGTGCTGGCCGGGCTGCCGGACCAGCTCCGGGAGGCCCAGCGGGTCTTCAGCCACACCGGCGGCCTGCACGCGGCCGGCCTGTTCACCCCGGACGGCACGCTGCTGGCGCTGCGGGAGGACGTGGGCCGGCACAACGCGGTGGACAAGCTGGCCGGCTGGGCGCTGCGCTCCGGCCTGCTGCCCCTGACCGGGCACATCCTGCTGGTCAGCGGGCGGGCCTCGTTCGAGCTGGCGCAGAAGGCGGTCATGATGGGCGTGCCGGTGCTGGCCGCGGTGTCCGCCCCGTCCTCGCTGGCGGCCTCGCTGGCCGACGAGGCGGGCATGACCCTGATCGGGTTCCTGCGCGGCACCACGATGAACGTCTACGCCGGCGAGCAGCGCGTGATCACCGGGCCCGCCGTCGCGGCCGGCGAGACTGCCGCATCGGCGGCGTCCGGCTAGCGGGCGGGCGCCTGGTAGAGGTCGGCGCCGGCCGGGGAGATCTCGCGGGTGACCTGGCCGCGGACCAGGAGCACTTCCAGGTGGGCGGCCGTCTCGTTGACCGCCTGGATCTGGCCGAACAGGTCCAGGTCCCCGAACAGGGTCTGCCGCCGTGTCCACTTGATCGCCATGGCGACCTCGAACGGGGTGGCGTGCCCCTCCTGCACCGCGGCGAGCGTCTCGTCCAGCCGGGTGTCATGGTGGGCGAGCAGTTCGTTCACCCGCTCGTGGGTGCTCGCGGTGACCGGGCCGTGGGCCGGCAGCAGCCGGGCGTCGGGAAGCTCCAGCGTCCGGGCGAGCGAGCTGAGGTAATCGTGCAGCGCCATCCGGTTGCCGGCGGGCTCGAACCCGATCGAGGGCGTGATGTGCGGGAGCACGTGGTCGCCGGCGAACATGATCTCGGCGGCGGCGTCGTGGTAGACGAGATGGCCGCGGGTGTGACCGGGGGTGTGGACCGCCCGCAGCGTCCGCGTCCGCAGGTCCAGGTCGGCGCCGTCGGCTACCCAGCGGTCGGGGTCTTCCCAGTCCGTGAACATCGGCCCCTGCCGCTCCAGCGTGGGCAGGCGGTCGGTCAGCTCAGCCGCGCCCAGCCGGCGCAGGTTCTCGGCGCCGAAGACCTTGTGGCCGCCGCCGGTGCCGCTGATCATCTCCCGGGTCGCGACCATGTTCGCGCGCTCATCCTCGCCGAGCGAGATCAGGGTGCGGAACTCCCGCCGCAGCTCCACCGCGAGGGAGTAGTGGTCGATGTGGATGTGGGTGACGATGAAGTTGCGCACGTCGCCGAAGCCGTAGCCGAGCTGGCGCAGGGCCTCGGTGAGCCGTTCCCGGGCCGCGACGATCGCGAACCCGGCGTCGATGAGGTCGACGCCCCCGGGATCGGTGATCGCGTAGACGTTGACGGCCTTCAGCCCGTCCAGCGGCAGCGGCAGCGGGATCCGGTACACGCCGGCGCCGAGGTCTTCGACATCGGGCTCGATCCAGGCATACCTGTCCGCCGCGGCTTGGCTCATCGTGTCGCTGACCCCTTCTTCGGGCCCGGGACCCCGGCTGAGTCCTGAGCTACGGTTAAGTAACCATATCGGAACGCCTGCCGTCGGCAGCGTTCCGTATCTCGCTGCCTTCCCGAGGGCCCGCCGTCCAGATGGTGGGTCCGGCCGGGAAGGCTTCCCCGTCCTGAGTCAGCATAAGCAGGCAGGTTTCTATGCCGAGTTCGAAAATGGCCTCCTCGTCGAACCCGGGCCAGACTTTGCCGTCACGCTCGGCCAGCACCTGGCCGCGGACGACCCGGCCGGTCTCCGGGTCCACTCGTTCCATGTGATCATGCCGCCGGACGTTACCCGGCTATCACTGACACCTGATGTCAGCGATTGTGCCTAACCTGGTGCGGTGCGCGCCGACCGGCTGGTGTCCCTGGCCCTGCTCTTGCAGGCACGCGGCCGCGTGACCGGGCGGGCACTGGCCGCTGAGCTCGGGGTGTCGGTCCGGACCGTGTACCGCGATCTCGGGGTGCTGGCCGCCGCGGGCGTCCCGGTGATCCCAGATCCAGGTCACCTCGGGGGCGACGCCCGGGGTACTGGTCCATCTCGACATGCCCCGGTGGTTCGGCAGCCCCGAGGAGGTCCCGTGCCTGCGCGACCTGGCCCGGGCCCTGCGGCTGGGCCGCAAGGTCCGGCTGGCGTACCGGCACGGGGACGGCCGCGAGGACGAGCCGCGCGTCACCGGGCCGCTCGGCCTGGTGAACAAGGCGGGTACCTGGTACCTGGTGGCCTCGGCGGGCGACGGGGATCCCCGGGTCTTCCGGGCCGGGCGCATCAGCGGCGCCGTGGTCCTGGCCGAGCCGTTCCCGCGCCCGCCCGCATTCGGCCTGGCGGAGTTCTGGGCGCGCTGGTCCGCCGGGTTCGAGGCCAGCAGGCCGCGGATCCCGGTCACGCTCCGGGCCTCCCCCGGCGCGCTGGCCGCCCTTCCCGAGGTCTACGGCCCGGCCGCCGGGCCCGCGCTGGCGGCGGCGCTTCCGCCCGGCGCCGACGGCTGGCAGGTGGTGACGCTGTCGTTCGAGCACGAGCCGGCCGCCGTGCACCGGCTGGCCGGCTTCGGCGACCAGGTCGAGGTGCTGAGCCCCGCGCCGGTCCGGGCCGGGCTGCAGGCCACCGCGCGCGATCCTCGGCCGCTACCAGTCAGCGCGGTCGCCGGCTGACCCAGGCAGCGATCTGAGCGCGCGAGGTGAACCCGAGCTTGTTGAAGATGTGCTCGATGTGAGAATCGACCGTTCGCTTGGCGAGCACGAGTTGCTCGGCGATCTCACGGTTCCCGAGGCCCTGGGCCACTAGCTCGGCGATCTCCCGCTCCCGCCGGGTGAGCCGGCCGGGATCGGGAGCCTGGATGGCCGGGGCCGGCGCCTCGTTCCTGGCCACCGCGATCGCCTCGGCGACCGACAGTTCCAGGCCGCGCCGGCGGGCGCTCTCGAACCGCTCGTCGCCCAGCGCCTGCCGGCAGGTTTCCGCTGCGCTCCGCCGGATCTCCGCATAGTACGGGCCTTGCTGGACTGGCGCGTGGAGTGTTTTCCAGAACGAATCGCCGGCTCCGCACAACTCGGCGGCCCGGACGAAGTCATCCTGAGCTACCAGGCAGACCGCGAGCAGATCGATCGCCATGGTGATGGTGTGCAGGTCGCCAAGCGACTCCTTGATCCGCAAGCAGGCGAGGGTGTCCTCGACAGCATGGCCGACATCGCCGGACAGCCAGCGGGCGGCCCCGCGGGTCCACAGCGCGGTTCCCCGGCTCCACTGTTCGCCCAGTTCCTCGGAGATGCGCAGACACTGCTCGCTCAGGGTAATGGCACGGTCGAGTTCACCGGTGAGGCAGCAGACAGCAGCCAGCCGCGTGAAGGTCACCAGCGCGAACGGATCGCTGTAGCCGATCTCCGCGTATTCAGCCAGCGCCCTTTCATGGCGTTCCCCCGCCTTCTGCAGATCTCCGGCGAAGAACGAGGCGATCCCCTGCGCATCGGTGACATGGGCGCCCAGGTCCCGGTCGCGCAGCTCCTGCGCGAGGCCTCCGGCCCTGGCCAGCAGCGGTTCAGCCCGCTCCAGGTCCCCTTGCTGCAAGGCGAGCACGGCGGCCCCGTACACGGCCCAGGCTTCCTGCGGCGAGTCAGAGACGGCGGCCAGCGCCCGGTCGTGCCAGCGCCGGCCCTCGGTGAACAGCCCGACCAGCAGCCAGTAGTGTCGCAGCAGCACCGCCATCCGCAGGCCCGTGGTCTCCTGCCCAGCGGTGGCGAAGGAATAGTCGAGGGCGACCCGCAGGTTGGACGTCTCCTGCCGGAGCCGCACGAGCCATCCGACCTGCTCGGTGCCGAGGCTGCCAGCCGCTGCCTGCTCCGCGAGGCCGAGATAGTAGTCGCGGTGCCGGCGCCGCAGTTCGTCTTGCTCACCGAGCAGGGCAAGCTGTTCACTTCCGTACTCCCTGATCGTGTCGAGCATTCTGTACCGGTGCCCGTCCTGCTCGCGCACCACGATCGACTTCTCGACGAGCCTGCCGAGAGTATCGAAAAGGGTGTCGGCGGTGAGAAGTTCCCCGGCACCCACGCGCTCGGCGGCCTCCAGGTCGAAACCGCCGGGGAAGACCGACAGCCGGGCCCAGAGCCGCTGTTCTCCCGCCGTACACAGCTCATGACTCCAGCTGACCGCCGCACGCAGCGTCTGATGGCGGTTCTCGCTGGTCCGGGCCGTGCCGAGGAGCAGGAAACGATTGTCGAGCCGGGTGACGATCTGCTCGATCGGCAGGGTGCGCAGCCGGACGGCGGCCAGTTCGAGAGCAAGCGGGATGCCGTCCAGCCTGCGGCACAGCTGGATGACCAGGTGCTGATTCGCGGCAGTGAGCGTGAACCCGGGCACTATCGCTTCCGCCCGGTCCACGAAGAGCGCCACCGAGTCTGATCCGGCGGCGGCCTCGTCCGAATCAGGTACCTCGAGCGGCGCGATCAGCAGCGTCTGCTCGCCCCTGACATCGAGCGGCTCCCGGCTCGTGGCCAGGATCCGCAGCCGGGGAGCGGCCCTCAATAGCACCTCGGCGAGCTTCGCGCAGGCATCAACCAGGTGCTCGCAGGTGTCCAGGATCAGCAGGAGGTGCCGTTCGGCCAGGTGGTCCGCCAGCAGGTCGACCGGATCGCCTGCGCCCTGGTCCGGCAGGCCCAGGCTGGCCGCGACGGTCCGGGCCAGCAACTCCGCGTTGCGCAGCGCCGACAGCTCGACCAGCCATACCCCGTCGGCGAACGACCGACGCAGGCCGGCGGCCAGATGCAGCGCGAGGCGGGTCTTCCCGACCCCGCCCACCCCTCGTAAGGTGACCAGCCGGTACCGTTCGAGAGCCTCTCTGACCTCGGGCAACTCCCGCCGTCGACCGATAAACCTGGTTACTTCGGCCGGGAGATTGCCCCTTTGCCGTTCCGATGCAAGAGTCGTCACGGGCGCCTCGGTTCCTTGTCCGCTGGTCATCGAAGCAGGCGGCTGGGACCCGAGTATCTTAACTCCTCGCCCGGGGCCAGCCGGGGTGCTGGTTAGGTTCAGGGCGCAGGCTCCGCCGGGTGCGGGATCCAGGGCAAGCGGTCGGTGATGGCGACAGCGACGACCACAATGGCCACGCAGGCCCCCAGGGCCAGGGCGGGGATGGCGCGGGCGGCCAGGGCCAGCATGCCCAGGGCGGCGATCCCGGCCAGCCGCGGCCAGGACAGGACCCGCCACACCACGAACTTAAAGGCGGCGTGGCCGGCCAGGAACAGCGCCGGGCCGCCCAGGACCATCCACGCGGCGGCTGTCCCCGCCGCCTGGCCCGGATCGGACAGCACCTGCTCGTCGGCGGCCGCGCAGACGATGATGCCCGCCACCATCACCGGGTGGATGAGGTGGTACGCCGAACGGCCCAGCCGGCCGGGGTCGTCCGAGCGGGCGATCTTCGCCGCGGCCGCCCCGGCGCTCTGGTCGAAGTACAGCCACCACAGCGCGACCGCGCCGGCGAACGCGACCGCGAAGGACGTCACGGCGCCGCTGCTGACCTTCACCCCGCTCAGGGTCGCGCCGATGATGACGATCGACTCGCCCAGGGCGATCAGGATGAACGCCTGGCAGCGCTCGGCGAAGTGGCCGCCCTCGATGGTCCAGTCCGAGGTGCGGGAGCGGCCCAGGCCCGGCGTCCAGAAGCCGGCCACCCCGCCGAGCAGGTCGATGCCGACCGAGCCGAGCCACAGCAGGACCCGGGCATGGCCGTGGGCCAGGCCGCCGGCCACGGCGAGCGCGCTGCTGGCCACGCACCAGGCCAGGATGCGCTGGAAGTTGGCTTCCAGCGGGTGCCCGCGCAGCGCGATCACCATGAACACCGTGCGGCCGATCTGCTGGACCGCGTACGCCCCGCCGATCCACAGGCCCAGGTCCTCGAAGGCCCGCGGCAGGGACGCCGACATGGCCAGGCTGATCAGCATCAGCGCCACCAGCAGCAGGCGCACCGCCATCAGGTCCGGGTCGAGCCAGTTGGTGACCCAGGTCGTGTACGACCAGACCAGCCAGACCATCGCCAGCAGCAGCCCGGCCTGCAGCGCGCCGGGCACGGTCGCGTGATGGAGCAGGTAGTGCGACAGCTGGGTGACCGCGAAGACGTACACCAGGTCGAAGAACAGCTCGATGTTCGTGACCCGCTGCGCGCCGGACCGCCCCCGGTCCCGCAGCAGCTGGGGCGCCCGTGAACCCGCCTCCGCCAGGTCGCTCATTTCAGCTGTTTTACCAGGCGTAATGCTCCGGTGCGGTGCGGTACCCGGGGAACAGGTCGTCGAGCCGCTTCAGCACGTCGTCGTCCAGCTCCAGGGTCACCGCGCGCTGCGCGTCGTCCAGCTGCTCCCGGGTGCGCGGCCCGATGATCGGCCCGGTGACGCCCTCCTGGTGCAGCAGCCAGGCCAGCGCCACGTCGGCCGGCTCCTCGCCGAGCTCGTCGCACAGGTCCTCGTACGCCGCGATCTGGTCCCGGTTCTGCTCCACGATCTCCTTGGCGCGGCCCGCCAGCCGCCGGCGGCCGTCGCGCTCCTTCTTCAGGACGCCGCCGAGCAGGCCGCCGTACAGCGGAGACCACGGGATGACGCCGACGCCGTATTCGATCGCCGCGGGCAGCACCTCGAGCTCGATCTCCCGGACCAGCAGGTTGTAGATCGACTGCTCGCTGACCAGGCCGAAGAACCCGCGGGCGGCGGCCGCGTCGTTGGCCTGGACGATGTGCCAGCCGGCGAAGTTGGACGAGCCGGCGTAGAGGATCTTGCCCTGGGCGACGAGCACCTCCATGGCCTGCCAGATCTCATCCCAGGGGGTATCCCGGTCGACGTGGTGCATCTGGTACAGGTCGATGTAGTCGGTGCGCAGGCGGCGCAGCGACTCATCGCAGGCCCGCCGGATGTTCAGCGCGGACAGCTTGCCCTCGTTGGGCCAGTCCCCCATCGCCCCGTACAGCTTGGTGGCGAGCACGGTGCGCTCCCGCCGCCCGCCGCCAGACGCGAACCAGTCGCCGATGATCTCCTCGGTCCAGCCGGAGTGCGCCTCGTCGTGCTGGGCCACCTGACCGGGCGGGGTCGTCGCCCCGCCGTAGCGGTTGGCGGTGTCGAAGAAGTTGATGCCGATCTCGTGCGCGTGATCCATGATGACGTGGGAGTCGGCGGGCGTGGTCAGCGGCCCGAAGTTCATGGTGCCGAGGCACAGGCGGCTCACGGACAGGCCGGAACGGCCCAGGTGGATGTATTCCATGCGGATAAGCCTTTCACGGCCCCGCCGCCTCGCTCGTCCGGTGCCTGGCTACCCGGTCGCGGGTCCCGCAGGTGGCCGAGCAGTAGCGGCGGGCGGCGCCCCGGCCGGTGTTCACGAAGGGGCGGCGGCAGGACGGCGACGCGCAGAACCCGCCCGGCGGCGCCTGCCGCTCGGCCAGCAGCACGGCCAGGGCCAGGCAGGACGAGGTCAGGAACCACTCGGCCCAGGAGGCATCGTCGCTGCCGTCCACGTGCAGGTGCCAGCCGGACGTCCCGGCGTGCGTGGTCAGCCGGGGCGGGTGCGCCCGCCCGGCGAGCAGGGCGTTGATCCGCGCGGCGGCGGTCCCGGCGTCCCCGGCCGCGAACACCGGGGCGAGCTGGACCGCAGCCTCCCGCAGGCCGCCGAGGTCGGCGTCGGAGAGCCCGGCCGGCTCCGGCTCACCGTGCGCCCGCAGGGCCGCGACGACCGCGGCGCGCTCGGCGGCGCGGCCCGGCTCCGGACCGCGAGCTTCGCGCGGCAGCAGGATGGCGAGCAGGTCGGCGGTACGCCGCGCGGCGCCGTGCACGCTGCCGAGCGGGCCGTGCGGAGGAGTCACGGGCCATAGTGTAACGTTTTTTTGTGATTTCCCGTTATCAGGTGGCCGGCGGGCTCCGGGGCTACCTGGCCGGGGCCACCGCGGCCCGGGCGGGTGACGAGATGTCGGGCCCGGCGCTGCTGCTGCTCGGCTTCGCCGTGACCGGCCGCCCGGCCGCCGGGGCCGGGCTGCTGGCCGGCGTGACCATCGCCGGGGCGGTCGGCGGCCCGGTCTTCGGCGCGCTGCTGGACCGCAGCCGTCGCCCGGACCGGGTGCAGGCCTGGACGCTGGCCGGCTATGCGCTGGGCATCACGGCGGTCCAGGTCGTGCTCGGCCGGCTGCCGCTGCCGGCCGTGGTGCTGGTCGCGCTGGCCGCGGGCCTGTTCAGCCCGGCGGTGGCGGGCGGCTGGACCGCGCAGCTTCCCCGCGTGGTGACCGGGCGCGAGCTGGACCGCGCGTCGGCCCTGGACGCGCTGACCTACACCGCGGCCAGCCTGGCCGGCCCGGCCCTGGCGGCCGCGGTGGCGGCCGGGCTCGGCGCCCGGACGGCGGTCCTGACGGCCGCGGCCCTGGTCGCGCTGGCCATCCCGGCCGCCTGCGCGCTCGCGCGCTACCGGCCAGCACCGGACGGGCCAGCCCCGGATCGGCCGGCACTGCACCGGCAGCTGGCCGAGGGGTTCGCCGTGATCGCCGCCCGCCGCCCGCTGCGGCGGGCCACCGTGACCTCGGCGGTGTCCTACGCCGGGATCGGGATGCTGCTGACCTGCTGCCCGGTGCTCGGCGGGCAGCGGCTCGGCGCCCCGGCCCGCGGCGCGCTGCTGATCAGCGCGATGGCGGTCGTCTCGCTGGCCGCCAACGGGCTGCTGGCCCGCCCGGCCGCCCGGTCCGGGCCGGGGCGGCCGGACGCCCTGGTGATCGTCAGCACCCTGGTGATCGGGGCCAGCATGGCCGCGGCGGCGGTGGCTCCCGGCTGGCTCACCCTGGCGGCCGTCGCGCTCGCCGGGGCGGGCGAGGGCCCGCAGCTCACCGCGCTGTTCGCGATCCGGCACCGGGAGACCCCGGCGCGGATGCGCGGGCAGGTCTACACCACGGCGGCCAGCCTGAAGATCGCCGGGCTGGCGGCCGGGGCGGCGCTGGGCGGCCCGCTGGCCGGCCACTCGGTCACCGGCTGCCTGCTCATCGCGGCCGGAACCGAGCTGTGCGCCGCGGTGGCCGGCTTGCTATCATGAGGGCATGCAGTGTGCAGCGCAGATGTGGCAGGCCGTCTAGGGACGGCCCCATCCTGCGTTCAGGCCGTCCGGATGGACGGCCTTTTTGTGCTCCCATCCGGACCTAAGGGAGGACAGATAGCAATGACGACAACGACCCTGGCCCAGACGGCGGCGGCCCAGACGGCGGTGGCCCGGCGGCGCTCGGCCGAGCTCGAGGACCTGATCGACCGGGATGCCGCGGCGTTCCGCATCCTGACCGGTGACCGGCCGACCGGGCGGCTGCACCTGGGCCACTACTTCGGCACGTTGCAGAACCGGGTCCGGCTGCAGGACCTCGGCGCCCAGGTGTTCGTGCTGATCGCCGACTACCAGGTGCTGACCGACCGGGACACGGCCGAGCGCCTGGACGAGTACGTGACCGGCCTGGTACTGGACTACCTGGCCATCGGGCTCGACCCGGCCCGCACGGTGATCTTCGCGCACAGCGCGGTGCCCGCGCTCAACCAGCTGCTGCTGCCCTTCCTGAGCCTGGTCTCGGTGCCCGAGCTGAACCGCAACCCGACGGTCAAGGACGAGATCGCGCACTCGCGGCAGGCGGCGGTCAGCGGGCTGATGCTCACCTACCCGGTGCACCAGGCGGCGGATATCTTGTTCTGCCGGGCGAACCTGGTGCCGGTGGGGCAGGACCAGCTGCCGCACCTGGAGATCACCCGGGTGATCGCCCGCCGGTTCAACGAACGGTACGGCCCGGTCTTCGGAGTACCGGACGCGCTGCTGTCGGCCGCCCCGCTGCTGCTCGGCACCGACGGCACCAAGATGAGCAAGAGCCGCGGCAACACCATCCCGCTGTCGGCCACCGCGGACGAGACCGCCCGGCTCATCCGCGGCGCGCAGACCGATTCCGAGCGGCACATCAGCTACGACCCGGCGGGGCGGCCCGCGGTCTCCAGCCTGGTCCTGCTGGCCGCGCTGGCCCTGGATCGCGATCCGGGCGAGGTCGCGGCCGAGATCGGCGGGGGCGGCGCGGCCGCGCTGAAGCAGCTGGTCGCCGCCGCGGTCAACGACCTGCTCGCCCCGGTCCGGGCGCGCCGGGCCGAGTACGAGCAGGATCCGGGGTACGTGCGCCAGGTGCTGCGGGACGGCAACCAGCGGGCCAGCGAGATCGCGGCGGCCACGCTGGCCGAGGTCAGGGCGGCGATGGGCATGACGTACTGAGCGCCGCGGCGGCTGGCCAGCTTCCGGAGCCAGGGGAACTACCTGACCGAGAACCCCTGGCTGCCCTCGGGCGGGCTCACGCTGTCGGAGTACGGCACGGTGTTCGGCGCCGGGCTCGGCCGCTACCTGGTCAACAGCGTGATCATCACGGCGGTCGGCATCCTGCTGACGCTGTCGATCTGCCTGGGCGCGGCGTTCCGCATCGTGCGGCACTCGACGCGGGCCGCGGGCGCCTCGTTCCGCATCTTGCTGATCGGCCTGGCCATCCCCATCCAGGCCATCATCGTGCCGCTCTACCTGCTCGTCTACAAGGCGCACCTGTACGACACGCTGTTCGCGCTGATGCTCACCATGAGCGCCGCCGCCGTCCCGGTCTGCCCGCCGCCACCGGGCGGTGATCGCGCGCAGCCGCGCGGGCTGCGCGGCGGCAAGCAGATCGTACGGTGCGCCGTAGTGCTCGGCGCACAAGGCAAGTCCGTGGATGTCCCGCTGCCCGAACCGCGCCATGCCCGCATCCGAGCGAATCGGCACGGCGGGAACGGGGGCGGCCTGGTGAAGCTGTCCCGTCATGACTCCGGCACTGAAGGTGCACGAGAGCCGCGAGTGACAGGCGGGGCCACGCACGAGGCTGTCATTCGCTGCCGCTGCGCGGCAGCGATGACCGGGAACCTGGGTTCCGGCCGCCGGGGCGGGCGGGGATGAGCAAAGGCCCCCGCCCTTGGGTGGGGCGGGGCCTGCGCCTGCCCACCGAGGCGGGCAGGGGGATGTCTACCAGCTGGTCAGGATCACCCGGGTGAGCTTGTCCCACCAGGGCACGCGCTCACGGTGGCCGTGCTGCCTGAGGTGATCTTCCAGCAGGCCGGGATCATCGGTAGCCAGCCCGCACTCGCACATGCGGAGCATGGCACCTCCTTCTGCCCGGCTCGTCTGGGTGAACGGGCCGTCCTGTCCGGCCTATGGGAAATGTCCGCCTGGGTGCCTGCTGAGTGCCCCAGCCACCGCACGGAACGGCAGCCGGGGCACCCCCGGCCCGCAGCGCCTGAACCGCGTCAGGAGATCACTGCTGCGGGAGGCCTAGAAATCGACCCGTGCCCACATGGTGCGTCCGTTGGCCTGGTTGGACCTGCCCCACTCGCGGGCCAGCTCGTTAACGACGGCTAGCCCGTGGGGCCGGTCGTCGTAGCCCCGGTCGATCCAATCCCCGCCTGCGTCTTCCACCTCGATCCACACCCACGTGGGATGCAGCTCCGCGCGGACGACGAATGTGCCGCGGTGCCTTGATCGGCTGTGCACGATCGCGTTCGTGGCCAGCTCGCTTACGATCAGGGTCACATCGTCGCTGGCGGGGCATGATCCGAGGTAGAACCTGATGGCGCGGCGGACGTTCCCGACCTGCTCGGGTGATCCGGGGAACGTCTGGGCGAACCACACGTCCGTCCGTGTGCCTGCGGCCGTCGTCATCATCGCGGGTGTCCTTTCTCGGGTGCGTTCCCATGCTCCCCGCCGGTCGTTACGCTGAGGAAGGACGCAGGCGGGCACAGCGATCGCACAGCCCCGGACGCCTGCGGCACAGTCCCGGCCCCCGACTGACACAGCGGTGACACAGACGATGGAAACCGATGCTCACCTGTCCCCGGCCCAGGTATTCGGCCGTCAGCTCGCCTCGTGGCGGAACCGGGCCGG
>JAICWX010000611.1 GCA_025934635.1 Streptosporangiaceae bacterium | reverse complement strand
GACCGGCCGGGCGCCCATGGCCAGGATGTCCCGGACGATGCCGCCGACGCCGGTCGCCGCGCCCTGGTGCGGTTCCACGTACGACGGGTGGTTGTGCGACTCGATCTTGAAGGTGACCGCGTAGCCCTGGCCGATGTCGACCACCCCGGCGTTGTGGCCGATGCCCGCGAGCAGCGCGCCCGACGGCGGCGCCTTCTCCGCGAACTGCCGCAGGTGCACCTTGGAGGACTTGTAGGAGCAGTGCTCGCTCCACATGACCGAGTACAGGGCCAGCTCGGCCGCGGTCGGCCGGCGGCCGAGGATGCCGAGGATCTTCTCGTACTCGTCGGTCTTCAGCCCGAGCTCGGCGTAGGGCTGCGGCTGCCCCGCCGTCGCGGCCGCCCGCTCGACCGTGTCCGCCGCCACCGCATCCGAGCCGGTCACGCCGCCACTCCCGTCAGCACCGAGGTGAAGAAGCCCAGTCCGTCGGCGGATGGCCCGGTCAGCGGGTCGATCGCGTGCTCCGGGTGCGGCATCAGGCCGACCACGTTGCCGCCGGCGTTGCACACCCCGGCGATCGCGGCGGCCGAGCCGTTCGGGTTGTCCGCGGCGTACCGCAGCACCACCCGCCCGGACGCCTCGAGATCGGCCAGCGTGCCCGGGTCGGCCGCGTAGGCGCCCTCCCCGCTCTTCAGCGGCACCACCAGCTGCTCACCGCCGGAGTAGGCCCGGGTCCAGGCCGTCCGCGCGTTCTCCACCCGCAGCGGCAGGTCCCGGTTGATGAACCGGAGCCCGGCGTTGCGGGTCAGCGCGCCCGGCAGCAGGTGCGCCTCGCACAGGATCTGGAACCCGTTGCAGATGCCGAGTACCGGCAGCCCGGCCCGGGCCGCGGGCACCAGGTCGCTCATTACCGGCGCGAACCGGGCGATCGCCCCGCAGCGCAGGTAGTCCCCGTAGGAAAAGCCACCCGGCAGGATCACCGCGTCCACGCCCCGCAGCCCGCGGTCCCCGTGCCACAGCGCCACCGGCTTCGCCCCGGCCGCGGTCACCGCCCGCGCCGCATCCCGGTCATCCAGCGATCCCGGGAACGTCACAATTCCTATGCGCACGCAGGGGAGTTTATCGGGCCGTTACTAGCTGGCGGCGCGAAGCGGGGCGTCGGCGGTCCAGCGGATGTGCTTGCGCATGGTCACGACCGTGCCGCGGCCGGGACGGCTGTCCAGCGTGACGTTGTCCACGCAGGCCCGCATCACGGCCAGCCCGCGGCCCGACTCGGGCAGCTGGGCCACTGGTACCTCGGCGGGGGCGGGAGCCGCCGCCGGGCGCGGCGGCAGCCCGGCCCCCTCGTCCGCCACCTCGACCTGGCAGCCGACCGCGCCGACGCTGGTCACCACGGCGTAGCCGCGCGCCTGGCGGCCACCGTGAGTAAGGACGTTGGTGCACGCTTCGGTGGCGGCCAGCAAGATGTCGTACACGGATTCGTCGTCGACGCCGAGCCCGAGGAGGGTGTCGCCGAGGACGCGGCGCATGACCGGGATACTGAGTGTTTCGCACTGGAACACCAGGCAGAATTTCACATCAGGAACCGGCTTCACTCGCGCCTTCCCATCCGTACTCACAATCGAGTGATTCCCCGTTGACGCCGCCGAAACCAGCCTTGGCCAAAACGTAAGGTAACCACCACGGTCACGTTCCGTCGGCATGCAACGTGAAGTCCTCTATGACCGGGTTCGATAGCAGATCCCGCGCCAATTGTGTGATGGCTGTCACAGCTGCCTCGTCGGCCGGCCCGTCCAGCTCCACCTCGAACCGCTTTCCCTGCCGGACTCCGCGGACCTGACCAAACCCCAGACGATGGCACGCGCTGGCGATCGCCTCCCCCTGCGGATCATGTATCTCCTGCTTGAGCATGACGTCCACGATCACCCGCGTCACGTATCCTCCCGGTCGATCAGGGCATATATCGTCGGGTGAGAGCGTCCCACGGGCAACGCGGGCGCGGGCGGTCCCACCGGGCCGCAGCGTACGCGACCGCCCCGAGACAACGAAGTCCGGGAACCCTACGCCGTCGGACCGGAACTGGTAACCCCAGTGCCGTCCGGGGAAGGAGTGGCACGTGACCGTCGAATCCGGCCTCGCGCCTGCCGCCGCATCCGCCAACCGCGAACCGTCCAGCCAGCCCGAGGAAGGGCTCATCCAGCTGCTCACCCCCGAGGGTGAGCGGATCGAGCACCCCGACTACCCGCTGGACCTGACCACCGACGACATCAAGGGCCTGTACCGGGACCTGGTGCTGGTCCGCCGGGTCGATACCGAGGCGATCGCCCTGCAGCGCCAGGGCGAGCTCGGCATCTGGGCCTCGCTGCTCGGCCAGGAAGCCGCCCAGATCGGGTCCGGCCGGGCCCTGAACCCCGGCGACATGGTGTTCCCCACCTACCGCGAGCACGGCGTCGCCTGGTGCCGCGGCATCGACCCGGCCAAGCTGCTCGGCCTGTACCGGGGCGTCAGCCACGGCGGCTGGGCGCCCGAGGAGCACAAGTTCCACCTGTACACGATCGTGATCGGCGCGCAGACCCTGCACGCCACCGGCTACGCGATGGGCATCCAGCGCGACGGCGCCGTAGGCACCGGTGACCCGGACCGCGACGCGGCCGTCATCGGCTATTTCGGCGACGGGGCGACCAGCCAGGGTGACGTCAACGAGGCGTTCATCTGGGCCAGCGTGTTCAACGCCCCGGTCGTGTTCTTCGGTGACGGAGCGACCAGCCAGGGCGACGTGCACGAGGGCATGGTCTATGCCGCCTCGTTCGACGCGCCGGTCGTCTTCTACTGCCAGAACAACCAGTGGGCCATCTCGGAGCCGGTGGAGACGCAGT
>JAICWX010000187.1 GCA_025934635.1 Streptosporangiaceae bacterium | reverse complement strand
GGTCCCCGTGGCGCAGCAGGAAAGCGCGGCTGTTTCCGGAACAGCAGGTCGCCCGTTCGAGTCGGGCCGGGGACGCCGCGACGCACGACCCGCGGCTCGTGGTCCAACGGAGAGGACAGCGGTCTCCTCAACCGCTAGTGCGCGTTCGACTCGCGCCGGGCCGGCCTCGCATCACCCCTGGTGCTCACGCTGTGGACGCTGTCAGCCCGTCCGTCGACGGCGGATGTGATCGCTCACCAAGCCGTGACGATCAGCCATCATTACCTTCTGTTATCTTACAAATCCCTAGTGTAATGTGACGGGCGGGGCTAGAGGGGGAGCATAAATGGCTTGGTTTCTTCAGGCCTAAGGGGGGTTCGTGACCGACGAAGCGCTGACTTGCGTGTCTTCATGGCAGCTCGTCCGCCGGGTAAGCAGGCTTGCCTGGGTACGGTCGGCCGTGGAGGCGGGGTATGACACGCTCGCCTGGGTAGGCGGCCTTCTCATCACGGCTAGGGCGGCGGGCCCGGAGGGGCTGCACATGACCCGGGCCGTGCTCGGCGGGGTCGCGGGAATCTGCGTGGTGGTAACCGGATGCGGCCTGGCCGCCGGCTTGTACCGGCGCCGTTATCTGCGCGGGAGCCGGGACGAGGTGCGGGCGGTGATCGTCGCGGGCGGCCTGGCCGCGTGCTGCCTGACGGGTATCTGCCTGATGACCGGCGGGTGGCAGGTGCTGCTCCAAAGCCCGCTGAGCTTCTCGTTCGCCGTGGCGGCGATGCTCGGGGCCCGGTACGTGAACTTCGCCGTGCGGATGCGGTCGCGGCCGCCCGCCCCGACTGCGGAGCGGATCATCGTCTTCGGGGCCGGGGATGCGGGTACCCAGCTCATCGGCCGGCTGGCCACCCAGCCCGGCGCCGCGTACCGGCCGGTGGCCATCCTGGATGACGATCCGCTGAAACGACGGCTGCGGATCCACGGGGTCCCGGTCCTCGGCGGCCGCGCCCAGCTGGCGCAGGTGGCCGCGAGCACCGGGGCGCGGGTGCTCGTGATCGCGATCGCCGGGCAGAGTCGGCAGGTCATCCGGGACCTGACCGAGGCGGCGGAGGGCTGCGGGCTGGTCCCCAAGGTGATCCCATCGGTCATGGAGTTGCTGACCGGCGGAGCGCGGATCGAGGGGGTGCGGGATCCGCGCATCAGCGACCTGCTCGGCCGGCCGCCGACCAGCATCGACGTGGCGGCGGTGCGCGAGTTCGTGGCGGGCAAGCGCGTGCTGGTCACCGGGGCAGGCGGATCCATCGGCGCCGAGCTCTGCCGTCAGCTGCACAAGCTCGGCCCGGCCGCGCTGATCATGCTGGACCGGGACGAGTCGGCCCTGCACGCGGTCCAGCTCGCGCTGGAAGGGCGGGCCCTGCTCGACTCCGAGGAGACCGTGCTGGCCGACATCCGGGACCGGTGCCGGGTCAGGGAGGTCTTCGGCCGGCTCCGGCCGGACATCGTCTTCCACGCCGCGGCCCTCAAGCACCTGCCGCTGCTCGAGCTGTGGCCGGCCGAGGCGCTCAAGACCAACGTCCTGGGCACCCTGGCTGTCCTGGAGGCCGCGGCCGAGCACGGCGTCCAGTCGTTCGTCAACATCTCCACCGACAAGGCTGCCAGTCCCATCAGCGTGCTCGGCTACTCCAAGCGGATCACCGAGCGACTCACTGCCCACATGTCGGCCCGGGCCAGCGGCACGTACCTGAGCGTCCGCTTCGGCAACGTCCTCGGCAGCCGCGGGTCGGTGCTCACCGCCCTGTCCGCGCAGGTCGCCGCCGGCGGACCGGTCACGATCACCGACCCGGAGGTAACCCGCTACTTCATGCTCGCCGACGAGGCGGTCCAGCTCGTGCTGCAGGCGGCCGTGATCGGCCGGGGCGGCGAGGTGCTGGTGCTCGACATGGGCCAGCCGGTGCGGATCGCCGACATGGCGCGGCGGCTGGCGGCCGGCAGCGGGCGCGAGGCGGACATCGTGTTCACCGGCCTGCGGCCGGGGGAGAAGCTGGCCGAGGACCTGTTCGGCCCCGGAGAGAGTGATCAGCGGCCGTGTCACCCGATGATCAGCCAGGTCCCGGTGCCCGGCCTGAACCCCGGCGAGGTGGCCGGGCTCGACACCTGCGCCGGCCCGGAGTCGCTGCGCCAGGTCCTGGCCCGGCACGCCTGCGCCCCGGCGCACGACGTGCTGGCGGTACCGCCCCAGGAAACCCAGGCCGGAACCGGCCTCAGCGTGCAGCACGCCGGTTAGGGGGACGGTACCGCATGAGCCCAGCCGAGCTCGGCGAGCCGCGTCATCAGCCCGTCGAGCAGCGCGGCGGTGTCGGCGTAGGCCCGCGGCGGAGCGCCGGTCGGGTCGGGCACGTCGTCGTCGGCCGAGCCGCCGAGCAGCGACGCGCGGTCCCGGCCGTCATGGGCGCGGGCCAGCCAGGTGGCGAGTGGCTCGCCGGGGGCCCGCGGCCCGATCCGCTCGCCCCGCCGGATGAGCTCCTTGAGGGTGAACGCGCGCGGCCAGGCGGCCGGCTCGGTGACCACGGCGTACCGCAGGTTCTCCCGGGCCATGGCCAGCACCAGGCCGGCCTGGGCCAGATCTCCGGGGCGGGCCTGGTGGCTGCGGTGCGCGGCGATCTCGATCCCGTAGCCGGCCATGACGGTGACGGCGGCCGGGTCCGGCGGTGCGCCGTCGCCGAGCATCCCGGCCGAGCGGACCGGCACCGTCATGCCCAGCCGGTCCAGCCGCCGGGCCAGCAGCGGGGCGCCCATCGCCGAGCGGCACACGTTGGCCGTGCACAGCACGAGGACGTCGGCCTGGGAGCCGGGACCCGGCCGCGGCCGCGCAGCCTGGACAGCATCACCGGTATTCATCACGATATTACCGGACGCTACCCTTCTGCCGATGGTGTCGAATCGGGTATCCAGCACCTTAAGCAGATATCAGGTGAAAATACCCGGATAACCAGATTTATTTGCACCGCAAAACCTTGCGTGGTACGAGATGAAATCGTAGTACGGCCGCACGTGCCGTACACTTGCAATTCCCTTAATATGTTCGGAACACAATGCCGCAGTGACAGTTCTCGGGCGCCGGAATCGGCATCCTGTCAATCAGAAAGACCTTCATTATGACCGAACCCGGCACCGAGCCGTCCTTTCGTGCATACCTCCATGTCCTGCGCCGCAGGAAATGGTGGGTGGTGTCGATCACCCTGCTCGGGCTCGCCGCCAGCCTCGCGCTCTCGCTGACTTCGCACAAGCAGTACTCGGCCACGGCGCAGCTTCTCGTGCAGCCGTCGGTCACCGCGGCCACCGCGGGCACCACCCCGCAGCCGGTCACCCAGACCGACGTGGCCACCGAGCTGCAACTGGTCACCAGCGCCCCCGTGGTGCAGGCGGTACGCGCCAAGCTCGGCAGCGCCCCGGCAGTCAAGGCTACGCAGGTGGGCCAGACGAACGTGATCGCGATCACTGCCACGAGCCGGGTGCCGTCCCGGGCGGCCCGCATCGCGAACCTGTACGCGGGCGCGTTCGTACAGTACCGCCAGCAGGTGACGAGCAACAGCCTGGCCAGTGCCGAGGCGCAGCTGCGGTCGCAGATCTCCACGCTGGGGAACCAGATCAGGTCCCTCGGTCGCAATATCACCTCCCCGGCAGCGTCGGCACTGCTCAACCAGGAGGCGGTGCTGAAGGAGCAGCTGGCCCAGATGGAGGTCAGCGGGGCGGTCAACACCGGCGAGGTGGCGCTGGTCACCCCCGCGCAGACGCCGGCGGCGCCGAGCTCGCCCAAACCGGTTCAGGATGCGCTGCTCGGCCTGGTCGCGGGGCTCGCCCTCGGCCTGGGCGCGGCGTTCCTGCTGGAAAGCCTGGACGACCGGCTGGCGTCCAAGGACGCGGCCGAGCGCGCGGGGGGAGCGCCGGTGCTAGCGATGGCCCCGCTGGTGCCCGCGGGGCGGCGGCCGGGGCCGACGGTCGCGGTGGTGGCCGAGCCGAGTTCACCGGCCGCCGAGGCATACCGATCGCTGCGCACCTCGCTGCAGTTCGCCCGGCAGGAGCGGCAGCTGCGGGTGATCGTGGTGACCAGCCCGGCGGTCGGCGACGGCAAGACCTCCACCCTGGCCAACCTGGGCGTGGTCTTCGCCCAGGCCGGCGAGCGGGTCCTACTCGTCTCGTGCGACCTGCGGCGGCCCAAGATCGGCGAGTTCTTCGGGCTCGACGAGCGGGTCGGCCTGACCAGCATCCTGCTCGGCGAGCACACGCTGGAACAGGCGCTGGTACCGGTCTCGGGGATCGACCGGCTCACCCTGCTCCCGGCTGGCCCCATCCCGCCGAACCCGGCCGAACTGCTCAACGGCGACCAGGTGCGGGACATCTTCGGCCAGCTCCGCGACCAGTTCGACCTGGTGCTCATCGACAGCCCGCCGGTGCTGCCCGTCACCGACGCCGCGATCTTGTCCCAGTACGCGGACGCCACGCTGATGCTGGCCGCCGCGGGCCAGACCCGGCGAGGTGACCTGCACCGGGCCGCGGAGAAGCTGGACCAGGTCGGTGCCACGATCCTGGGCATCGTGCTGAACAAGGTGACGAAGCAGACCAGCCGCGAGTACGGCTACGGGTACGGCTATAGCTACGGATACACCTACGGCCACGGGCGGCACGAGTACAAGGCGTACGAGCCAAGGGAGACAGCGGAGGCCGACGCGGAGCACCCGAACGGGAACAGCAAGCTGGGAGCCGCATCTCACTCTGACCCGGCCTGAGCCGGGTAGCGCGCCGGCCAGTTTTCGTGCCTTGGGGGGAAGGTGCTGGCATGCCCATGTCGGAGGGGCTTACCACGGTGCTCGCCGTCACCGCGTGCGGTGCGGTGGTCGCCGGGACCGAGGCCTTGGCGATTCCGCTGCTGCGGCGGGCGGCCGTCGTCGACGTGCCCGGGCACCGTTCTTCGCACGTCGTGCCGACCCCGCGCGGCGGGGGGATCCCCGTCGCCGCCGGGCTGCTGGTCGCGGCGGGCCTGATCGGCGGTCTCGACATGACGTTCTTCGTCTTGGCCGTGGCCACGTTCGGGATGCTCGGGACGGCCGAGGACGTCCGCGGCCTGACCGTCCGAGGACGGCTGGCCCTTCAGGCCAGCGGTGCCCTGATGATCGCCGTGCTGCTGGTCAGCGGCCTGGCCGCGCCCATGTCGGTGCTGGCGCTGCTGGTCGTGCTGTGCACCGCGTGGATCACCGGGTTCGTGAACGCCTTCAACTTCATGGACGGCGTCAACGGCATCTCCGGGGCGCACGCGCTGCTCGCCGGCCTGGTCTACGCCGCCGTGGGGTGGTGGCAGCACGACGGGTTCCTGGTCCCGGCGGGCGCGGCGGTGGCCGCGGGCGCGCTCGCCTTCCTGCCGTGGAACGCCGGCCGGGCCCGGGTGTTCCTCGGCGACGCGGGCAGCTACGCGCTGGGCGCGGTGCTGGCCACGCTGGCCGCGTTCGCGGTCCTGCAGGGGGTCCCGGTCGAGGCCGCCGGCGGCCCGCTGGTCCTCTACGTCGCCGACACGGCCTGGACGCTGCAGCGGCGCATCCGGGCTGGCGAGCGCTGGTCCGAGTCGCATCGCAGCCACGTCTACCAGCGCTGGTGCGACGCCGGGTGGTCGCACCAGCGGGTGGCGGCGACGACCGCGGCCACCACGGCCCTGCTCAGCGGCCTCGGCGCGGTCAGCCTGACCGGGCAGCCGGTGCTGCGCGCCGCCGCCGACCTGGCCGGGGCGTGGGTCGTGCTGGCCTACCTGAGATCGCCGGCGCTGCTCGCCATCCGCGCCGCCCGCGGGGAGGCGGCCGCGGCGTGAAGATCCTCATCGTCACCCACTACTTCCCGCCCGAGACCGGGGCGCCGCAGGCCCGCCTGTCCGGCCTGGCGGCGGCCTGGGCCGCCGGCGGCGACGAGGTCACCGTGCTCACCGGCATGCCGAACCATCCGACCGGGGTGATCCCGCCGCGGTACCGCGGCGCCATCCGGCGCCGCGAGCGGCGTGATGGCTACCGGGTGCTGCGCACCTGTCTGTACGCCACCCCGAACGAGGGGGTAGCCCGCAAGACCCTGGGCCACCTGAGCTTCATGGCCAGCGCCGTATTGCTCGGCGCGCGAGCCAGCGGCCCGGCCGACGTGGTGGTGGTCTCCTCGCCCACCTTCTTCTCCGTCGGCGCGGGCTGGCTGCTGGCCCGGCTCAAGCGCGCCCGGCTGGTGGTGGAGATCCGCGACCTGTGGCCGGCCATCTTCACCGAGCTCGGCGTGCTGACCAGCCGCCCGCTGATCTGGCTGCTGGAACGGCTGGAACTGGCCGCGTACGCGGCGGCCGACACCGTGGTCGTGGTCAGCATCGGGTTCCGCGCCAACCTGATCGGCCGCGGCGTGCCGGCCGGCAAGGTGCACACCATCCGCAACGGGGTGAATCCGGCGGAGTTCGACCCGGACGCCGCGGCCGATCCTGAGCTGCGGGCCGCCCTCGGCGCCGGCCCCGGCGACTGCCTGGTGCTCTACGCCGGTACCCACGGTATCTCCCAGGGGCTTACCGCGGTGGCCGACGCCGCGGGCCGCCTGGGCGGTGACCCGGCCATCAGGTTCGCGTTCGTCGGCGAGGGCGCGGACAAGCCGCGGCTGGAGCAGCGGGTCGCCGAAGGCGGGCTCGGCCACGTCACCCTGCGGCCCGGCGTGCCGCACGAGCATGTCCCGGCGCTGCTGGCCGCGGCCGACATCTGCCTGGTCCCGCTGCGGGACGTGCCGCTGTTCTCCTCGTTCATCCCGTCGAAGATGTTCGAGTGCCTGGCCGCGGGCAAACCTGTCGTGGGCGCGCTGGCCGGCGAGGCCGCGCAGATCCTGCGCGAGGCGGGAGGGTCCGTCGTGCCGCCCGGGGACAGCGCGGCCCTGGCCGAGGCGGTCCGGGCGCTGGCCGCCGACCCGGCCCGCCGGGCGGAGATGGGGCGGCGGGGCCGCTGCTACGTGGAGAAGTACTTCGACCGGGGCACCCTGGCCCGGAACTACCGCAAGCTCCTGGGGGACCGAAGGTGAAGCTCTTCGTCCTCGGCGGGAGCGGCTTCCTGGGCGGATACGTGCTCAGGGCGGCGGCCCGCGAGGGCCACCAGGTGCTGGCGCTGGCCCGGAGCGCGGCCGCCGCGGGCACGGTGACGGCCCGCGGCGCGCGGCCGGCCGCCGGGGATCTCGGCGACCCGGCCGGCCTGGACGAGGCGTTCGCCGCGGCGGGCGGCTGCGACGTCCTGGTCTGCCTGGCCTCGCTGGGCTTCGGGCATGGCCCGGCCATCGTGGCCGCCGCCGAGGGGGCCGGGTTCAAGCGGGCCGTGTTCGTCTCCACCACCGCGGTGACCACCACTCTGCACCCGCCGACCAAACAGGTCCGGCTGGCCGCGGAGGAGCAGATCCGCCGCTCCGCGCTGGACTGGACGATCCTGCGCCCGACGATGATCTACGGCGACGCCGGCGACCGTAACTTGTCCCGGCTGCTGCGGCTGCTGGCGAAGACGCCCGTGCTGCCGGTCCCGGCCACGGGCGGCTGCCTGCACCAGCCGGTGCACGTGGCGGACGTGGCCGGTGCCGTGCTGGCCGCGGCCCAGTGCCCCGTCTCGGCCGGGGGGCTGTATAACGTGGCGGGACCCGAACCCATCCCGTTCGGTGAATTGCTGCGGACCTGTGCCCGCGCGGTGGGCCGCCGGACCCGGCTGCTGCCGGTCCCGCTGGCGCCGCTGGTGCCGCTGGCCCGCGGCTACGAGCGGGTCAGCCGCCGCCCGCGGCTGCGGGCCGAGCAACTGCTGCGCCTCGGCGAGGACAAGGCGTTCGCGATCGAGGACACGATCCGTGACCTGGGCTACGCGCCGCGCCCGTTCGCCGACGGCATCGCCGACGAAGCCCGCCTGCTGGGACTGAGGTCATGACCGCTGCGGAACTGGCCCGGTTCAGTCGCACCGTTATCCACCTGAGCCCCGGCCAGGCGGCGCACCGGGCCCGGCTGCGCGTCCAGCGGGCCGGACTGACCCGGTTTTCCAGCGCCGCCGGCCGGCTCCTGCCCGGCCCGGATCCCGCGGCCGCGGTCGGCTGGCCCGCCGCGTTCCGCCCGCTGGACGCGCTGGCCCCGGCTCGCTGGCCGTCCCCGTCCGAGCTGCGGGCCGGGAAGATCACCCTGCTCGGCGTGACCCGCTCGCTCGGCGACGACTGGCAGCACGCCGAAGCACCCCGGCTGTGGCGTTTCCACCTGCACTACTGGGACTGGGCCTGGGGCCTGGCCGCGGACGGGACAGCGCCGGGCGAGCGGGCCGACTTCACCCGGCTTTGGCGGTCCTGGCAGGCTCACGCCGGCTACCGCCACCACGACGCCTGGCATCCGTACCCCGCCGCCCTGCGCGCCTGGTCCTGGTGCGGGCTGCACCGCGGCCTGGTCGCCGGCGGCGACCTCGAGCCGGCTTTCACCGCCGCGCTGGCCGCCCACGCCGGCTTCCTGCGCCGCCACCTCGAGTACGACGTCGGCGGCAACCACCTGATCAAGGGGCTGAAGGCGGTGACCGGCCTGGCCGTCTTCTTCGCCGACGAGCGGCTGCTGCGGCGGTCCCTGCGGCGGCTTGAGCGGCAGATCCGGCGGCAGGTTCTCGGCGATGGCGGCCACTTCGAGCGCGCGCCCGCCTACCACTGCCAGGTCCTCGCCGACTTCATCGACGTGGCGGAGCTGCTCCGGGCGGCCGGCCGGGAGCCGCCTGCGGAGATCACCGCGGCCATCGCCGCGATGCGGCGCTGGCTCGGTGCCGTGCTCACCCCCGGCGGCCAGGTCCCGCTGCTCAACGACGGCTACCCGGTGGACCGAGCCCTGCTCGCCGCGCTGGAGCCGGGGCCAGAACCAGGAGAACCGCTGCTCGTCCTGCCGGACACCGGGCTGGTCCGGATGGCCGCGGGCGGCTGGCACCTGCTGGCCGACGTCGGGGCGCCGTGCCCGAAGTCGCTGCCGGCCCACGCGCACGCCGACACGTTCGGCTGCCTGGTGCATGTGGACGGGGTGCCGCTGCTGGCCGATACCGGCACGTCCACGTACGAGCCCGGGCCGGTGCGCTGCTACGAGCGGTCCACCGCCGCGCACAGCACCGTGCAGCTAGACGGGGCGGACTCGACCGAGGTCTGGGGCACGTTCCGGGCCGGGCGGCGGGCCCGGGTCAGCGGGCTCGCCGCCGAGGCCAGCCGGGTCGGGATCCGCTGCGAGGCGGTCCACGACGGGTTCCGGCACCTGCCCGGCCGCCCGCGGCACCGCCGCCGGTGGACGCTCGCCGGCGGCGGCCTGCTCGTCGAGGACGCGGTCACCGGGCGCGGCCGGCCCGAGGTCGTCATCCGCTGGCAGCTCGCGCCGGGCTGGTCCGCGCGGGTCGCGGGGGACACGGCCTTCCTCTACGGCCCGGCCGGCGCCTTCACCGCGACCGTCACCGCGACCGTCCCGGTCCTGCTCACGGCCGCGTCCCGGCCGGTCGCCGCCGGGTTCGGGGTCAGGACCGACGCGCCGGTGCTGACCTGCCGGGCGGACGCGCCGCTGCCGGTCCTGATCACCACCACCTGGAGCCGCGCCGCGGGCGGCGCACACGCAGAGGGGTCGTAAATGAAGCAAGTCGTCCAGCCGGTCAGCGGCGGACCCGTCGAGGTCCTCGACGTGCCTCGCCCCGCCATCGGCCCCACCGAAGTGCTGGTCCGCACCGTGGCCTCGGTGATCTCGCCGGGGACCGAGCGGGCGGTCACCGCGCTGGCCCAGTCGAGCCTGCTGGCCAAGGCCCGGGCCCGGCCGGACCTGGTCCGCCAGGTGGCCCGCAAGGCCCGGGCCGAGGGTCTCGCGGCCACCGCCCAGGCGGTCCGCAGCCGACTCGCCTCCGACGTGCCGCTGGGCTACTCCGCGGCCGGGCTGGCCCTGGAGGTCGGCGCCGCCGTCGACGGAATCACACCCGGCCAGCTCGTCGCCACCGGCGGGGCCGGCCTGGCCAGCCACGCCGAGTTCCAGGCCGTGCCCGGCCTGCTCTGCGCGGTCGTGCCGGAGACGGTCCCGGCACAGGACGCGGCGTTCGCCACCCTCGCGTCCATCCCGCTGCATGCGCTGCGCCTGGCCGGGGTCGGACCGGGCTCGAAGGTCGCGGTGCTCGGCCTCGGGCTGATCGGCCAGCTCGCGGCCCGGCTGGCGATGGCCTCCGGGTGCGACGTGGCCGGGATCGACCCCGGCGGGTACGCCCGGGACACCGCGGCCAGGTCCGGCGTCCTCGCCCTGGACGAGGCCGGCGACGCCACCACCGCGGCGATCCTGCGCTGGTCCCGGGGGCGGGGAGCGGACGCCGTGCTGGTCTGCGCGGCGGACTCCTCGGCCGGGCCGATGTCCCGGGCGCCCGCGCTGTGCCGGGACCGGGCCTGCGTGGTCATGGTGGGCGACGTGGGCATGCCGCCGCAGCGGACCCCGTACTACGAGCGGGAGATCTCGCTGCTGTTCGCCCGGTCCTACGGCCCGGGACGGTACGAGCCGTCCTACGAGGCGTGGGGGGTGGACTACCCGGCCGGCCAGGTCCGCTGGACCGAGGGCCGGAACCAGGAGGCGGTGCTCGACCTCCTCGCCGCCGGGCGGTTGCAGGTTGGCGACCTGGTCACCCAGACGTTCGGCATCGAAGGCGCGGATGAGGCCTACCGGCTGCTGGACGAGCGGACCGAACCTTGCCTGGCCATCCGCCTGACCTATCCCGCCGGCGCGGACGCGGACGGGCCGGTCCGGCTGCGTCCCCGCCCGGACCGGGACGAGGCGGTCCGCGCCGCGGAGCCCGGGGTCGGCTGGATCGGGGCCGGCGCGTTTTCCGCCGGGACGCTGCTGCCCGCCTTCCGGCAGGCCGGCTTTGCCCGGTTCGTAGCCGTGGCCACGGCCAGCGGCGTCTCCGCGCGGCGGGCGGCCGAACGGCACGGCTTCGAGCAGGCGGTCAGCGGCGCCGCCGCCGTCATCGGCGATCCGGATGTCGGCGTGGTCGTGATCGCCACCCCGCACGACACCCACCAGGAACTGGCCTGTCAGGCCCTGGCCGCCGGGCGAGACGTGTGGTGCGAGAAGCCGGTGGCGCTGAGCCTGGCCGGCCTGGACGAGGTCGAGAAGGCCTGGCGCGGCTCCGGGTGCCAGCTCACCATCGGCTTCAACCGGCGCTGGGCGCCGGCCGTGCTGGCCGCGCGGCAGGCGCTGGCGCCGGAGAACGGGCCGAAGCTGGTCGTCTACCGGGTCGCCGCCGGCCAGGTGCCGGACGGCCACTGGTACCTGGACCGGCGCCAGGGCGGCCGCCTGCTCGGCGAGGTGTGCCATTTCATCGACACCGCGCAGGCGCTCGTGGGCGCCGACATCGAGGCCGTCACGGGCCTGCTGAGCAGGGACGTGCCCCCCGGGAACGACAGCGTGGTGGCGGCGCTGCGGTTCGCGGACGGATCGGTCGCGTCGATCGCCTACGGCTGTACCCCGCCGGTAGCGGGCAAGGAACGCATCGAGGTCCTCGCCGGATCGCACCAGGTGATCATCGATGACTTCCGGTCGGTACTGGTAAACGGCCGTACCCGCTGGAAGGGCCGCCACGACAAGGGCCACCGCGCCCACGCTGCCGCGTTCCGTCAGGCGGTCCAGGGCAACGCCGATATGCCGACCGAGGCGATGCTGAGCAGCATGCGCGCCACCATCCAGGTCGTCGACAGGGTGCTGGCGCCATGACCCGGCAGCCGATGGCCGGCGCCCGAACGGCCACGCGTCGTAGGTGCCCTTTTTGCGGCGGCGATTCATCGCGTGTCGTCGGCACCAGAGTCGATATCTGGATTAGATGCCAGAATTGTCGCTCGGTATTCAGGGACATAACGCCAGCCAGGTTCCAGCTTCTTCACGATGAGGCATTTCAGGACGATGAGTACATAGATGTCAGTAATGCGCTCACCGGGCGCGAGCCGTCGGGTGCGCTCTGGACCGGACTGGCCCTTCCTGCCGGATCAGTGCTCGAGATCGGGCCGGGGTCGGGCCACTTGCTCGCGGCGGCGCGCGAGGCCGGCTGCTCAGTGGAGGCGGTGGAGTCCAGCGCGGTTCACCGGGACTACATCCGCGATACGTGGGGCATCGGCACGCTGTACTCGACGATGGATGAGATCCCTGACGGCCGCACCTTCGACGCGGTCGTGGCCATTAACGTATTCGAGCATATCTATGACATCGCGGCCTTCCTGCGTGCCGTCAGGGAGGTGCTCACTCCCGGCGGTACCTTTTACCTGTCGACGCCGAACGCGCTGTCGTTTGAGGCAACCGCGCTCAGGGCCTGGTGGGCGATGTGCAAGGTGCACGACCACGTCTCCTTTCCCTCATCCTCCGGACTGGCCATGGCGGCGCAGGCAAGCGGCTTGCGGATAGAACGGATCTGGTCGACCGGGCTCCCCTTCGAGTTCCCGGTTTCCGCCCTGATCGCCGCCCGCGACCGGTCCCGGACACGTCGCGGCCTCGGCCGGGCCGCGGAGCAGAGCCTGGCCGCGACGGGGCCTGCTCTGGAATCCGGAAAGGTCAATCCCGGTGCCAAGACGGCGCTAGCTCGCTTCTACTCGGCCGCCGCGCCTTTCGACCCGGTGTACCGACTGTCGGGAGCGCTCGGCCGCGCCGGATCCCTCAAGGCCCGCCTGACCCGGTGAGGAGACAGCCAGCCGGTGCCCAGTTGCCGTAACTATGTCATCCTGACTGCTCGCTAATTCACCTGACGTGCCTTTTACGATACGCTTGGACAGTGGGGAGAATCAATCTTCAAGTAACGAAGTCCGACATTCTGGTGAATGTCGGATGTGGGGCGACGCCCACTCCCGGATGGCTTAATTTCGACAACTCATTCAGCGTTCGCGTGTCCCGCTGGCCAGGAATTGGCGCGATGCTCGCGGGCACGTTTTTCCTCGGCCCGCGGTCTGCGGACTTGGTTGCCTTGGCGCGGTCGGAGGATATTCGGTTCGCTAATGCTGCGGTACGTATTCCGTGTGCCACAGGGGCGGCCCGGGCAGTGTACAGCTCACACATGATCGAGCATCTGGATCGCGGCGAGGCGCGGGCGTTCCTGGCTGAGGTGATGCGGGTGCTGCGGCCTGGCGGTATCGCCCGGCTGGCTGCCCCGGACCTGTCCCGGCTGGTGGCCGGGTACGTCGCCTCCGGGGATGCGGACGGGTTCGTGGCCGGTACTCACATGGGCCTGGATCGGCCCGCGGGGTTGCGGGCGCGGGCGCGGTGGGCGCTGGCCGGGCCGCGGCATCATCTGTGGATGTATGACGGGGACTCGCTGCTGCGGCTGCTGGCCGATGCGGGGTTCGCCGACGGTGGCATCCTGCCGC
Source organism: Streptosporangiaceae bacterium (assembly GCA_025934635.1). The sequence continues at coordinate 3,913 of JAICWX010000187.1, read as the reverse complement.
CCGGCTCGACCGCGATCGCCGACCCGGGCCAGCTCGACCTGCACGAGCGGGCAGAGGAGAGCGTCTATGCGGAAGCGGTCCGGCCGTTACATGCCTGCCGTCCGCACCTGGCTCGGCACTGTCGCGTCAGTCGTCAGGTACGTCTGGCGGCATCCCTCGAACTCCGGGCGGCGCGGCCGCGCTCTGCTGCGCGTCGTCCGTTACCAGGCACGGAGCCGCCTGCTCCGCCGCCGGGCGATCGCGCGGCTAGGGGAGCGATCCCGGCTCTGGGTCGACCTGCACCGCACTAGCGCCTCGATGGTGCTGTACGCCAACCCGCCCGACCTGCCCGAGATGTTGGTGTGGCGGCGGGTGCTGCGGGACGGCGGGCTGTTCGTCGACGTGGGCGCCAACGTGGGTACGTACACGCTGTGGGCCGCCGAACTCGGCGCCGAGGTCATCGCGCTCGAGCCCGCCGCCGACACTTTCGGCCTGCTGCGGGAGAACATCGCGCTCAACGGCTACCAGGTGACCGCGGTGCAGGCCGCCGCCGGCGACCACTGCGGAATCGCCAGGTTCACCGCGGGCCGGGACGCCGGCAACAGCCTGGACCCGGACGGCCCGGTGGAAACCGAGCTGGTCACGGTCGACTCGCTCATCGGTGATCGTCACGTCACCGGCATGAAGATCGATGTCGAGGGGTTCGAGATCGACGTGCTCCGCGGCTGTGCCCGTGCGCTCGCCGGCCACCGGATCGGCCTGATCCAGCTCGAGTGGAACCAGATGTCCACCTTTGCCGTCGGCGTTGACCGGCGTCCTGTCGCCGAGCTGCTGATCGGCTACGGGTACCGGCTCTACCGCCCCGACCTGGCTGGATGCCTCATCCCGGTCGCCGCCGACGGCTTCGGTGCTGATGTCTTCGCTTGTCCCGCCCTGGAGGATGCTCGCTGATGAACGCCGTGTCCGCACCCGCCCGCCCAGTGCCCGCGCTCTCCCGCGCGCTGGGTCACCGGACCCCCCGTTACCTCTACAACCGCACGCGCCAGCTGATCTACGAGCGCGGTCACGCCGACGCCCCGTGGCTGACCCCGGCCGCCATCGGGCTGCTTGAGTCCCTGCTGCGCCCCGCCGACGTGGGCGTGGAGTTCGGCTCCGGCCGCAGCACGGTCTGGTTCGCGCGGCGCGTCGCCGCGCTGACCAGCGTGGAGCACGACGAGCGATGGCATGAGACCGTCACCGCTACGCTGCAAGCCCGCGGGCTGCAAAACGTCGACTACATCCTGGCCCCCGGGGACCAGCCCATGGAGCGCGGCGGCGACAGCGCCTACGCCAGGACCGCGCTGTCATTCGCCGATGAGAGCATCGACTTCGCCCTCGTCGACGGGCACTACCGGGATTACTCGGCCAAATTCATCCTGCCCAAGATCAAGCCGGGCGGAATGCTCATCATCGACAATGTCAACTGGTACTTGCCGTGTCAGTCGAAGGCGCCGAATTCACGGACCGCCGCGCTCGGCCCGCTGACACCGGTCTGGGCCGAGGTAGCGGCCGAGATGGCCGGCTGGCGGTCTATCTGGACAAGTTCCGGGATATGGGACACGGCTATCTTCATCAGGAGCTGACTTTGGGACCTGACTTTTTATCAAGTTAGACGGCGTCGGCATGAGCTGTGCGGCAACAGCGTGCGGTACAGCCCGATCAGGCCTCCGGCCAGGCGGTCACCGCCACCGTCACGGCCGGGATGACGTGGTTCGCGTCGAGGTCATCGACGGGAGCGGCGCCCGGCTCCCGCAGCTGCCGCCCGGGCCGCGTAGGCACCGGACCGCAGCCGCCCGGCACCCCGGGTCCAGCGCAGTAAGAGGATAGCAGACATCGGACGTATGTAATCACTATGTGTATTCATTCGTGTACACTAAGCTTTCAGTTCTTGCGTGACGGTCTCGTGACGGTCTACGGGCGTCACGCCAGCGACCGGCTTGGCGGGTCAGTCCGCACGATTGGGGATCGAGGGAAACCTGGGGGAATCCGATGGCTGAGCCTGGAGTCGAGACGACACTCCGCGGTTACCTGCACGGGCTGACCAGGCAGCGCTCAGCCACAACGCAGCTGCTCGTGCAGTCAATCATGATCGCGGTGACGGTGGTCAGCCCCGACCCGGCACGGGTAGCCAGAATCGCCAGCACCGAACTGCCGGCTGACCTGGGGCCGCTGGCTAGGGGACGCACGTGAGTACTACCCTGCTCGCCGCGCTGCTCGCGCAGGCCGTGTCGCTCGCGCTGCTCAGGCACCGGATCGGGCGGCGTTGGCTGCTTCGCCCGGTGGTGCTGTTCATGCTCGCCTCCACCGTCGACCTGGGCATCGCGCCCGCGCTGCTGGCCATCCCGTCGGTCAGCGCGCAGGACAGCTTCGCGATCGGCGTCAATCGCAGTTTTACCGACCAGGCCGACCTGATCATGTCAGTCGTCATGCTGGGCTTCACCATCGCCTACTTGCTAACCCACCCGGAACGGGTGGAGGGGCCGTCCCGCCCGGTCAACCTGACCGCCCTGACCAGAGTGCTCGACTGGCGGGTACTCGCGGCGGCCTGCGTCCCGATGGTCATAGTCACCGCCGCCGGCGAGGGCTACAACGACGGCAGGGCGACCGGCGCGGGCACGTCGCTGGAGACCAACCTGGTCTCCACCTTCTTCATCGTCATGATCGCCACGGCAGCGGTCGCGTTCGTGCTGCGGCACGGGACCCGGTGGCTCCTGCCGGTGCTGATCGTCCAGTCCCTGATGCTCGCCCTGGCCGGGGAGCGCACCCCCATCCTGATGGACGGACTCGCGCTGATTGTCGTGCTGACCTTCATCGGCATCCGGCTACCGCGCCGTCAGCTCCTGGCCGCGGCGCTGCTGGCGTTGATGGCCTTGCATGCGATCAACGGGGTACGGGTTCAGCAGGGACGCGACATCTTCTACACGAACAGCGGTCTGGGCAGCCGGATAAGCGCGCTCGGCAGCGGCCTGTTCGGCGGGTCCTCGGGGAACGACGCCGCGATGCCGGGGCTTGTCGCCCAGTTCGCGACCCGGGAAGCCGGGGTTGACTTCGCGGGGTCCATCCTGCAGTCGATGAGCGAGGGGCAGCCTCGGCTGAGCGCTAGCTACGTGCCGGAATCGCTGCTCCTTGCCGTCCCGAGCTTCCTGTGGAAGAGCAAGCTCGCGCTCGGGCCGGGCATTAACCCGGCGCAGCTGCAGATCGATGACTTCGGCTTGCAGCAGATCAACTACATCCCGAGCATGGTGGGCACCTACGTCGGGATGCTCCCGTTTCCCTGGCTGTTCCTTCTTTTCTTTTTCCTCGGGCTCGTCTTCGGCCGGTTCGAAAGCTGGCTGCTGCGGGAGTGCACGCCCGCCAGGGTCATCCTGCTCGCAGGCGCGATCGCTTCAGCCCTGCTGTACGAGGCCGGCCTGCCCACGATGGTGGTCCAGATGCGCGCGGCGGCGGCGCTTGCCCTGCTGGCCACGTGCGCCGAGTTGCTGCTGTACGGCCGCCGGGCCCCGGCGGACCGCAGTCCTCGGCCGAGGACGGGCGGCGGCCGAGGACTTCGCCGCATGGCGCCGGGAAGTCTTTATGGCAGAGTGTTATAACAGTGCTGCCTGACCGAACCGGTCAGCGTTCATGGCCTGCGCGCTAGCGTTGCCGTCATGAGCGCGCGCCCGTTCGGGATCGTCTGCGAGATCGAGCCTCCCGTCCGGCCGGACCTCACCCACGCCCGTCACCAGATCGGGGTGCTGACCGCAGGCCATGGGCCGCCGCCTGGCCGCCGCCATCCCCGACATCGAGATCCCCGGCTGGCTCGCCGGCCAGGTCGCGCACGACAAGATGGCCGGCGTCGAGGCCGCATGCGAGCAGGTCACCCGGCTCCGCGACAGCGGCGCCTTCGACGGCGTCC
>JAICWX010000525.1 GCA_025934635.1 Streptosporangiaceae bacterium | reverse complement strand
CTCCTCGAGCGGGCTGGTGTCGCACGCCCGTCGGGCGGCTACACGGTCGAGTCGTTTATCAGCGACCTCGGGAAGATCAAAGCCTCCGGCTCGACGCCGCTATGCCTCGGCGCCAAGGACCGCTTCACCACGGTCGAGCTCGTTGAGAACACGCTGCTGAGCTCGATCGGAATTAGCGGCTGGCAGGACATGGTCCACAACGGCCTCGACTGGCGCAGCAAGCAGGTGCGGGCCGCCCTCAGTAACTTCGGCGCCATCTTGCGTTACGCCGATCCCGAGGCGAGTAGCCTGACCTGGGACCAGGCGACCAGGAAGCTCGCGGCCGGCGGGTGCGCTTTCGAGTCCATGAACGACTCGGCCTTCGGCGAGCTCACCGCCGACGGCGCACACGAGGGCCAGGAGTTCGACGGCGTCCCCTTCCCCGGCACCGAAGGTAGCTTCCTCGCAGTCGTCGACGTCTTCGTCGCCGCAACCAAGGCAAAGGACGCCAAGAACGCGCTCGCGTTCCTGAGTGCCATCGACGATCCCGCCACCCAGCTCGCGTTCAGCAAGGCAAAGGGATCAATTCCCGTCGTCCGCGACGTCGACGTCTCGTCCTTGCCCGCCTATCAGCGGGCGTCCTCGAAGGCGTTCTGGGCATCGCCGGTGCTGCTATCCGTCGCACACGGCGAAGGGCTGAGCCCCGACTTCCAGGAGGCCTTCTACGACGCCGTCTCGACCTACGTGCGGACACGCGACCCGGGCGCGTTCGCAAACGATCTGTACAAATGGACCGCGCAGAGCACGGTCCCGCAACGCTGATCCCGGCAGACCCCTCGGCCTCAACGCGCTTGTGAGCGTGCGAGATTCCAAAACGGAACGTACGGCTGCTGTATCTGATGTTCGTCCGGCTGGCCGGGTAGATGGCGTTACTGGCACGTTCGGAGGCGTCGAAGGATACCGAGTTGCTGGTGCTGCGCCAGGAGGTGGCAGTGCTGCGGCGCCAGCACCCCGGACCGAAGCTGGACTGGGCCGGCCGGGCCCCAGCCTCGTCGATTAGTGCTGCTGTCCGTACTATAGAAGGTCCGCCCCTTGGCTATTGTGTAAGGATTTGCATCGTTCGGGCTTGCCTTAATATGAATACCGGTCAGGGCGACGTAATATTTCGAACCTGGCTGAATACAGGTCTGCCCGAATGAGGGTGCCGCCATGGCGGCAGGCGCAGATGCGGTGAACGCTGCGGTTGCCGCCATCGCTAGGACGATTAGCTTACGGGACGTTTCCATATACAGTCCTCCTGTTCTGTTAAGACTGGATAAGTCATTCCGGTGTTCCGCAGCTCAGAAGTACGATCAGAGAGTCCTCGACTTTACCCCGAGGCCACCAAACGCCGCAGATGCGGCCGCGGCTGCGCCAAGTTTCATGCTGGACCGTTCTCTTGATACGTCCGACCATGCGGCCGGGTGATGAAGGGAAACCACTAGCCATCGCGGCGGCCGGATATTTCCTTTCCCGGAATTCCTACACTGGCGCTTATGCGGGCTTTTACAGGATGGCATCGCGGGTACCGGCGGTCCATGCGGTTTCACCGGCGGTTTGCCGGGAGGGCCGTCGACGCCGGCGGCGATGCAGGTGATGTTGCTGGGAACGCAACTCGAGGCCCGGGACGGGCACACGACCTGGACTACCTCGTCGTCGCGGACCAGGTAGGCCTGTGTACGCCAGGCCGAGCCGCGAATCCGGCCACAGCGGTGTGGTGCCCGTGCCGTGTAGCGGGGCTGGCCTGGACCATGTCGCGCAAGGCCCGGCAGACTTGTGAGCTGCCCTTATCGCGCCCAGAACGGCAGAAAAATCCAAGCTGAGGCATCGCCCGGCGCGATCTGGAGATATCAGGCGTTATGCAGCGAAGCACTGATCGCATACGTACCACGCAAGTGGGCAGCCTGGCCCGGCCGGCCGCCCTGCTCGACCTGATGAAGGCGGCCGCCGCCGGGAAGGGGCCCGATCCGGGAGAACCTGCACCGACCAGCCGGCCCGGTGCAGCAGCACGGCTGTCCCGGCCAGCGTGTACTCCACCCCGAACCGCTGCCAGGCTTGATCGGCGACCTGGGCCAGGGTCCAGCACTGATCCAGGTAACCCGCGGCCGCCGGCCCGGCATCCAGGACTTCTTCCAGCTCGGCGACCTGCGCTGCGGTCAGCTTGCACTTCGCCCCGCCCGCCCCTTTGGACGCCAGCGCCTCCCGGCCGCCGGCCGCCAGCGCCCGCCGCCACCGGTTCACGCTCATCCGCGAGACCCGGAACCGCTTCGCGATCTCCTGATCGCCGGCCCCGGCCTCGATCATCTTCGCGGCGGCCAGCCGCACCCGCTCCCGGCGTGCCCGCTCCGCCGCGTCCAGGCCGCCGCCATCGGGATACCTGATGCTTCCGGCATAGCTCACCAGCCACCAGTTGACCGGGCCTAGTAACCCCGGCTATTGAAGATCGTTAGCGGTGGTTTGTTAAGTCGGGATGTAGAGGTACAGGCCGCGGCCTGACGCGACCGAGTTGATCAGGGCTTGCAGCTGCGGGGGCGGGGGCGCGTTGGACCAGGCGGCCCACCAGCGCTGCAGCGTGATCCACGGGGCCAGCCAGGCGCGCACGGCCCGGATCGCCCGGGGCCAGCACGGGGGCGGGGGCGGCCCGGCGGGTCCGGAGCCCCCTCTCTCCGCCGCCGGCCCGGGGGGTCGGCAGCGTGGCGTCCTGCGGTGCCGGATGGGCGAACCAGGCGGCCCAGCAGAAGCTGAACGCGCAGTTGACCAGGACCCTGGTGACGGCGGATCGCGGGGTCGGAGCGGACCTGGAAATCAGCCCAGCCGAGCTCGTCTTCTACCTGCTTGCAGCCCTGCTCGATCCAGTTGCGGACGCCGTAGATCCGCACGATCTCGGCCAGGCCGGCCGCCGGGTGCGGGCTGCCCGGCTCGCGCGGGCCGCCGGGCCGGGGCAGGTTGGTGACCAGGTACCAGGTCGCGTTGCCCGCAAGGTGCCCGGGTCAGCGGTCGCGACCACCAGGCGCCGGGCCTCGTCCGGTCCCCACCCGCCGAGCCGCGCATCGGCGGCCTGCCAGGTCTCGGCGTGCCCGTCCCGGAAGAACCTGGTCACCGGGTGCCAGTCCCCGGGATCATCCGGCCCGCCCCAGGCCAGGACCCGGGCGGCCTCCACCGGGGTATGCACGTCCGCCTGTCGTGTGAGGGCCCACGACACTCTTTGACAGTTTGTAGTCGGGAGATGCTTGACAGTTACTGTCCGTGATCCCGATGATCTGCTGTTCATGGGGACGAGCAGAAGCAGGACGATGGCCGGGACTGGCTGGTCGAGCAGCGGTACCGGGCGGTGCTGGAAGTGCTGGACGGGTCGGCGGCCAGCGAGGTGGCGGTCCGGTACGGGGTGTCGCGGCAGTCGGTGTATGCGTGGAAGGCCCGGCACGCCGCGGCCGGGGTCGACGGGCTGCGGGAAGCGTCGCGGCGGCCGCGGTCCTCCCCGTCGCGGCTGGCGGCGGAGACCGAGGCGCTGGTGTGCGAGCTGCGGCGGGCGCATCCGCGGTGGGGCGCCCGCCGGATCGCGTTCGAGGTCGCGCAGCGCAGCGTGGCGGCCGCGCCGTCCCGGGCGACGGTGCACCGGGTGCTGGTCCGCAACGCGATGGTGGTCCCGCAGGCCCAGCAGCACAAGCGCAAGTACCGGCGGTGGGCCCGGGAGACCTCGATGGCGCTGTGGCGCTGGACCTGGTCGGCGGGATCTACCTGGCCGACGGCCGCGAGTGCAAGGTGCTGTCCGGCATCGATGACCACTCCCGGTACGTGGTCTGCGCCGCGGTGCTGGCCGTCCCGTCCGCCCGGGCGGTCGCCGAGGCGTTCACCGCGGCGATGAAGGTGTACGGGGTGCCGGCGGAGGTGCTGACCGATAACGGCAAGCAGTTCACCGGCCGGTTCACCAAACCGCGCCCGGCCGAGGTGCTGTTCGAGCGGGTCTGCCGCGAGCACGGCATCACCGCCAAGCTCACCAGGCCGTACTCGCCGACCACGACCGGGAAGGTGGAACGCTGGCACCAGACGCTGCGACGCGAACTGCTCGACGTCTCGGGGCCCTTCGCGGACCTGCCCAGCGCGCAGGCCGCGATCACCGCCTGGGTGCACGCCTATAACCACGCCCGGCCTCATTCAACGCTCGGATACAGGACCCCGCGAGAGGTTATGGACGAGCTGCTGGGAATGGAGACGGCCGCGTAAATTAACGGAAATTCCCTGTCCGGGAAACGCGGGGCAGCTCAGCTGCCAGCTGGCCGCTGGCGGGAGCCAGCATGACCTGACCGCCGAATGCCATCGTCGCGTTCCCGGCCAGCCGCTGGGCGTCGCCGGAGTAGTAGCGCTGCGGGAAACGGGTGAGCAAGAGCGAGCCGGGGTGCGCCTCCTGCCGTCACCGCGGTGCTGGGCGGTGACGGCAGGAGGGTACTTCTGCCGGGGTGGGGGTCCTTGGCTGGTGCGGCCGCGGCTTTGCTGT
>JAICWX010000615.1 GCA_025934635.1 Streptosporangiaceae bacterium | reverse complement strand
GGACACATGCGACAGGTCCACCAGCATGCCGATCCGCTGCATCTCGCGGACCACGGCCCGGCCGAAATCGGTCAGCCCGCCGGCCTGCGGCTCGTCGGTGGCCGCGTCGGCCCAGCCGGTGTTGGCGTTGTGGGTCAGCGTCAGGTACCGGACGCCGAGCGCGTAGAGCATCCGCAGCACGCCGAGCGACCCGGCGATCGCGTGGCCGCCCTCGGCGCCGAGCAGCGAGGCCACCCGGCCGGAGGCGAAGACCCGCTCCACGTCGTCCGCGGTCAGCGCGAGCCCGAGCGCCTCGGGGTAGCGCGCGATCATCCGGCGGGCCAGGTCGATCTGCTCGAGCACGGCGGCGACGGCACCGTCTCCGGCCAGCCGGGCGGGCACGTAGACGGACCAGAACTGCGCGCCGACCCGGCCGGCGGCCAGCCGGGGCAGGTCCGTGTGCAGTCCCGCGGCCGGCGCGTCCAGGTCGAAGCGCACCTGGTTCGGGTCGCCCGCGGCGCGTCCGCGCAGTGCCCAGGGCAGGTCGTTGTGCCCGTCGATCAGCGGGAAACGCCTGAGCAGTTCCTCCGCTGGCAGCCTGAACTCGCTCACCCGCCCAGCTTACGGGCTGCGGCGTACGCCGCCCGGCGGGCAAGCGCGGCCGGAACCGGTGCCGCGACGGCTGACGGCCGGCCGGGGTGTCCCGGCCGGCCGTCTCGGCCTGGCTGGCTGCTCCGCCTGCGGAGCTACTTGCGGCGGCGCGGGCCGAGGGTCCGCAGCTTGATGTAGGCGAGCACCGCGAAGATGACCGCCAGCCCGATCATGACGCCCATATCGCGGAGCCAGTTACCCGACGACTGCTTCCACAGGTCGTCGGTCACCGCGCCCACCGGCGGCGAGATCTGGTCGAGGTTCACCGTCGAGGCGACCGCGGCGAAACCCCAGCGCGACGGCGCGATCATCGCGAACTGCTTGAGTCCCGGGTTGTGAGCCAGCGGTACCACGTAGCCGGACATGACCACCTGGACCATGGTGAACAGCACCAGGAACGGCATCGCCTTCTCGGACGTGCTGACCATGGCCGACACGAGCAGGCCGAGACACATCGAGGCGATCGCGAGCACGGCGATGCCCAGGATCACTTCGATCAGCGGGAGGCCGGTCAGGAAGGCCCCCTTGGCGGGGAACTGCCGCCAGGACACGCCGATCAGCACCAGCAAGGTCGACTGCAGGACGCTGATGACGCCGAGGACGAGCAGCTTGGACACCAGGTACGCGCCGGATGACAGGCCGGCTGCCCGTTCTCGGGTCAGGATCGATCTTTCCTTGACCAGTTCCCGCACCGAGCTGGCCATGCCGGCCAGGCAGGCGCAGATCACCAGGATCAGCAGCAGGGTCCCCGCGTCGATGTTCGATCCCGGCCCGCCGCCCAGGCCGTGCTTGGCTGGCACCTGGGAGATCAGCGCGCCGAGGAGGATGGGCAGCAGCGCCATGAACGTCAGGTAGCCGCGGTCGGACGCGATGACCCGGATGTACCGCCGGGTCAGCGTGCCCATCTGCTTGAACGCGCCGCGCCGCTGCGGCGGCGGGGTGGCGGCCAGCACCTGGCTGTCCCCCGGTTGCGGCGCCTGCTGCCGCTGGCCCAGGACGTACTGCTGGTAGGCGGGCGAGGCGGCGTACTCCCCGGCCCAGTCGCGATCCGGGTACCGATCGAAGGCCTGGAATACCTCGGCCCAGCGGGACTGACCGAAATAGGTGAGCCCTTCCTCGGGCGGGCCGTAGTAGGCGATCCGGCCGCCGGGGACCAGGACGAGCAGCCGGTCGCAGGTGTCCAGGTTGTCCACGCTGTGGGTGACCACGATGACCGTCCGGCCGTCGTGGGCCAGGTCCCGCATCTGCTCCATGACCGACTTGTCGAGGCCCGGGTCCAGGCCCGAGGTCGGCTCGTCGAGGAACAGCAGCGACGGCTTGGTCAGCAGCTCCTGGGCCACGTTGACCCGCTTGAGCTGGCCGCCGGACAGCCGGTCGGCGCGGGTGTTCGCGTGCCGGGTCAGGCCCAGCTCGCCCATCACCTCGTCGACGCGGCCATCTCGTTCGGCGGGCTTGGTGTCGGCGGGGAACCGGAGCTCGGCCGAGTACTGCAGCGCGCGGCGCGCGGTCAGCTGGGTGTGCAGGACGCTCTCCTGCGGGACCAGGCCGATCCGGTACCGCAGCTCGTTGTAGTTCGAGTACAGGTCGCGGTTGTCGTACAGCACCGTGCCGGTGGTCGCGGGCCGCATCCCGGTCAGCGCGCCGAGCAGGGTGGACTTGCCCGCGCCGCTGGGACCGATGACGCCGAGCAGGCACTTCTCCGGGATCGGGAACGTGACGTGGTCCAGCAGCACCTTGCTGCCGGCCTTCACCACCAGGTCCTGGGCGTTGAAGGTGATGTTGCCGTCGTCGACGAACTGCCGGAGCTCGCCGTCCTTGAGCCGGAAGGTGGAGCTGCCGATGCTGACCAGGTCCTGCTCGGTCAGCATCTGGCTGGTGACCCGCTGGCCGTTGACGAACGTGCCGTTGTGGCTGCCGAGGTCGACGATCTCGTAGCTGCCGGTGGGTGACTTGCGCAGCTCCGCGTGGTGCCGGGAGACGTTGAGGTCGGACAGGACCACGTCGTTGTCGGGCACCCGGCCGATGCGCAGGGCCTTGACCGGCAGCGGCATCCGCGAGGTGGGCCTGCGGTCCACGCTCGGCAGCATCTCCGCCTGGCCGGCCGCCGGCGGGGCCTGCTGGCCGGCGTACTG
>JAICWX010000405.1 GCA_025934635.1 Streptosporangiaceae bacterium | reverse complement strand
CTAACCCGCCGGGAGATCGGGGGTGCAAATGTCGCAAACGCCGGTCAGCACGGCATTATCGGGCTATGAGATTCATCGCCGTTGAGCGTCGCGGGCCTTATCAGTGGGTCACCTTTGACCGGCCGGGCAAGCTGAACGTGCTGCACCCCGAGGACCTGCCCGGACTCCGGGACGTCATCGACAACCTCGATCCGGAAGTCACCGGCCTGATCTTCACCGGCGCCGGCTCGGCGGCGTTCAGCGCGGGGATGAACATCGAGGCGTTCGTCGGCATGGACCGTGACAGCGCCAAGCCTTTCATCGCGCAGCTCGCCGGGATCATGCGCGCCATCCGGCGGGCGCCGGTGGTCACTGTCGCCGCGGTCAGCGGGTACTGCCTGGGCGGGGCGTTCGAGCTGGCCCTGGCGTGTGACCTCCGGGTGGCCACGACGACGGCGGCCTTCGGCCTGCCCGAGATCAAGGTCGGAGTGCCGTCGGTCATCGACGCGGCCCTGCTACCCGGTTTCGTCGGGCTCAGCAAGGCCCGCGAGATGATCCTGACCGGTGACCTCTACACCCTCGACCAGCTGCCACCGCACAGCATCGCCAACGTCACCACCGAGCCCGGCCTGCTCGCCGAGGCCACCGGGCGGCTGCTCGAGCGGACCGCGACGCATACCCGCACGGTCACCGCCGCCCAGCGCCGGCTCTTCGACCTGTGGCTCAACCAGCCGCTCGACGTGTCGGTGGAGCGGAGCACGGACGAGTTCGCGGGAACGTTCGGCACCCAGGAAACCCGGGACCAGATCGCGAGCCACTACCGGCGCATTACGGGGCAAGATACCCGTAAGTCCTGACCCCGCCACCCCCCTGGGAGCCGTCGTGACCGAAGCCATCCCCGTCGAAGTGACCGTCGTGGACACGAACACCGCCCCCTGGGAGCTGTTCCCGATCGATTACATCCAGGCCAACCTGGAGCATGTCCCGCTGATGAGCGACCCGGAGACCGGGATGACGATCCTCAAGATGGTCTACCGGGCGGGCTTCACCAACCCGTGGCACAGCCACTCCTGCGCGCACGGCTTCTACGTTCTCGACGGCACCCTCCGTACCCACCAGGGCCGGTACCCGGCCGGGAGCTTCGTGTGGTTTCCCGAGGGCGGGATCATGGAGCACGGCGCGACCCAGGAGGCAGACTGCACGTTCCTGTTCATCACCAACAAGCCGTTCGACATCCACTACGTCGGCGACCAGAACGACCCGGAGGCGCCGAAGGTCTAGCCTGCCGAGCGTCATCGGGCAATCGGCTTGCTGATTTACTGGTTCATTAGTATAGTAACGAACCATGACGCTTCTTGATGATGGCGGGCCGATCTTCGCCCAGATCGCTGACCAGCTGGCGGACCAGATCGCGGACGGTCAGCTCGGTGAGGGAGACCGGGTGCCGTCGACGAACGAGCTCGCCGCGTTCTACCGGATCAACCCGGCCACCGCGGCCCGCGGCCTCGGCATGCTCCTGGACGAGGGACTGGTGGAGAAACGGCGCGGCATCGGCATGTTCGTCGCCGCGGGGGCGCGCGAGCAACTGGTCCGGGCCCGGCGGCGGCAGTTCGCCGAGCGGTTCGTGCGGCCGCTGGTGACCGAGGCGGTCCGGCTCGGGTTCGGCCTGGAGGAGCTGATGACGCTGGTGCGCGAAGAGTCGGCGTGGGGCGGCGTGGCGGCGAAGGGACGGGCGTGATGGCGGTGATCTCGCTGACGGGCGTCGGACGCCGCTACGGGCAGCATCAGGCGCTGGCCGGCGTCACCGCCGATATCGGGTCCCCGTCGATCACCGGCCTGCTCGGCCGCAACGGGGCCGGGAAGAGCACGCTGCTGCGCATCCTGGCCGGCCAGGCGTTCGCGACCTCGGGACGGGTCAGCGTGTTCGGGGCGACGCCCGCGGAGAACGACGCCGTGCTGCGGCGCATGATCCTCATCCGGGAGGACCAGACCTACCCCGACCTGCGGGTCCGCCAGCTAGTCAAGGCGGCGTCGCTGTTCTACCCGAACTGGGACGACGGCCTCGCCACCATGCTGCTGGAGGCGTACGAGCTGCCGCTGGCGCGCCCGGCCAAGAAGCTCTCCCGCGGCATGCGGACCGCGCTCGGCATCGTCATCGGCCTGGCCGCGCACGCCGACGTCACGCTGTTCGACGAGCCGTACGCGGGGCTGGACGCCAGCGCCCGGCAGCTGTTCTACGGCCAGCTGCTGGCCGACTACACCGCCCGCCCGCGGTGCATCGTGCTCTCGACCCACCTCATCGACGAGGCCGCCGAACTGCTCGACCGCATCCTGGTTATCGACCGCGGCCGGATCGTCCTCGACGCTCCGGCCGACGACCTGCGCGGCAGCGGCGCGATCGTCACCGGCCCGGCCGGCAGCGTGGAACAGTTCATCGCCGACCGCCCGACGCTCAGCCGGCGCACGCTAGGCGCGCAGGCCACGGCGGTGATGGCCGGGCGGCTCGACGAACGCGACCGCGAGCTCGCGGCGCACCTGCGGCTGCGCCTGGACGGAATGACGCTCCAGCAGCTCGCGATCTACGCGGCCGGGAACCACGACCGGCTGGATCACGCGGAGAAGGAGACAGCCCGGTGAGGCCTACCTCGTTCGGTCGAATTGCTCGTTTCTTTCTCCTGGACTGGATGACTTACCTGGTGCTGCCGTGGGCCTGGGCGGCCTTCGGGTTCGTCGTGGACGTCGTCATCATGCAGCTCACCCCGGCCGGGCACACCAGCCACCGCTGGGTCGGCGGCCTGATGGGGGTGTTCCTGGTGGTGTTCGTCCTGGGGCTGCAGGCGGTGGCCCGGGCGCTGCCGTTCGGGCTGACCCTCGGGATGAGCCGGCGCACCTATTTCCTCGGCGCCACGTCGCTCGCCGTCGCGCTGGCCATCGGCGACGGGCTCGTGCTGGCGACCGGGCAGGCCGTCGAGCGCGCGACCGGCGGGTGGGGCATGAACATGGGCTACTTCCGGGTGCCCTACATCCTCGACGGCTCCTGGTACCTGTCCTGGCTCACCGCGTCGGTCGCCTTCCTCCTCATGTTCGCCTACGGCATGTGGTACGGCCTGGTCTACCGGCGCGGCGGCACGCCCGGCATCCTGATCTTCGGGGCGGCGCAGGTGTGCGTGCTGACCCTGGCCGCGGTCATCGCGACCTGGATGCACGGCTGGGGCGACCTCGGCCGCTTCTTCACCACGATCACCGCGGCCGGCGTGACCGCGGTCCTCGCCGTCGCCACGGCCGCCCTGCTGGCCGGCGGCTTCGCCACCATCCGCCGCCTGACTGTGTGACCCGGGTGCCGGGCGGGAACGGGAATGGCCTCGTCCCGCCCGGCGGTCGGGTTACGGGACTAGCGGGTGCCAGCCATCGCGATAGCGGACGCCGTCGCGTGGCAGCCGGATCTCTTCGTGCCAGGTGCCGGGAAGCGGTTCGGCCTGGACCATTTCGGGCCGGTCCACCACGACGCACACATCCTCACCGGGCCACCACCAGCCGCAGGAGCGCGCCAGCGCGGCCCAGTGGCCGAGGTGATCCAGGTCATCCGGCTGGTAGCCCGCCAGTCCGAGCCGGTGCAAGGCGTCGTAGTAGGCGATCCAGGGTGCGTCCTGCTGCCCGTACCAGCACACCGGTACGGATCCGCGGTCGGCCAGCACGGTACGGACGGGCGTGCGGAATCCGCCGGCCAGGCTGCGGTGCAGTGCGGTGCGGACCCCCTGGTGCAGCACGACGCCGAGCGGAACGCCGTCGTCGAGTGCCTGCAGCGGCGGCAGTTCGGGCCACGGCTCCTTGCGGTTGCCCTTCCGGGCGGGGGACAGTTCGGGGTCGGGATGGGAGAGCCCGGCGCTGAGCGCGCCGCGCAGTCGGGCGGAGACCATGGCCAGGTCACTGGCCAGGGGCGGTGTCCCTCGCGGGCGCGGATCGCGGATCCACCCGTAGAGCTCGTCGAGGGTGGGCAGGCCCGTGACCAGCGGGATCGCCTGGACAGGGGAGTCGACCCAGGCGAACCGCGGTCGCGGGCGACCGATCCTCGCATAGATCGCAGTCAGGCTGTGTTCGGCGGCCGGCCGGTCAGCCGGCTGGGTGGACAGGCCGTAGTCAAGCCACTCTCTGCGGATCTTGACGGTGTCCTGCCACAGGCCGTGGGCTCGTCGGCCCCGGAAATCGGCCACCGGTGCCGCGGCGTCATGGCGCCGCGCCGGCGCGGTCAACGCGCGTGGGCGTTGCCGCCCTTTCGGTTGGAGATCATGCCTCGATGATGGCCGGCGCTCTGCGGTGCGCGCAACACCGCCAGCGCCGGGGCCGGGCCGGTTTTCGCTGCGATTTACTCAGCGGATGCGGGGCTGCCGCCGGGTTGCGGGCCGGAGCGCCGCCCGTACCGCTGGGCCGCCTCGCGCATGCGCTGCTGGGTCTCGGCCGCGATATCGGCGGTGGCCACCGGGAATGACGACGGCTCTTCCGAATCGTCGCCTGCCGCCGCCGCGCTGAACAGTTCGCTGTTCAGCCGGATGGGGGCGCCGCTCACCACGGCCAGGTTCACGGCATCGCTCGGCCGTGCGTCGACCTCCCGCAGCCCGCCCGGCCCCTGTACCACGACGCTGGCGTAGAAAACCGGCTCCAGCAGACGAGTGACCTTTACTTCGGTGATCTGGGACCCAGCCGCCTCGACCAGCCCGGCCGCCAGCTTGTAGGGGAACGGGCGCGGCATCTCGACCGACTCCAGCACCAGCGCCAGCGCCGCGGCCTCGGCGGGCCCGATCCAGATGGGAAGGCTGCGGTCACCGCCGCGCTCGGCCAGGATCATCACGTACTCGCGCTGGTGCGGCTCCTCACCGGAGGTCCTGCGGATCCCCGAGACCACTACCTCGACCCATTCGGCTGCTTCCGTCGTCGTCACCATAGCTACCTCCGGAGTTGTCGTGAACTGAACGAGCTTGGGGGCCAGCGCGGCCCGCGCCTGGTGCAACCGCGCCTTGACCGCCCCGACCGAGATACCGAGTTCAGCGGCTACCTCGCGGTGGCTCAGGCCCTGCAGGTAAAACAGCCGGACGGCGTGCTGCTGGCCGTCGGCCAGCGTGGCAATGGCACCGCGAACGCGGGCCGCGGTATCGGCGATCTCCGCCGCTGCGGCCGGATCGGGGGAACCCGACATCAGGTCTGGTAGCAGGCCAGGTACCTCCGACCGAAGCTGCCGCCGCCAGCTCCGGGACACGTTCAGCGCTATCCCGCAGAACCAGGCGCCGAACCGGTCCGGCGAACGCAGGCGCTCCAGGTCGGTCATGGCCGCGACCGCCGCCTCCTGCACCGCATCGCGCGCCAGGTCCGGCGAACCGAGGACCCGCCCGGCCAGCAGGATCGCGGTATCCCAGTGCCTGCGCAGCAGTTCCGTCACCGGCTCCTTCGACCCCAGCCGCGCCTCACCCACGAGTTCGGCATCTGACGGCAGATCACGCCGGGGCTGTCCCACGTCTTATAGTGCCTCCGCACCGCTCCCGGGTTAGCTTCATCCGGTGCGGACCTGACACGCCGCAGTATCCCCGGAAAGATCTGATCCTGTGGATAACAATCGCGGTGTGCTGCACCTGGTGGTCAGTGGCGCTCCGGCTCCTGAGGGCATACCGGCTCTGGCGCCGCGTGCCAGGCCGCGGGGTGGCGGGTTAGTGGCTGGACTTCGCTGTATAGGTGCCCCGGCCGTGCACGGTGACGACCTTGCTCCGGTCGCGCAGCATCGCAATGGCGCGGCGGACGGTCACGCGCGATACGCCGTACTGTTCCGCCAGCTCTAGCTCGGTCGGCAGTCGACGCTCGCCCTGAAGGTCTTATCTGTCATTCAGCCGCCCCAGAGTTCTGGGTCAGGCGTCGCCCGGTCAGCTTGCGGCTGTCTTGAGGAAGACCTCGTCGAGGTGCCATTCCAGGAACTCCCGGCCCGGCCGGTCGGCTCGGCGTTGAGGCAGGTCGATGACCTGTCCCTTCATCGCGTAGAACTGGTCGCCGTTGCTGAAGTCTGCTCGTAGCCGCGAACTGACCATCAGGCGGTGCTGGGGGTCCACGCCGAGATAGCCGCGGTCGAACAGCGTGTGGATATCTGACCGGAGCAACAGCCCGTTGTCGAGACGGTGCTCTCCGCCCTCGGTGACTGGGCGGATGTGTGCCGCCTGCAGGACCGGCGGGATGTGTGTCCCGCTGATGGCGCAGCGGCGATGGTAAACGTCCAGCACCTTTGCCTTGAAAGACTGCTGGCCGAGCCGGTACGGCGCCAGCCGCGGGTCGCCGAACACCGGCCCCGGACGGTGCCAGGGCTGACTGAAATCCAGTTCCACCGAGGCGCCGAGAGTCAGCTGAAGGAGGTCGTGAAAGTACGGCGCTACCGAGGGCTCCGCTAGGTCGTAACCCTTACCCTGCACGATGTTGGGAGCGAACTGGGGCGGCGGATCCATGGTGCGATCGTTGGGGAAGAAGCGGACATCACGCACGAACCGGCAGCCGATGACCGGGTCCTCGCCGATGGCGATGGGGGAACGCCGGTACCGGCTGATACCTGCCCGCATCTGCTCCAGGCTGGCTACCCCGTTTGCCTCGCCGAACAACTCCCAGGCCTCGGAGACCGGCAGTGGCGCTGAGTCACTGAAAAAACCGCCGCCTACCAGCCTGTTATGCGGGGAATGCGTTTTGAAAAAGAATGGCTCCCCTGGAGCCAGGGCATGGAAGCCGCTGGCACCGCTGGGCCGCCAGAAATTAACTTCTGTCAGCTCCGGCCGGCCGGCCAGGAACCGGTACCAGTTGTTATCCGTGACCCCCACGTATGCCCGCACGATGACAATTGTGGCACTGGACCGTCCCGCTCGCTCCGCGATCACGTG
>JAICWX010000556.1 GCA_025934635.1 Streptosporangiaceae bacterium | reverse complement strand
TTCTGCACGTGCCAGCCGTAGGCCTCGTAACGCGCGGCCACGTCCTCGGACTTGGCGATGTTGGTGTTGTCCTCGATGGAGATCTGGTTGTCGTCGTAGATGACGATCAGGTTGCCGAGTTCCTGGTGGCCGGCCAGCGAGGAGACCTCGTGGCTGATGCCTTCCTCGATGTCCCCGTCGGACATGAAGCAGTACACGAAGTGGTCGAACGGGCTGGTGCCGGGCGCGGCGTCCGGGTCGAACAGGCCGCGCTCGCGGCGGGCGCCCATGGCCATGCCCACGGCGTTGCCGATGCCCTGGCCGAGCGGGCCGGTGGTGACCTCCACGCCGGGGGTGAGCCGGTGCTCCGGGTGCCCGGGGGTGATGCTGCCCCAGGTCCGCAGCGCCTTGAGGTCATCCATGGTCAGGCCGTAGCCGGACAGGTACAGCTGGATGTACAAGGTCAGGCTGGAGTGCCCGCAGCTCAGCACGAAGCGGTCCCGGCCCGGCCAGTTCGGGTCGGCCGGGTCGTGCCGCATCACCCGCTGGAAGAGCAGGTAGGCCGCGGGCGCCAGGCTCATCGCCGTGCCCGGGTGGCCGTTGCCCACTTTCTGGACCGCGTCCATCGCCAGGACGCGGACGAGGTCAACGGCGCGCTTGTCTGTCGCCGTCCAGTCAAGATTGGCCTGAGTGCTCACGGGACGAGCCTATCGGTCCAGCGGCTCCGGCTGCCTGCTGGGTACGGTCACCGCGGGCCCTGTTCGCGCAGTGTCTACCGGGGTCCGCTCGCGGAGCGCGAGGAACAGGCGCAGCACGGCGATCCAGACCAGGACGGACCCGGTCACGTGGACCCAGACGAGCCCGGCCGGGAGGTGATTGAAGTACTGGACGTAGCCGATCACGCCCTGGGCGCCGATCGCCGCGAGCACCACCCAGCCCGCCCGGACCGCCCGCCGGGGCGCGTCTGACAGCCGCAGGCCCAGGACCAGCGCGACGGACAGCCCGGTCAGCAGCCAGCCGATGTCCGCGTGCAGCTGGGTGACCCCCTCGAGCGGCAGGTGATACCGGGCCACGCCCGCGTCGCCGGCCAGCGGCCCGGTCCCGGTGACCACGGTGCCGGCCGCCAGCATCAGGACGGTGACCCCGGCCAGGACGGCCGAGATGAGCCGCAGATCACGCCGGACGGGCCCGTCGCGACCGGTATCGGTGCACCGGACATGGAGCACCACGGCGGCCGCCACCACCGAGGCGGACACCAGGAAGTGCACCGAGACCAGGGCCGGGTTGAGCTTGGCCAGCACCAGGATCCCGCCGATCACGGCCTGGGCCACCACGCCGAGCGGCTGCGCCGCCGCCAGCCACACGAAGCCGCGCCGGCTCCCGTCGCCCGGGACCCCGGGGCGGAACCGCCAGGCCGCGATGAAGATCAGGGCCGCCACGATGACCAGCGGGAAGTTCAGCAGCCGGTTGCCGAACTCGATCCAGGTGTTCAGCAGCGTCTGCCCGGCGTTCTTGCTGGCCACGATGTCGGCCGGGCTGCACTGCGGCCAGTCGGGGCAGCCCAGCCCGGATGCGCTGAGCCGCACCGCGGCGCCGGTCGACATGATCACGGTGTTGGCGGCGACCCCGGCCAGCGCGAGGCGGCGCATCGAGGTCATCGTCGGCGACAGCACCGGACTCGTCCAGGCCGCCGCACGCGACTTCAGGTCCACGGGCACGGCCCCATGCTAGTGCGCGGCCCGCTAATGCTGGGCGGCGCCCGCGCAGGCCAGCATCACGCAGCCGATGGCCAGCCACTCGGCCAGGCTCAGGTGCTGGCCGAGCAGGGCCAGCCCGATCAGGGCGGCCACGGCCGGCTCCATGCTCATCCACACGCCGAACAGCCGCATCGGCATCCGCCGCAGCGACTCCAGTTCGAGCCGGTAGGGGATGACTGAGGACAGTATCCCGATCGCGGCGCCGGCCGCGAGCACGGCCGGGGCGAACATCGCGCTGCCGCCCGACACCAGGGCGGGCGGCGTGACGATGACGGCCGAGACCACCATCGCGAGGGCCAGCCCGGCCGAGCCGGGGAACCGGCGCCCGGTCGCCGAGCTGAGCACGATGTAGGCGGCCCAGCAGGCTCCGGCCAGCCCGGCGAACAGGACCCCGGCCAGGTTGAGGTGGCCGTGCCCGCCCTGCGTCAGCAGCACCACGCCGGTCGCCGCGAGCACCACCCAGCCCACGTCCCGCCGGTGCCGCGACCCGGCCACCGCCACCGCCAGCGGGCCGAGGAACTCGATGGTGACCGAGATGCCCAGCGGAATGCGGGCGAACGACTGGTAGATCGAGAAGTTCATGACCCCCAGGGCTATGCCGAACGAGGCAGCGATGGCCGCATCGCCGAAGGCCCGCCGTTCCGTGAGGTCGCGCACCGACCGGGAAAAACCGCGCCCGGACAATGCCACCATGGCGATGGCGGACGTCCACAGCCGCAGCCCGGTTACCGCGGCCGGCGGGATCTGCCCGAACAGCTTGTCCGCGAGACCCGCCCCGAACTGCACGGACACGATCCCGGTGAGGATCATGGCGGCGGGCAGGATCATCCGCCCGCGGGTCCGGTCGTCCTGGGCCTGGCCCGGCTGGAGCTCCTTGGCCTGCCTTATTCCCACCTGAACATCCGGGCGGCCAGGGTGATCGCCCCGGCGGCCCAGACCGCCAGCGTGATCGCGTTCCCCGCCGGGAAGACGGCCCCGGACTGCAGCACGTCGCGCAGGCCGGTGGACAGCGCGCCGGTCGGCAGCAATTCGAGCACGGGCCGGGCACCCGCCGGGAACTTGGCCAGCGGGAAGACGACGCCGCCGACGCCGAGCAGGATGACGTAGACCAGGTTCGCGCCGGCCAGCGTGGCCTCGGCCCGCACGGTGCCCGCCATCAGCAGGGCCAGGCCGCTGAAGGCCGCGGTGCCGAGCAGGATCAGCAGGGGCGCCACCACGACGGCGGCCGGGCTGGCGTCCGGCCGCCAGCCGATGGCCAGCGCGACGATCAGGATCAGCGCGCCCTGCAGCAGTTCCACCGCGATCACGGTGGCGGTCTTGGCCGCGATCAGCCCGGTGCGGGACAGGGGAGTGGCCCCGAGCCGCTTGAGCACCCCGTACCGCCGCTCGAAGCCGGTGGCGATGGCCTGGCTGGTGAACGCGGTCGACATCACCGCCAGCGCGATGATCCCGGGGGTCAGGAAGTTGATCCGGCTCATGCCCGTGTTCAGGTTGATCAGCGGCTCGAGGCCGAACGCGGCCAGCAGCAGCAGCGGGATGACCAGCGTGAGCAGCAGCTGCTCGCCGTTGCGCAGCAGCGTCCTGGTCTCCAGCCGGGCCTGCGCCGCGATCATCCGCCGCAGCGGCGCCGCCCCCGGAGCGGGCGTGAACGCGGAGATCCCGGCCGTGCTCTCAGTCACGGGCCCCCTTCCTCATGGGCGCAGTTCCTTCCCGGTGAGCTCGAGGAACACGTCCTCCAGGGTGCGGCTCTCGATCTGCAGGCTGTTGGCCAGCACGCCGTGGTCCGCGCACCAGGCGGTCACGGCGGCCAGCAGCCGCGGGTCGACCGCGCCGTGCACCTCGATCACGTAACGCCCGGCCGGTGACTCCTTCGCCAGGCTGGCCGGCGGCAGCGCGGCCAGCAGGCTGTCGATGTCCAGCCCGGCTTCGGCCCGGAACCGGAGCTGGCCCACCGTGCCGGTGAGCTGTTCCGGCGTGCCCGCCGCCACCAGCTGGCCGTGGTCGATGATGGCGACGTGGTCGCAGAGCCGCTCGGCTTCCTCCATGAAGTGGGTAGTCAAGATGATGCTCACGCCGGCCGCGCGCAGCTCCCTGATCAGGTCCCAGGTGGCGTGCCTGGCCTGCGGGTCCAGGCCGGCCGTGGGCTCGTCGAGGAACACCAGCTCGGGGCGGCCGATGACGGC
>JAICWX010000544.1 GCA_025934635.1 Streptosporangiaceae bacterium | reverse complement strand
GCGGGACCGACCAGTTCGCCGTCAAGCGGCTCGCCGAAGTCCGGGCGGTCTGAGCAGCAGCGAACCGGCAGAGCGCACCTAACGCTGCCCGAGATCCCGGACGAGCGGGCCCGCTTGTCACCCGCGTTCAACGTCGTCCTACGACACGTGCATTGCCCCACGCTACAGAAATGGCCCAGCCGGCCGTCGAAGATTGGCCGGAGCCGAAGCATTCGAGCTGGAGGGTGTGGACCCCTGTTACATTGACATCGACGGTTTTTGGCTTAAGGGCGCTGACAGTAAAAGTCCGGAGGGTGCGCCCGTCGCCATTTAGTATTATGCCCGCTTCGAAATGTGGCGGAAACTTGGCCCCAAGTCCGATAGTAGCCTGGAAGCGGCGAGCGTTATGCCCTAGCTTATATGCAGGAAAAGCAGTTGGATCTCCAACGTTGCAATAGAACAAGATGCTCTTGGGGTAAATTGATCCGTCTATCTTGACCGGACCCGGGTTCACCAGCCCGCCGAGCTTCCCGGAAGGTGCCAGATCTGAGAGATATGAGAACGAGGACGTGCTGGAAGTCTTCGGAATCACCACGGGGGCAGGCTTGCCAGCTGGGGAGCTTGCCCTAGCCGAAATGGATGGCCGGGGCGAAGAGGCTGCTTTTGGCGACGTACCAGAGTTGACAAGGATCAATGCTATTGCTATCGCCACTGCAGCTACGATGCTTCCGGTAATCGTCCAGAAGAGCGTCCGCCCTCGCTGCATAGGTCCTCCGACGCCATCGTGCCCAAATCCAGGCAACTCAGCATCTCACAGGCTGTGGTCGGCGAGTTCTCCCTGGCTGCTGGTCCGGGCCCGACGCGGGCACCCCTGCCGAGCGCTGTCGGTGTTGGCCGCAGGGTCAGGCCAGCCGATCCGGCGATCTGGTCGGCTACCTGGGCGACCGACGGCGCTGGAGTTCGTAGGCGGTCTGCGTCTTACCGCCGCCGAAGGGGCAGGACGCGCAGCTAGCGCGAGGGTGGTTCAAATGATGACTGGGCCGCCTCGGTCGGCGGCGTGCGGCGAGTCTGGGTGGGGTCGATAAACACGTTCGGCGTCAGCGGAAGCTTTTCCGACAGCCTGCGATCGATCTCGTCGGCGAGGTCCTCCGTCTGGTCGGCTCTCATCTCGTCGCTGAGAGCGACGCGGGCGGCGACGATGATGCTGTCCGGTCCCATGTGCATGGTGCGCAATTCCAGCAGGGCATCCACGCCGGGCCGGGACTCGATTTCCTCGCGTATCAGCTTCTGCACCTCCGGATCAGCCGCCCGGCCGATGAGGAGGTTTTTGCTGTCCATGCCGAGCTTGACCGCCACCACTATGAGCAGCGCGCCGATAGCGATGGAGGCCGTACCGTCCCAGATATGCGAGCCGGTCAACTGGTCGAGCCCGACGCCCAGGCCGGCGAGTACCAGGCCGACCACCGCGGCGCTGTCCTCGAACAGATTTACCTTGACGGTGATGTCGGGGCTGGACTCTACGTGGCGGAGGGTTTTCTCGCGCTGGCCGTGAGCCTCGCCGCGCACCTGCCAGAAGGCGCGGACGAACGAGATGCCCTCGGCGACGAACGCGACCGCCAAGGTCACGTAGGCCGCCAGCGGACTCTCGCTGTTGCTGCGGGTCAGGGACAGCAGGCCCTCGAAGACCGAGAATCCCGCCCCGGCGATGAAGATGCCGAACGCCGCCAGCAGCGACCAGAAGTACCGTTCCTGGCCATGGCCGAACGGGTGGGCGTCGTCAGCCGGGCGGTCCGCCTGGCGCAGTGACGTCAGCAGGAACACCTGGTTGAGGGTGTCGGCGGCGGAGTGGGCGGCTTCGGCCAGCATGGCGCTGGATCCGCTGATAATCCCGGCCGCCAGCTTGGCCAGGCCGACCACGAGATTCGCCACGCCCGCGATGATCACGGTGCGACGAGTTTCGCTGTGCCCGTCCTGACTCTTCACCGGGGCACCATCTGCCCCGGACCCGCGGCGCCAAACCGCCGTCGGCCACTTAGTGCGGCTCCGGCACGCGCGAGGGCCTCGATCTTTACCGGGCTGCCAGCGGGGCCAGGCTACGGTTTAGGCAACGGACGTAGCCAGCGTCCCTTCCCTTCAGAGGCGCCATGGGTAACCGGCAAGGCAAGCTGGGCCGCCTGCGCAAGCTCGCCGGCCGCGTCCTGGTCGAACCGGAACCTCAGGCCCGGGGACCGGGTCCGCTGTTCGCCCTGCCCGGTATAGACGAGTCGATGGCCGAGGTGATCCTCGACCCCGATGCCCAGCCGCGACTCGAGTGGCTCTCGGGAGCATCTCCTGGTCCGGGAGTCAGCAGCCAGGTCTTTCCTAGCGTGACCCGGCCGGCGGACGGCGGAGAGCAGATCGAGGTCCGCCTGCGCTCGCACCGGATCGGGACGCTGAGCGCCGCCGACAGCGCCGGTTTCTGGGGCTACCTGGATGAAGCCGGAGCCCCGGGGAGGCGAGTCGCGGTCATGGGGCTAGGCGACCAGGACGCGAGCGGTGCCTGGGCGTTGCGCATCTACCGGCCGCATCCCAGGCCCCGACCGGACCGGCCGGCGCCCCCGGACGGGGGGATGGCAACCTAAGGATCTGCCGGACCTGGTCAGCCGGCCTGATTCCCGTGCTGGCGCCAGCGCTCCTCCAGCAGCCGGGTCACCTGCGCACGCGTTCTTTCCAGGTCGGCACCCAGCTCCAGCAGCACGTGCGCGGCTACGCCGTCGCCTTCCCGGATGAGGCCGAGCAAGATGTGCTCGGTTCCGATGTACAGGTCGTTGCGATCGCGGGATTCCCGCAGCGACAGCTCCAGCACCGTCTTCGCCTGCGCAGTGAAGCGGATATGCCCGGAAGGAGCCTCCGAGCCCCGGTCAACGGATTCCTCCACCCGCTGCCGTATCGCATCCAGGGCGATCCCCAGCGACTCCAGGACCTTGACCGCCAGGCCATCGCCCACGCTGATCAGTCCCAGCAGGAGATGCTCGGTGCCCACGTAGTCGTGATTCAGCCGCGTGGACTCTTGCCGGGCCTCGACTACAACGAGCCTCGCCCGTTCGGTAAATCTCTCGAACATCGCCTTCGCCTTCATCCTCGCGGTACCGATGCCGAAGATGGGCTGCGTCGGTCGACGCCCCGGTAGCCTGCATCGCTCAGTGCGCGCGGGATCCCCTGTCCCGCTGCCTGTTAAGCGTAAGTCGCCGCTAGCGAACGTCAACCCCGCCCGCGGCCCAGCGGACCTACCGTGGGTGGCATGTCCCAGGCCCGGTACGACGCCGTCGCGGATTTCTATGCCAGCGGGTTCGATTCGATCGATGACCCGGCGACCCGGGCCCTGCTGGACCTGCTGGGGCCGGTCGCCGGCCTGCGCGTTCTGGACGTCGCCTGCGGTCACGGCCGTATTACCCGTGAGCTGGCCCGGCGCGGGGCGGACGCGGTGGGCATCGATATCTCCGGCCAGCTGATCGGCAAGGCCAGGGCAAACGAGGAGAGCGAGCCGCTGGGCCTGCGCTACCTCCACGCCGATATTGCCGCGCCGGGAGTCCTCGGCGGCGACCGCTTCGACGTTGCGACCTGTAATTTCGGCCTGTCCGATATCGATGACCTCGACACCGCGATTGCCGCTGTCAGCGCTGCGCTGCATCCGCGCGGCTGCTTCGTCTTCTCGATCCTGCATCCGTGCTTCCCCGGCGGAAAGGACATCTCCGGCGCCTGGCCCGCTGACGGCAGCTACTACGGGGAAGGTCACTGGACGGCGGGGGAGGCCCAATCCGCGCTACGCCGCCAGGTCGGCGCCAACCACCGGATGCTGTCGACCTACCTCGGCACGCTGCGGCGTCAGGGCCTGTGGCTGGACGAGGTCACCGAACCGCTTCCGGAACCGGACTGGGACCAGGCCCACGATGCCGACCGCAAGCCTGTCTTCCTGGTGGCCCGGCTCGTCAAGCTGCCGTCGGCCTGACAACAGCCACCGCCCGGCTGGCTCTGGGCGCTGTGCGGCAGGACGCTTCTCATCGCCGAGTACGGTCATGGCCGTCCGGTGCCGGGCACGGTGACCGGCAGGGTCAGGATCTCCCCGGTGCGCGGCCCGTCGGTCAGCCGCCCGAGGTTCTCGGTCACGCCGTCGGCCGCCCGCCATTCG
>JAICWX010000032.1 GCA_025934635.1 Streptosporangiaceae bacterium | reverse complement strand
GGGTGCGGCGGAGCGCAGCGGGGTGCGGCGGAGCGCAGCGGGGTGCGGCGGGGTGCGGCGGGCCGTGACGGGCGTGACGGACAGTCGGGTGAGATGTAGCGGTGGGCACGGTGTGGCGCGTGGGCACGGTGTGGCGCAGTGGGCGTGCGGCAGGCGCGGTGGAGGCCTACGGGTATCGGGCACGGGGCTGGTGGTGCTAGTGATGCCCTTGGTGCGGCTCACCTGGCACTCGGCAGATTGAATAACGATATCGATGGAGCATCGATGTTGTTCTGGCGACATCGATGGAGCATCGATGTCGTTGGCCGGGCCTGGTGACGGGCTAGAGCCGGTGACGGGTGGGGTTGGTGACGGGGTTGTGGCTGGTGACGAGACAAAGGCTGGCGACGAGGCGGGTTGGCGATAAGGCGGGGGTTGGTGCGTGTGCGGCATCTTGGCTACCGCTTGTCCATGGTGGGTTTTGGCTGGCAATCATGTCGACCGTCCGGTGTTAATGATTAGTTGTCCGATCTATTAGCTTTCGTCCGTAATGTTCCGGCGTGAGTGCAGATGACATGAGCGGCACCAGTGATTGCGGCTCATCAGGCGGTGCGGCCGGGTCGGGGTTGACAGTGCAATCACCATGACGGTACGTTATTAAAGCGGTAACTATTAAGAAACTTTACTATTAATAGTCGCCGCGAGTGGGAGCGGGACTTTGCGTGCGGGTCGGCCGTGGCACAACGCACCGGCTGGCCATCGGGCCGGGCTGCTCGTGGCCTGGCTCGCAGGCTGGGAGTGCATGACTGGCGTCCGGCCTGGCAGGTGCCCATCGACTGTACGGCTTCGGAGGAGCCATGAACCCGCTTCCAAGCACGTCACGTCCGCGCAGATCCCGCCGCCGGCTGCTGGCCGGGGCCGGAGCATGCCTGCTCGCTGCCGGGACAACCGGCGCGATCGCGGCCGTCGCCTTCGCCGCCACCACGGGTACGGCACATATCCGGGCCGTGGCGGACGTCCAGGCCGCGGCGCTCGGCGCTAACTGGTACGAGTCGGCGCCCTACTACAGCACGCTGGATTCCAGCGGGCCCGACCTGGGACAGGTGATGGCGGCGACCGGGCAGAAGGCCTTCGAGATGGCCTTCATCCTGGCCGGCGGCGGTTGCACGCCATCGTGGGACGGCACCGACCCGGTGTCGTCGGATACGCAGGTCGGTTCGGTCATCAACGAGGTGCGCGGCGACGGCGGCGACGTGATCGTCTCCGCGGGCGGCTACAACGGGACCAAGCTGGGCCAGGTCTGCGGCTCGGCCTCGGCCACCGCCGCCGCCTACCAGCAGGTGATCACCAAGTACGGGCTGCACGCGATGGACTTCGACCTGGAAGAACCGGAGATCGAGAGCTCGTCGGCGATCGCCAGCGAGCTCGGCGCCGCGCAGATACTGCAGCAGAACAACCCCGGGCTGTTCGTGTCGGTGACGATACCGAGCACCCCGACCGGGGCGAACTACTTCGGCGGCCTGCTCCTCGACGAGGCCAAGAGCCTGGGCTTCACGCCGGCCGACTACACGATCATGCCGTTTGACGGCGGCTTCAGCGGCGGCTCCGCGCAGGTGACGGCGCTGAAGGATTTCAACGCGCAGCTGATGAGCACGTTCGGCTGGTCCAGTGCGCAGGCCTACGCGCACGAGGGCTTCTCCGGCATGAACGGCCGGTCGGACACCGGGGAGATGTTTACCCAGAGCGACTTCCAGACCGTGCTCAGCTTCGCGCAGAGCAGCGGGATGAGCCGGTTCACGTTCTGGTCAGTCAACCGGGACCGGCAGTGCAGTCCGCCGGACAACAACGGCAGCACCTCCAGCGAGTGCAGCAGCGTGCCGCAGAACGCGTGGGATTTCACCGCCTACACCGTCGCCTTCGCCAAGGGCGCGCCGGTGACCCAGCCGACGCCGCCGCCGTCCTCGCCGCCGCCGTCGTCCCCGCCGCCGTCGTCCCCGCCGCCTTCCTCTCCACCGCCGTCCTC
Source organism: Streptosporangiaceae bacterium (assembly GCA_025934635.1). Next base: position 41,704 of record JAICWX010000032.1, on the reverse strand, counting down.
GCCGCCGCCTTCCTCGGGGAGCTGCAGCGCGGCGGCCTGGAAGTCGAACCAGGCCTACGTGTCCGGCGACGACGTCACCTACAACGGCCACGAGTGGACCGCCAGCCAGTGGAACTACGACGAGGTGCCGGGCGGCCCGGCCGGCGCCTGGAACGACGACGGCGCCTGCTGACCCAGCCCGGCAGGTCCGGCCGCTCACTACCGAACGAGGAAACTCCGCGCCTCGCCGAGGTCACACGTGACGTCTCGGCGGGGCGCGGCCGCCGGGTCTGCGATCCGGTACCGGCTTCGGCGTGGGCCTGACCGAAGGCAAAGGAGTCGTTACTATCGGATAGTGCCCGAACCCCAGTCTTCCGCCGGGGGCAGCACTGCTGCCCCCGGCCCTCTGCAGCTGATCCAGTCGCTCGCCCGCACGCTGAGCGCTGACCAGGAGACAGACCTCCTGCGCAGCCGCGAGGAGGCAGCCGCCTGGCTCCGCACGGCGGCGCTCTTGCCCGCCGAGACCGGCCTGAGCAACTCCGAACATGCCGCCGTGATCCGGCTGCGGGACTCGATCAGGGACGTCCTGACCGCCCACGCCGACGGCCGCCAGGACGCGGCCGCGGCGGGCCGGCTGACCAAGGCGCTCGCCGACGGCCGCCTGGTCCTCACCGTCGATGCGGCCGGCACGCCCCAGCTGGCCAGCGCGGCCCGCGCCAGCTACCCCAACCTGGTGGCCGAGGTAGCCGTGGCCATCGCGGCGGCCGCCGCCGACGGCGACTGGCCGTTCAGGAGCTAGCCCTGCTCGAGGGGCTGGCTCTGCTCGAGCACGGTCTCCTCAGGCCACGGTCTCCTCGAGTACGGTGCGCAAGGTGGCGGCGAAGGCGTCCGGTTTGCCCATGCCGCCGTACTCACCGCCGAGGAAGCCGCCGTGATCGCCGGGGAAGGTGACGGGCGCCGTGCCCAGCCGCGCGGCGACCGCGGCGGCCGCGCGCCCGGCGGCGGTCTGCCCGGATTCCTCGCCGACGCCGAGGACGATACGGGTGGGCACGGCGCGCAGGGCGTCGAAGTCGTGCTCGTAGGCGGGGCATGACGGCATGTTCAGCCCGAGCAGCGGGTCGTTGCGCGCACCGTCGTCCTCGGCCGGGAGCCCGAAGGCGGCGGGGTCGGGCGCGGGCTGGTCCCCGTAGTCGTCCGGGATGGGGCCCTGCAGGCTGACCACCGCGATGAACTTGGCCATGGCCGGGCCGAATCCGCTGCGCAGGTAGGTCTGGTGGATGTCCGCGCAGGCGGCCAGCGCGGGCTCGCGGTCGGGCAGCTCGGCGAAGGCGGGCGGCTCGTGCGCCACCAGCGTCCTGACCTGCTCCGGGTGCCGGGCCACCAGAGCCAGCGCGTTGACCGCGCCGCCGCTGCTGGCGAAGATGTCGACCGGGCCCGCGTCCGGCGTCCCGGTTTGGAGAGCACAGATCAGCCGGTGCAGGTCATCGGCGTGCTCGTCGGGCGAGGTTTCGAGGGCGCCATCGGTGCGCGGGCTGCGCCCCGCCCCGCGCGGGTCGTAGGTCACCACGGTGCGATCGGCGAAGTGCCCGGCCAGGGTGACGAACCCCTCGGCGCCCATCGGCGACCCGATGATCAGCAGGGCCGGCCCGGAATCCGGGCCGGCGCTCCGGATGTCGTAGCGGAGCTCGGCGCCCGGCGCGGACAAGGTGCCGGTCTTCGGCTCGGTCATGGTAGCCCCCTTGGGTAGGTGTCGGCAGGTAAGACGCACCAGGTCAGCCGGACTCATCGGCCGCGAGCCCCCGGCAACAGGAAGCGGAGGCCCGCCCGGGCTCCCGGGCGGGCCTCCGCTCTTGTCCTGACCGACGGTTACCCTGAGCGGGCTGCCAAGGCGCTCACGATAATCACATCGGGTAATTACTTCCCGAAGCCGTCGAATTCACCGTTACGGACACCGCCGAGAAAGGCGTGCCATTCGTCCGGAGTGAACTTCAGGACCGCGCCTTCGGAGTCCCGGCTGTTCCGGACGCCGATCTCGTCGCGGGGCAGGTCGGCCACCTCGACGCAGTTGCCGTTCGAGAAGCTCAGCGAGCTCTTGACCCAGGTCGGACCCGAACCCGCCGGCTGATTTTCGGACGCAGCTATACCCACCGTCACTACCTCACTGATTTGTTGGAGTATTGTCGCGAATGCGTAACTACAGAATGTAGTTTGAATGCTACTAAACGTAGCACTGGGCACTTAGGCTAGCAGAAACGCCGCACCAAGGAACACTCCTCATATCTTGTAGCACAAAACCCACAGAAATGTCCGTTGTGCTCAAGATGTAACTTGCGCCCCTAAAACAGACAGGGTAAGCGTTCCCGCCGACGAAGGCGAGGAACGACGCCGGAAGGTCGTCGCCGGACTTCTGACGTTTTACTTACGCATTCGCGCGCTGCCGGGCACCCGACCAGTGCGACTCCGCCGTCTCCAGGATGAGGGCGCGGGAAGCCGCGGGGTCCAGCGAGGCGTCGGCCAGCATCTGGAACGCGATCCGGTGCAGGTAGGTCTCCCGCTCCCCCTCCAGGGTGAAGCCGGTCCGCAGGTGCTCGGTGCTCACCACGTCCTGCAGCATCGCGTCGCTGTCGGCGCCGAAGCCGAAGATGACGAACGACTCCCCGAAGACCGTGTGCTGCGCGTCCAGCGGCAGGACCTGGAGCGTGATGTTCGGCCGGGCCGCCTCCCGGGCCAGCCGCTGGAGCTGCTCGTACATCACGGCGTCATCGCCGATCCGGCGCTTCAGGATCGACTCGTCGAGCACCAGCGACAGCTGCAGCCCCTCGCGGGCGAGGACCTGCTGGCGCTGCATCCGCACGCGGACCTGCCGGCCGATCATCCCGGGCGCGACCGGCTCGACCCGGCTGTAGCTGCTGATGATGTGCCGGGCGTAGCCCTCGGTCTGGAACAGGCCGGTCACCACGTCGACGTGCCAGATGGCCATCGACGTGGCCTCGTGCTCAAGGCCGATGAACTGCTGGTAATCCTCGGACAGGGTGTCCGCGTACTCTTCCCACCAGCCCTTCTGGGCGGCGTCCTCGGCCAGCCCGAGGAGCAGCTCGCGGCGGGGGCCGGTGATCTGGTAGTAATCGAGCAGCCGCTCCACCTCGCGCGGCCGCAGCCCGGTCCGGGCCCGCTCGTACCGGCTGATCTTGGACGGCGACCACTTCAGCGCGGCGGCGACGGCATCGCCGCTCTTGCCCTTGCTCTCCCGGATGCCGCGCAGCTCGGCGGCCAGCCTCCGCCGCCGCACCGTCGGGCTTCCTGGCGCGTTCATCGGGCGTGCCTCCTCCTCGGCGCCGCGCGGGCGGACTGGTGCGCCGGTGATGCAGATTTCACTGAAAGAATTTGTGAAACCTTTAGTACACGTTACACCGACCATCGTAGCCATGGAGCCCGTTATAACTAGTCAAAACGAACTGGCAATTCGGCGCCAGCGGGTGACAGGCCTGATGGGCACGAGGGGACAGCCGGACACGCGGACAGGCGATCCGCGGACGCGGATCGCCTGTGACATGTGCACTGTGTCAGGTGTGGCCGGCGTGATCGCCGTGGCCTCGGCCGGGTTGCTGCTGCGAGCCGCAACCGGGCTGGTCCAAGGAGGGGTTAGCGCGGCTGGCGAGCGGCGCGATAGTGAAGGAACGTAGCTGAAGTTACTGTCTGGCCGGAGTCCTCGACTGGACTCCGGCCCCCGCGGTCCTTCAGGATTTGCGTTATTGATATGCCGCAGCTGACGGCAATCGTGGCTGGCTTGCGGTGTATACCGCACAACTCAACGGCGGACGTTCAGTCGTGCGGCCGGTCCGCTCAGGTGTGATAGTAGACGTTGGGGGTCGCGTGAGCAGCCGCGGTAACAGTGGATGCCTGAGCCGTCGTCGCGACCGCGGCCGTGCTGGCAAGGATTGACCCGGCTGCACTGAGTGATACGATTGTGGAAACGATGATCTTTCGCCCGATGCGCATGATTCCTCCATGAAATAACTGAAGGTCAGCAGCCTGGTGCTGCTCTCCACAGACCCGCCCGGGCTATTTGGAGTCTTGTGAAGTTGTTACCAGTTTCGACCTATCCGTACACATAGAGTAAATCAGTACATACACTATTTTCAAATACCAATATATTCGCTAACATTTCCCAGAATCTTTTTATTGAAATATGCGGGTAAATGTCAGCGATAAATGCACTGCAAGGTTCCGTGCAATTTGCAGAACGCGACCGGGAACACGGCGATAACTCCTGCTTCAGCGAGCGCCAGCGCCGAATTAATGTCCGAAATTAGTTCGCTTGTTCCGTAAATGTTCTAGTAGTACCATTCTCTCCATGCACCCCGTGTCCCCGGCTGGTGCGCTGGTCGGGCGTGAGAGCGAGTTGTCGCTGCTGACCGGGATGGTAAAAGAGGTGTCCCTGGGGCGCGGCGGCGCCGTGCTCATCGAGGGTGAGCCGGGCATCGGGAAGTCCGCGCTGGTACGCGCGGTGGCGGTCAGCGCGCCGGACGCGGGTTGCCAGGTGTTCTGGGGATCCGGAGACGAGCTGGGCCAGGAACTCCCGCTGCTGCCGTTCCTGGACGGGCTGCGGGTCCGCGAGCCCTCCCCCAACCCGCGGCGCGAGGCCATCGTCCGGCTGCTGCAGGGCGAGGTGACCGCCGGCCGGGGCACGAACGTGCCCGCGGCGCTGGCCGAGCAGCTGCTGGCGCTGGTGACCGAGCAGTGCGCGGTGCGGCCGGTCGTGCTCGTGATCGACGACCTGCAGTGGGCGGATCCGGCCAGCGTGACGCTGTGGGGACGGCTGGCCCGGTCGGCCCGGCAGGTGCCGCTGCTGCTGATCGGGACGATGCGTCCGCCGCTGCGCGAAGACCTGCTGGCGCTCCGCCGGGCGGTGGATGACCGATCGCGCCTGCCGCTGGACGGGCTGGCCGGGGCGGCGGTGGCGGATCTGGTCGCGGCGCTGGCGGGCGGCCAGCCGGATGCGGGCCTGCTACGGCTGGCCGACGGGGCGGCGGGCAATCCGCTGTACGTCACCGAGCTCATCGCCGCGCTGGCCCGCGGCTCTCACCTGATCGTGACCGAGGCGGGAGCGGCCGAGCTGGCGGGCGATTCGGCGCCGGAGTCGCTGTCGGCGGCGATCGCGGACCGGCTGGGGTTCGTGACCGGGTCGGTGCGCGACGTGCTGCGGGCGGCCGCCCTGCTCGGCGTGGACTTCACCGTGACGGATCTGGCCGTCGTGCTCGGCCGGAGCGTGGCCGACCTGGCCCGGGCCATCGACGAGGCGTGCGCCGTGGGGGTGCTGGCCGAGTCACGGCAGCGGCTGGAGTTCCGGCACCCGCTGATCCGGACGGCCCTGTACGACGAGATGCCGACCCCGGTCCGGGCCGCCTGGCACCGCGACGCCGGCCGGGCCCTGGCCGAGTCGGGCGCCCCCGCCGACCGGGTCGCCCGGCAGTTGCTGCGGGCCGTCGGCGAGCCCGAAGGCCTGCCCGAGCCGATGGACGAGTGGATGCTCGGCTGGCTCGCCCGGGCGGCGGACGCGCTGGTCGAGCAGGCACCGGGGGTGGCGGCCGAGCTCCTCACCCGGGCCGTATCCGGCTCGCCGGCCGGCACGGCCAGGCACAGCTGGCTGGCCAGCCGGCTCGCCGACGCCCACTACCGGATGGGGGACACGGCCGAGGCCGAGCAGGTGGCGAGCCTCGCGCTGGACTACGCCACCGAGCCCGACGTCATCGAGGACCTGCACTGGACACTGGCGCAGTGCCGCATCGTGGCGGGCTCGGCCGCCGAGCCCCTGGCCGCGCTGGACCAGGCGCTGGCCGCGCCCGGCATCTCGGCCCGCCATCGCGCCCGGCTGCTCGTGCTGGCGGCCCGGACGCACCTTCATCTCGGCGAGGTGGAGGAGACGGCCCGGGTCGCCTCGAGCGCTCTCGAGGCGGCCACCGAGGCGGCCGACAACTGGGCCATGGCCTGGGCGCTGCACGTGCTGACGATCATGGGCGGAGTGCAGGGGCGCCCGGCCGACACGCTGCCGCTGTTCGACCGGGCGCTGGCCGTGACCCAAGCCGAGCCCGGGCTGACTGACTTGCGGCTGCTGCTGCAGATCAACCAGGCCGTCGCCCTCGCCAACCTCGACCGGTACACCGAGGCGCTGACCTCGGCCAGGCAGGCCCGGCAGCTGGCCACCCAGGTCGGCACCGCGCGGCGCCGGATGCAGGCACACAGCGCCCTCGGCCAGCTGCTGTTCGAGACCGGCCGGTGGGACGAGGCGCTGGCCGAGGTGACGGCCATGGACGAGGACCTGAAGGAACTCGGGGCCGCCTGCTGCGACCTCGGCATCGCCGCCGTGATCTGCTTTCACCGCGGCGAGATCGACGAGGCCAGGAGCCACCTCGCCGCCGCGGTCCCGCACGCCGAGCACCTCGGCTCCCGCCTCATCGGCCCGCTGGCCCTGGCCCGCAGCCTGGACCACGAGGTCCAGGACGCGCTGCCGGAGGCGCTGTCCGCGCTGACCGACGGGTTCGAGGGCAACACCGAGGAGCTCGAGGAGATCGAGGACCTGCTGGCCGACGCGGTCCGGCTGGCCGTCCGCACCCGCGACCTGTCCACCGCCCAGGCCCTGGCGGGCCACGCCGACACCCTGGCCGCCAGTTCAGGCGTCCCGCACCGGCAGGCGAACGCGCTCTACTGCCAGGCCCTGCTCGACCACGACCCCGCCCGGCTGCTGACCGCGGCCCAGCGTTACGGCGAGGCCTCCCGGCCGCTGCTGCGAGCCAAGGCGCTCGAGGCGGCGGCCGGGTACTTCGTCGACGCCGACGACCGCGAGCAGGCCCGGGCCGCGTTCACCGAGGCCGTGGAGGTCTACACCGACCTGGACGCGGCCGCGGACATCGCCCGGCTGCAGGCCGAGTTCCGCGGCCACGGCATCAGGCGCGGGCCGCACGCCAAGCACCGGCGGGCGCGCAGCGGCTGGGAGAGCCTGACCGCGACCGAGATCAAGATCGCCGCGTTCGTCGAGGAAGGGCTGTCCAACCCGGAGATCGCGGCCCGGCTGCTGCTGTCCCGGCGGACGGTCGCGACCCACGTCTCGCACATCCTCAAGAAGCTCGACGTCAATTCCCGCATCGACATCGCCCGCGAATCGGCCCGGCGGGTCAACCCGCCGCGGTAATCATGAGGCGGGAACGAAACTCGTTTGGCGGGAAGGGTTTTAGGGGTTGGGTGGGGACTGTGAGCCGCCGGGGGAATTGGACTCACAGTCCCCACGCTTAACCCCCCGCGGGCCGCGCCCTAGGCCAGCCCAGGCCGGGGCGCGAGGGTGAAGTACACCGCTTTGCCCGCGGGGGTACGGTAGGTGCCCCACTCATCCGACAGCGTGTCCACCAGCATCAGGCCCCGTCCGGTCTCGGCGTCGACCGGGGCGATTGCCAGCACCGGCAGGGCGCGCGACGTGTCGTGCACGTCGACCCGCAGCTGCCCCGGGGAGCAGATGATAGCCACCGTGATCGTGTGGCCCGGCTGATGCGTGATGGCGTTGGTCACCAGCTCGCTGGTGAGCAGGACCGCGACATGCTCGTCGACCGGGACGGCCCAGGCGCCGATGGCGGCCTGGACATGGCACCGGGCCTGGCCGACCGCGGCTGGCTTGGCGGCTAGCCGTACCTGGCAGCCGTGCAGTTCGGTCGGACGGGGCGGCGCCATCGCGTTCATCGGATCTCCCTGGTGGAGCGGGGGTGGAGCCGGGGTGGAGCCGGCCGGGCTGGTACGAGGAGCCCGTTGCCGCTTGCAGGAAAATAGTCCTGCAACTTGCAATGCAAGACATCGGTCAGCTGACGTATTTTGAACGGCGGATCCCGCACTGCCCAGTGCGGCCAGTGCGGTGCGGCCAGTGCGGTGCGGCCAGTGCGGTACGGCCAGTGCGGTGCAGTGCGATGCGGTGCGGTCAGCCGCGGGTGATGGTGATGACGGTCCAGGCGCCCAGGTGGATGCGGTCGCCGTCGCGCAGCGGCACGGCCTGGCCGGCCGGGACGTCCCGGCCGTTGACCCGCAGGCCGTTGTCCGAGTCGGCATCGGTGACGGACCAGGTCCCGTCCGGTGCGGCCGTCAGCACCGCGTGCAGCCGCGACACGCCCGGGTCGACGGGCGGGCCGGTCAGGTCGATCTCCGGCTCGATCCGCCGGGATACGCTGCGCCGCCCGATGCGGACCTTGGTCCCGGCGAGCCGGAACCGCTGTTCGGGGTAGTGACCGGGGAAGACGATCGACCCGGCTTCGGTGTCGTTCACCGCCTGCACGCTGTCGTAGTAGGCCCGGTCGGCCGCCACCACCGCGGTCCAGGTGGCCGGCGCGGCGGGCGTGACGTGCGACGGCGCCGTCGACGACGGGGGCGTGAATTCCCCGGCCACCTGCGTCGGGAGCGGATCCGGGGGCACCGTGAGCGGCGCCGTGGCCGCGGCCCGCGAGGTCAGCGGGCCGGCGGGCGGCGGGCCGGCGGGCGGCGGGCCGGAGCTGGCGGGCGCCGCGGGCTGGACCCACCACGTCTGGGTGTTCGGCCGGACCGGCCGGGACGGGTCGTAGGGTTCCACGCTGAGCGCCTCGCGCAGCGCGTCGGCGAAGTCGCCGCAGCTGTCGTACCGGTCGTCCGGCTCCTTGGCCAGCGCCCGGGCGATCACCTGGTCCACGGCCCCGTCCAGATCCGTCCGCAGGTCGGTGACCCGCGGCGGCGGCGCGGACAGGTGCGCGTAGAGCACCGCCATCGGCACCTCGCGCTTGAACGGCACCGAACCGGTCAGCAGCGCGTAGGCCACGCACCCGAGGGCGTACTGGTCGGCGCGCCCGTCCACCTCGCGCCCGCTGATCTGCTCGGGGGCCGAGTAGTCGGGGGTGCCGAGGAACTGCCCGGCCTGGGTCAGCCCGCTCACCGACTTCACGCCCCGGGCCAGCCCGAAGTCGGACAGGTACACGTGCACCGGGCGCCCCGGGCCGGCGTCGACCAGGATGTTCGCGGGCTTGACGTCACGGTGCACCAGGCCGGCGCCGTGCGCGGCGTCCAGGGCCGAGGCCACCGGGGAGATGACGGTCGCCGCCCGGTGCGCGCGCAGGCCGCCCTCGCGGGCCACGATCACCCGCAGGTCGTCGCCGGCCACGAAACGCATCGCGATGTACAGCACGCCGCCCGACTCGCCGGCGTCGTAGACGGGGATGATGTGCGGGTGGTCCACCGCTGCGACCGCCCGCGCCTCGCGGGTGAACCGCCGCTGCACCAGGTCGTCCCCGGCCAGCAGCTTCAGCGCCACCACCCGGCCGAGGCGCTCGTCGCGGGCCCGGTAGACCGCGGCCATCCCGCCCACGCCGACCAGCTTCTCGAGCCGGTACCCGGCCACCCGGGCACCCGGAGCCAGGCTGGTGAGCAAGCCGCCCGGCTGCTCGGGGGAATTTCCGGCCACCACCCCTCCTCCCGGCAGCCATCACCCTATCCCGACAGTACGGTCATCCGCTGGCCCAGGGCCGGCCGGAAGGCCGGCGCCACCGGGCTCGCGGGCCGGGCCAGCGGGGTCCTACGATCATGAGAACAAGTTCCAGTTCTGGGCGGAGGCGGATGGACGCGGCACCCCCGACGGTGACCGGGCTGCTGCTGGCCCAGGCCGGCAGCGCGCAGCCGGGGCTGCTGTTCGAGGACCGGCGGTGGAGCTGGCGCGAGCACGTCGGCGAGTGCGCGCGGTACGCGGCCGCGCTGCGGGCCCGGCGCGCGCCCGGCCGCCCCTTCCACGTCGGCGTGCTGGCCGACAACGTCCCGGAATTCTCCTTCCTGCTCGGCGGGTGCGCGTTCGCGGGGGCGGTGCTGGTCGCGCTCAACCCGGTGCGCCGCGGGGCGGCCCTGGCCGCCGACGTGGCCCGCACCGACTGCCAGTTCGTGCTGGCCGAGCCGGGCTACGCGTCGCTGCTGCCCGCGCTGGACGTGCCGGCCGTGCCGCTCGGCTCGCTCGAGCTCCCGGCCCGGGCGGCGCCGGAGCCGGTGCCCGCGGCGGGCGAGGACCTGCTCATGCTGATCTTCACCTCGGGCACCAGCGGCGAGCCGAAGGCGGTGCGGGTCACCCACGCCAAGATCGCGGTGCCGGGCGTGATGCTGGCGGGCCGGTTCGGCCTGGGGACACCGGACACGGTGTACGTGTCCATGCCGATGTTCCACTCCAACGCGGTCATGGCGGGCTGGGCGGTCGGGCTGGCGGCCGGCGCGGCGATCGCGCTGCGCCGCCGGTTCTCCGCGTCGGCGTTCCTGGACGACATCCGGGCCTTCGGCGCGACCTACGCCAACTACGTGGGCAAGCCGCTCAGCTACGTGCTGGCCACGCCGGAGCGGGCCGGGGACGCCGACAACCCGCTCCGCATTGCCTACGGCAACGAGGGCGCACCGGCCGACCTGGAAAAATTTGCCGAACGGTTCGGCTGTCACGTCATCGACGGGTTCGGGTCCACTGAAGGGGGCGTCTCGGTCAGCCGTGCCCCCGGTGCCCCGCCCGGTGCCCTCGGCCGGCTATCCGATGGGGTGGCCGTCCTCGACCCGGAGACCGGCCATCCGTGCCCGCCCGCGGTGTTCGGCCCGGGCGGCGAGCTGCTCAACCCGGCCGAGGCGGTCGGCGAGCTGGTGAACACGGCCGGTCCCGGCCTGTTCGCCGGGTACTACAACGACGCTTCCGCCGATGCCGACCGGATGCGCGACGGCCGGTACTGGAGCGGCGACCTGGCCTACGCGGACGCCGACGGGTTCTGCTGGTTCGCCGGCCGGGCCGGCCAGTGGCTGCGGGTCGACGGGGAGAACCTCGGCACCGCGCCGATCGAGCGGGTCCTGCTGCGCCATCCCGCCATCGCCGCGGCGGCGGTGTACGGCGTGCCATCTGCTGACGGCCCCGGGGACGAGGTCATGGCGTGTGTCGTGCTTCGTGACGGGGCCGCGCTGACGCCCGCGGAGCTGGGCGCTTTCCTGGCCGGGCAGGGCGACCTGGGGCGCAAGCAGCGGCCGCGGTTCGTCCGGGTGGCCCGCGCGATGCCGCGCACGGCCACGTTCAAGGTGATCACCCGCCTGCTCGCGGCCGAGCGCTGGCGCACCGGCGACCCGGTGTGGTGGCGTCCCGACGGGCGCGCGCCGGAGTTCGCGGTGCTCCAACCGGAGCAGGCGGCCGCGCTCGGCACCGGCCTCCGGTCCTGACCAGACGGCCCGGAGTTTCCGCGGAGGGCTCGCCTGTGGTGAGCGTTCCAGTCAGCGGAGCCAGACGGCGGGTCAGCTCTGTGATGAGCGGTCTGGGCCGGGTTCGTCGCCGAGAACCACCACGTCGTTGCCAGCTGGGTCGACTGCGGTGATTTCCTCAACCATGACGTTGCAGGCCCGACCATGATCGAGGTCATGGCGGTAGGTGAACGAGTGCCCTGGCTCGTTGGCCAGCATCGACAGCGTAACCTGCTCCGCCGTCTGGACGTCGCCCTCGTCCGCCGCGCGGGAATCTGATACGTGGCCGCCGTCGATCTCGAAGCGGTAGAGGGGATCGCCGTCCAGCCCCAGCGCCCGGTTGAGCACATCATGCAGCTTGTCAGTCCTAAGCTCGGACGGCACCGCAACCCGCCGCGCATCCCCTGGCCCACCGCCGTCCGCCTCGATCCGGAGCACGCAGCGGGCACGATCGGGTACCGGCGTCTGCGTGAACCCGGGGCTGCCGCAGCACTTCTTGTACTTGATCCCGGACCCGCACCAGCATCCCGCATTCCGCCCCGGCGGCCAGGGAAGGACCGGCGCGTCGGCACCCATAGCGTTCAGGTAGGCCATCCGCGTACTGCGGCGGGCAGGATCAAGACCGGCGGCGGTGGCGAATTCCCGCAGGCCGGCCATGCTCAGCGGGATAAGGCGTACCTCGTACTCCCTGACATGCGTGCGGAGCACGTCCTCGACCGTCCGGAGGTAGTCGGTGTAGTCGAGCGGGTAGGTGGCATCCAGTAGCCCCGCCTCAAGCCCGAGTTCGTACTGGTCGCGAGGTAGATACGGGAACTGGAGCCAGGCGGCGGGCACCAGCGCCTGCTTGCTGCGTGCCGTGGCGCCCGTGGCGTAGCCGGAAAAACCACGCCACTGCCCGGACCTGGCCGGGTCAAGATCATCGCCGGTTCGCCGGTCACGGTAGTCATTGAAGGACATGCACCCAAGACTGCCACCTTAGTGGATTGCTTTCGGGTGGCCATGGACATCGCGGCTGGGCGTGGCACGATATGGACTACTCGCGGTTCGACTGGGCCTGGGTGGTCATTGCCGTGATGACGGCCTGGACGGCCGGCACCACCGTGGCCTACGCCCGCCCCGAGCGCCGCCCCCCGGTCCTGCTCGGCGCCGACCTCTTGGTCACCGCGGGCCTGCTGCTGAGCACCTTCGTGCTGCAGTACCCGCACGCCATGCGGCACGGGGTGATGCCGGTGACCGGGATCTGGGTGGCCGGGCCGGTGCTGGCCTGGGCGGTCAGGTACGGCCGGCGGGCGGGGACGGTCACCGCCCTGCTCATGTCCGGCTGCGATTTCGTGCTGCGGCACGGGGACATCACCGTGGTCCTCAACGGCGTGGTGCTCCTGCTGCTGGCGGGCGTGACCATCGGCCATGTGGCCCGATTGGCGGCCGAGGTGGAGACGGAACGCCAGCACGCCGCCGCGGTCGAGGCGGCCAGCCGGGAACGGGAGCGGCTGGCCCGCGACATCCACGACTCGGTGCTGCAGGTGCTGGCGCTGGTGCAGCGGCGCGGGGCCGAGGCGGGCGACGACGTGGACCTCAGTGCCCTCGTCCTGCGGACGCAGGCGGAGGGGGTGACGGTGTCGGTGCCAGCCCAGGCCGTTCGGCTGGAAAAAACGGCGGCGGAGGAGCTGGCGTCGGCGGTCCGGGCGGCGCTGGACAACGTACGGCGCCATTGCGGTGAGCGGGCCGGGGCCTGGGTGCTGGTCGAGGATGAGCCGGGGCTGGTCACGGTGACGGTGCGGGACGACGGTCCCGGCATCCCGGACGGCCGGCTGGCCGCGGCGCCGGCGTCGGGCGAGGCGGCGGCGCTGCAGCTGACCGAGCGGGAGACCGAGATCCTGCGGATGGTCGCCACCGGCCTGTCCTACAAGCAGATCGCCGGCCGGCTGGTGCTGTCGCACCGCACCGTGCAGAACCACGTGCAGAACACGCTGGGCAAGCTGCAGCTGCACAACCGGGTCGAGCTGGTCAGGTACGCCATCGAGCACGGCCTGGCGGACGAACCGCAGTTACCCGGCCAGCGCTCGCTGACCAGGCTCTCGGCGCGCAGCGTGGTCACCGTCCGGCCTCATTCTGCCGCTCGCAGGAAATCGCAGGCTGGTGTGAATTATGTTGCGATTCGAGGCATTCGGCGCACGAGTGGCAGTTTAGGCCGGTATAACCGGCCGTGTAAAGCTGCAAACGATTGAGGCGAGAGGACGTGGGCGTGAGACCTGGCTACCCCCGGTTCTGCAGAAGCGCGTTCGCTAAGGGCACCGTCGCGGTGCTCGGAGTCAGCGTCCTGGCCGCCTGCACCGGCGGCGGCGGCGGGCCCGGCCCGGCCGGCGGAACCGCCACGGCCGCCGGCTCCGCCGGCCCGGTCACCATCGGCGCGTCGCTGTCCCTGACCGGGGACTTCTCGGCTGACGGGGAGGCCTTCGAGAAGGGCTACAAGCTGTGGGCCAAGGACGTCAATGCCCGCGGCGGCCTCCTCGGCCGGAAGGTCAAGCTCACCATCCTCGATGACGGCAGCACGCCGAACCAGGTGGTCAGCAACTACCAGACGCTCTTCGGCGCGGATCACGTAGACCTGGCCTTCGGGCCGTTCTCCTCGCTGCTCACCGCGCCCGCCTCGTCGGTGGCAGCGCGCTACGGCATGGCGTTCGTGGAAGGGGCGGGCGGCGCGCCGGCGGTCTTCGACACCCCGTCCAACCAGGCTGATCACAACGTGTTCGACGTCAGCCTGCCGGTCGCGGACGAGATGATCCCGTTCGTGAACTGGATCGCCTCGCTGCCGGCCAGCGAGCGGCCGAAGACGGCGGCCTATCCGATGGCGCAGGACCCGTTCGCCGACCCGCCCGTGCAACTGGCCCAGACGGAGCTGCAGAAGCTCGGCGTGCAGACGGTGTACTCCAAGGTCTTCCCCGAGGAGGTCCCGGACTACAAGGGTCCCGCCGACGAGGTGGCCGCGGCCAACCCGCAGCTCGTCGTGCTCGGGTCCACCGACGTGCCGACCGTCGCCGCTTTCATGCAAGCGTTTGAGCAGCAGCACTACAAGCCCAAGCTGTTCATCGCGGCGGCCGGCCCTGACCAGGGCAGCGCGTTCACGTCCGTGGTCAACCCGGGCAACGCCGCCGGGATGATGGTGCCCAACGGCTGGTATCCCGGGTACGCCAACGCGCAGAGCAAGCAGATGGTCAGGGAGTACGTCGCCCAGTACGGCGGCAGCGCGTCCAGCGTCAACGCCGACGTGGCCGAGGCCTACTCGGTGGGCCAGGTCGTCGCCCAGGCCGTGGCCGCCACCGGCGGCACCGACAACGCGAAGATCATCAAGTACCTGCACAGCGACGTGCCGCTGAACACCGTCCAGGGTCTGGTGAAGTTCGACGCACTGGGCGAGAACGGGGCCGCGGCGGCATTCGTCTTCCAGTGGCAGCACGGTTCCTTCAGCCAGGTCCTGCCGGCCGGCACGACCGGCTCGGTGTCGATTCTCGCCACTAAGCCGCCCTGGACTAGCTAGAGACCTAGCTGCCCTGATTTCGCCAGATACCAGAAGTTTCATTTTCTTATTCGAGTTACCACATATTTCAATCTTGTACAGCTGGAGGCCCTGGTCCGGATGGGTCATTCGCGTCGGCGGTACAGCGCAGGAAAAGACGTAACTAGCAAGGACAATGTGCATGGGAGACCGTGGGTTGACGAGCGGCAGATCGCACGGCGGCAAAACCAGCCAGCACGCCAGGGAATCTAGAGTTTCCCAATTCCAGGGCCCGCGGGTACTGGCCATCCGGGACTGGTCCGTGTCCTGGCGGCTCATCGCGGTCATCGTGCTGGCGCTCGGCATGGGCCTGGTCTTCGGCGGCCTGCGGGTAGCGGTGGCGGCGGGCAGTGCGTCCCAGTTCGGCCGGGTATCGCAGCTGGCTAACCTCGGACAGCAGGTCACCGGGCTGGTGCAGGCGCTGGAGAACGAACGGGACGAGACGACCGGACTCCTTCCCATCACCAAGCCCAAAGACCTGCAGCAGTGGTACAACGCGACCGACGCCGCGGCCGCCCGGGTCCGGGGGCTGGCCGCCGGGGTCAACGGCTCCTTCCCGGCCAACATCCAGTCCCGGGTGGCCAGCGTGGTCTCCGTGATCACGAACCTGAACGGGCTGCGCGGCACGGCCCAGGCCAGCCAGTCCGCACTGGCGGTGATCGCCGACTACTCGGCTCCCATCAGCAACATGATCGCCCTCAACGGCCAGATCGCGCAGGGCACGTCGGACGCCAGCCTCGCCAACGACGTCCAGGCGCTCAACTCGCTGTCCCTGGCCAAGGACCAGGCCGCTCAGCAGCGCGCGCTCCTGTTCAACGCGCTCAACCAGCAGATCTTCGCGGACGGAGTGCAGCAGGCGCTGACCACCGCCCAGTCCGAGGAGCTCACCGACCTGACCGCGTTCGGCACCACCGCGACCGCCCAGGAGCAGAGCGCTTACAGGAACTCGGTGGCCGGGCCGCGGGTGAACCAGGCGCAGAACATCGAGATCTACATCGTGGGTACCGGCAGCCTGGCCATCGGCGGGGGCGCCCTGGGCATCAGCCCGGCGGCGGCGCCCGGAAAGTGGTACGCGGCCCAGACAGCCACGGTCAACGACATGCAGCAGGCCGAACTGGCCATCGCCCAGAGAATCGTCACGCGGGCCCGGTCGCTGCAGGGGGGCGCCAAACGGTCCGCGCTGATCAACGGGGTCGTGACCGTGGTCATCCTGCTCCTGGTCCTGATCGCGGCGCTCGCCGTGGCCCGCTCGATGGTGCGGCCGCTGCGCAGGCTGCGGGAAGGCGCGCTGCACATCGCCACGGTGCAGCTGCCGGAGCGGGTCCGGCAGCTGAGCGAGGCCCAGGATCCCTCCGCCAGCCTGGAGGTGGCGCCGATCGAGGTGATGTCGGCCAACGAGATCGGCCAGGTCGCCCGGGCGTTCGACCAGGTGCACTCGGAAGCGGTGCGGCTGGCCGGCAACGAGGCGATGCTGCGCCGCAGCTTCAACGCGATGTTCGTCAACCTGTCCCGGCGCAGCCAGTCCCTGATCGAGCGGCTGGTGCGCCTGATCGACTCGCTGGAGCAGAACGAGCAAGATCCCGGGCGGCTGGCCAACCTGTTCTCGATGGACCACCTGGTCACCCGGATGCGCCGCAACTCAGAGAACCTGCTGCTGCTGGCTGGTCATGACACCGCGCGCAAGTGGAGCGGGCCGGTGCCGCTCGCGGACGTGGCCCGGGCCGCGGCGTCGGAGATCGAGCAGTACGGCCGGGTAGCGCTCAAGATCCAGCCCGGGATCGCGATCGCCGGGCAGGCGGTGTCCGACGTGGTGCACCTGCTGGCGGAGCTCATCGAGAACGCGACGGTCTTCTCCCCCGAAGATGCCCCGGTCCACGTGTCGGCCCAGGAACTGACCAGCGGCGGCGTGCTGGTCGAGGTCAGTGACAGCGGGGTCGGCGTGCCCGAGGCCCGGCTGGCCGAGATGAACTGGCGGCTCGACAATCCGCCGGTCATCGACGTGTCGGTATCCCGGCACATGGGCTTGTTCGCGGTGGCCCGGCTGGCCGAGCGGCACGGGGTCCGGGTCAGGCTGCGCTCACGGCCCCCGCAGGGGCTGGCCGCCCTGGTCTGGCTGCCGGACAACGTCGCCGCCCGGGAAGCCCAGCAGTCCTCCTGGCCTGGCGACCGGCTGGAGCGCCGGACCACTGCGACCTCGCGCCAGGCGGCCGGCGGCCAGCGGGCCGCCGCCCGCCTGACCCCGGCCGGGCCGTCCGCCAGCGGCTGGACCGATCCCTCGGCACCGATGACCGCGGCACCGATGACCGCGGCACCGATGACCGCCACACCGATGCAGCATCACGTGGCACAGGCCCCGGCCGGCCAGCATCACACGGCGCAGGCGGCGGCCGCCCCGCGCGAGGCGGCGCGGCCGCCCGGCTCATCGACGTCGATCTGGTTCCGCAGCCACCCGCCGGCGGCCACCGCGGCTGACGGCGGCAATCCAGCCGAGGTTCCACCGCCGACGCCCTCCGGGCTGCCCGTGCCCGGCCTGCTGCCGGTGCCGGGCGGGGTATCCGGAGCGGGCCTGTGGGGCGCTGACCGGCATGCCGGTCAGGTCGGTACCGGTCAGGCCGGTACCGACCCGGGCGGCGACCACACGGCCGCGGGACTGCCGGTACGCGTCCCGCGAGCGAACCTCCTGCCCGGTTCCGTGGGTGGCGGCCACCCGGCTGCCGACGCGGCCGGCGGACGCGGGGCCAAGGGACCGGCGGCCCCGCAGCGATCCCCTGAATTGGTCCGCAACCGCCTGAGCGGTTTCCAGGGCGGAATTCGCCGTGCCAAGGGCCAGGAGCCCGGCGCGGGAGAGGAGACTGGTCGTTGAGTTCGGTATACCGCCAGGACCTGAACTGGCTCATCACCGGCTTCACGTCGCGGGTAGCGGATGTGGCGCACGCCATCGTCGTGTCCGCGGACGGCGTGCCGCTGGCCGTGTCGCAACATCTCCCGCAGGCCCACGCCGGGCAGCTCGCGGCCATCACCTCCGGCCTGGTCAGCCTGGTACAAGGCGCCGCCCGGATCTTCGAGGCCGGCTTGCCGACGCAGGCCCTGGTGGAGATGGAGAACGGGCTGCTCTTCGTCATGGCGATCAGCGACGGGTCCTGCCTGGCGGTCCTGGCCGCCTCGCAATGCGATACGAACGTGGTCTCCTACGAGATGACGCTGCTGGTGGAGGCAGTCGGTGACATCCTGACACCGGCGGTCCGCGCCCAGTAAGGCCAGCCTGGCCGCCCCTACCCGGCGGAGCCGCCGGCGGCGAGGCGCATGAGGTCGGTGTCGAGCTCGATGGCGGTCTCGGTGCCGCCGGCGCTGCCGTACTCGTGCTGGTAGGCCTGCCAGGACTCGTCCCTGATCGCGCGGGCGAAGCCGCTCTCCATGAGCAGGACGAGCTCGAGCGCGGCCCGGTCGACGCGCTTGGCCAGGGCCGGGTCGCTCCAGTCTTCGGGGGCGGCGAAGACCGAGGTCGGAGCGACCATGGTGCGCAGGAAGGCGAACAGGGGGCGCATCTGGTCGTCGGCGACGAGGGCGTGCCGGGCGGTGCCCGCCGTCGCGGCCAGCACGACGGGCCGGCCGATCAGCAGGTCGTTGTCCAGGACCTGGAAGAACGAGGTGAACAGGCCGCTGGGGCCGGCCTGGTAGACCGGGGTGCAGGCGACGATGCCGTCGGCCTGGCGCAGGGCGGTGATGGCCTGCTCCAGCTTCGGCGTTATCAGCTGGGTGGTCAGCGCCGAGGCGATGTCGGCGGCGAGCTCGCGCAGCTCGATGACGCTGACCGTCACCGCGCCGCCGCGCCGGGCCGCCAGGGCGGCGGCGCGGCTGGCGATGCGGTCGGCCAGCAGCCGCGTCGAGGAAGGGTCACTGGTGCCGGCGCTGATGACGGCGAGCCGGAGTCGTTCGGTAGCGGTGGGGGCGGTCATGGGATCGCGGCTCTCTCTTTTTGCGTCACAGACGGTCGGGGTGCGGCGGCCAGCTTGCGGCCGAGCGTTTCCAGCTGGGTCAGTTCGGCGCTGGTCAGGCGGGCCGTCAGGGCGCGGGCTACGTCGCGGGCGTGCCGGCGGCCGATGTCGCGCTGCCGGGCGCGGCCGGCCGCGGTGAGGGCGAGGCGGACGCCGCGGCCGTCGGCCGGGTCGGGACACCGCTCGACCAGGCCGCGCTCGGCCAGCCGGCCGACCAGGCGGGACAGGGCCGGCTGGCTGAGCAGGACGTGCCGGCCGAGGTCGCCGAGGCGCTGCGGCCCGGGGCACTTGGACAGGGTGTAGAGCACGTCGTACTCGCGCATCGAGACGTCCTGCCAGATGTCGCGCGCCGCGAACTGCTTCATCAGCACGGCGTGGGCGGACAGCAGCGCCTCCCACGCGTCGTTGGCGAGGGGCCGGCGGGCCAGCCCGGGTTCGGCCAGCCCGGGTTCTGCTAGCACGGCTCCGGGCGCTGCGGGTTCGGTCATCACAGGTCGGGGTACTCCGCCTGGAACTCCGGCGCGGAGTCCTGGTACGGGGACGCGCCGGTGACGTTGTCGCCGCGGTTGGCGTTCGGACGCGGCTGGCGCGGGGCGGCGTCGCCGTACCTGGCCCGGACCAGGCTGGCGTGGGTGGGGCCCTCCGGCGTCGCGGGATCCTGCCGGGCGGCCATCTCCTTGCGCAGCACCGGCACCACTTCCTCGCCGAGCAGGTCGAGCTGGTCGAGGACCGTCTTCAGCGGCAGGCCCGCGTGGTCCATCAGGAACAGCTGCCGCTGGTAGTCGCCGAAGTGCTCGCGGAAGGTCAGGGTCTTGTCGATGACCTCCTGCGGGCTGCCGACCGACAGCGGGGTCAGCTTCATGAAGTCCTCCATCGACGGGCCGTGCCCGTAAACCGGCG
The DNA here is from genome assembly GCA_025934635.1 of Streptosporangiaceae bacterium. Next base: position 22,033 of record JAICWX010000032.1, on the reverse strand, counting down.
CCTCGTCGAAGTACGGACGGAACCCGGCGATCGCGTCCTGCGACCTATGGGCAATGAAGGCCTGCCCGCCCAGGCCGACGATGGCCTGCTGCTCGCTGCCGTGGCCGTAATGGGCGTAGCGCTGCCGGTAGAACCGGATCAGCCGCTGGTAGTGCTCCGGGGGCCAGAAGATGTTGTTGGCGAAGAAGCCGTCGCCGTAAAAGGCGGCCTGCTCGGCGATCTCGGGGGTGCGGATCGAGCCGTGCCACACGAACGGGGGAACGTCGTCCAGCGGCCGCGGCACGCTCGTGAATCCCTGCAGCGGAGTGCGGAACTTACCCTCCCAGTCCACGACGTCCTCACGCCACAGCCGGTGCAGCAGGTTGTAGTTCTCCAGCGCCAGCGGCAGGCCCTGCCGGATGTCCTGGCCGAACCACGGGTAGACCGGGCCGGTGTTGCCGCGGCCGATCATCAGGTCCATCCGGCCCTTGCTCAGGTGCTGCAGCATCGCGTACTCCTCCGCGATCCGCACCGGGTCGTTCGTCGTGATCAGCGTGGTCGACGTGGTGACGATCAGCTTGGAGGTGATCGCCGCGATATAGGCCAGCAGGGTCGTCGGCGAGGACGAGAAGAAGGGCGGGTTGTGGTGCTCGCCGATGGCGAAGACGTCGAGCCCTACCTCTTCGGTCTTCTGCGCGATCTGCGTGATCGCGTCGATCCGCTCCGCCTCGGTCGGCGTCTGCCCCGACACCGGATCCCGGGTGATGTCGCTGACCGAGAAGATCCCGAACTGCATGGTTCCTCCTGGCTAAGATGTATGCGTTTGCATGTATCTCAACCGGCCCGGCGGGCGGCGTATTCCGGATGGGCCAGCGCGTCACCTCGGTTCCGATGTCACTCCCGAGGAGGCCTGGCGGGGCAGGCTGGGCACCAGGTGGGCCCCGATCCGGGCCAGCGTCTCCGCCTGGCCGGGCGGCATCGGCATGGCCAGCAGGTATCCCTGGCCGAACTGGCAGCCCATCGAGGTCAGCAGGTCACGCTGGATATCGCTCTCGATGCCCTCGGCGATAACCTCGAGCCGCAGCGTCCGCGCGATCTGGACGATGCCCTCGGCCAGGGCCAGCCGCTGCTCGGACACCGCGATCCCGTCCACGAAGGACTTGTCCATCTTCAGCACGTCGATGGGCAGCTCCCGCAGGTAGGACAGGGAGGAGTAGCCGGTGCCGAAGTCGTCGATGGCCAGCCGGACGCCGATGTCCTTGAGCTCGGCCAGGTCGGAGTGCATCCGCTCGTCGCGGCGCAGCAGCACGCTCTCGGTCAGCTCGAGCATGAGCGCGCGAGGCTCGAGCCCCGTGGTGGCCAGGACGCGGCGCACGCCGTCGACGAAACCGGGCGCGCTGAACTGGCGGGCCGACACGTTCACGCTGATGTAGAGCCCGCGTGACTCCCGGCACCAGCGGGCCAGGTCCGCCGCGGCGCGGGTCAGCACCCAGGAGCCGAGCGGCACGATCTGGCCGGTCTCCTCGGCCAGGGCGATGAACTGATCGGGCTGCATCATGCCCCACTGCGGATGCGGCCACCGGATCAGGGCCTCGAACCCGGCCAGCTCGCCGGTGGTGAGCGTGACGATCGGCTGGTAGGCGAGCGTGAAGGCCGAGCAGGCGACCGCCTCCTCCAGGGCGGCCTGCAGCTCCCGCCGCCTGATCAGCCCGGCGCTCAGCACCGGCTGGTAGCGGCGCCACTGCCGCTTGCCCGCCGCCTTGGCGGCGTACAGGGCCAGGTCCGCGTGCCGGAGCAGCTCGTCGGTGTCGGCGCTGTCGGAGGTGGTGGCGACCCCGACGGTGACCGGCGTGAGCACGGAACCGGAGGCCAGCGCGAACGGCTCGCCGAACGCCTCGACCACCCGGCTGGCCGCCGCCTCGACCGCGGCGCAGTCCGCGGCGCAGCCGATGAGCAGCGCGAACTCGTCACCGCCGAGCCGCGCGGCCGTGTCGCAGTCGCCGATCAGCCCGGACAGCCGCCCGCCCACGGCGGCCAGCAGCTCGTCGCCGACGCCGTGGCCCATCGTGTCGTTCACGACCTTGAAGTCGTCCAGGTCCACGAACAGCACGCCGACCGTCGCACCGTCCCGGCGGGCCGCGGCAACCTGCCGCGAGATCCGGTCCTGGAACAGCAGCCGGTTGGGCAGCCCGGTCAGCGCGTCGTGGAAGGCCTGGTGCTTGAGCTTCTCCTCGAGCTGGCGCTGCTCGGTCACGTCCCTGATGGTGAGCACCAGGCCGGCCACGGTCGCGTCCTTGCGCAGGTCGCTGGCCCTGATCTGAACCTGGACGATCACGCCGTCGTGGCGGACGATACTCCGGTCCACGTAGCCCGAGCCGCCCCCCTGGCCGACCCGCGGGTCGGCGATCAGGCTGACGAGGTCGCTGCGCTTGCCGTTGGCGACGAGGTTCCAGGCAAACGTTCCCTCGATGGCGATGTCACCGAAGATGGTCGTGGCCGACGGCGTCGCGTACCTGACCTTCCCGTCGTCCGCCACGATCAAGATGACGTCCGAGGTGTCCTGGACCAGGGTGCGGAAGTAGGCCTCGTTGCCCTGGCGGGTGATCTCCATGCGGAGCATGATGCGCTCGATGGCCAGGGCCACCTGGTGCGCCAGGATCTCCATCGTGGCGGCCAGGTCCGCCAGGACGCGCTGCTCGCCGAACATCGCGAGCACCCCGATGAGCGGATCGCCCGACGGCTGGTCCCGGAGCGTCAGCGGGCAGAGCAGCATCCAGTCGCAGCCGGCAACCAGCGCCCGGGCCGGCTCGGGCAGCCTCGTCGCTGGCTCGAGGAGGGGCACCGAGCCGGTCGCGAACGGCAGCCACACCTCGGTCATCGCCCCGAGCTGGCTCATCGGATCCGGGCGGACCGACGCGGCGGTCGCCGCGCGGAACGCATCGTCAGCCCGCACCGTGAGCAGCACGTCACCGTGCGAACGCTGGCCGAGCAGGGCGTCCGTCGCGGACCTGACCGCCGCCGCGGCCTGCTCGACGGTAACCGCCGCCACCAGGGAAACCCCGGCCTGCCGGACCGCCCGCTCCCGGCCCAGCGCCCGGCGGTGCGAGGCGGCCACGTCCCACAGCCGCGACAGCACCAGCAGGTACAAGATCGCGGAGAAGACCGCGATCACGCTCTCGTCGAGGCCGCCGAAGTGGACCGAGCGGGTGAACAGCACCACCGGGGCGATCAGCGACGCGAGCAGGAGCACGGCCAGCCGGGTGGGCGAGACCTCTACCTGCTGCCTGGTCACCGGCCGGGTGAGCTCGGTCATCGACGGGTGCAGGGCGGCGATGCCCCAGCTGGCGTAGATGATGAACCAGCCCAGGTCGACGGCTGTCCCGTTGCGAAAGGTCCCGTGCAGCTGGATCAGGCCGTACAGCGTGTCCGAGCCCAGCATCCCGATCGCGCCCACGGTGAGGAACTGGACGCACGGGGACCGCCACGAGCCCGGGGCGAGCAGCCGGGCGATCATGGCCAGGACGAGCACGTCACCGAGCGGATAGGCGATGGCCACGCTCTTCTGCAGCCAGGACAGGGCCGGGTTGTCCGCATAGGGCAGGATCAGGTAGATCCAGGACAGCAGGGCCAGGCCCGCGGTCAGCGTCATCGCGTCGATCAGGCTGCGGCGGTCGTGGTCCGGGGTGCGCCACCAGATGAAGATGACCAGCCCGGCCGCGTACAGCGGATAGGTCACCAGGTACAGCACGTCGGCGAACGAGGGGAAGGACAGCCGCGTCCCCAGCAGCTCCGCCACCAGGAAGCTGACCTGGCCGGCCGCGAAGCTCGCCTGCGCCAGAGCCAGCAGCAGCCAGGGCACCCTGCGCGCGGGACGATTGAGGATCACGCCCGCTACGATGGCGACCGCGCCGCTCAGGCCGATCAGACCCCACGTCTCCGTCCGCAGGCCAGGCCGGACGCAATACACCGTGACGAGCACGACCATCCAGGCGGTGTAACCGGCGAGCAACCGATGCCGTGATTTCACGGCAAATCCCCCCATAACTGTTTATCTCCTTGAGCATAGGCCCCAGAAGTGCACTGTATTCATTCCCCCCGCACGTCGCCGCAAGCACGATCGGGGACACGACGCCACCTGAGCAAGCGTCGAAACTGATGCGGATTATTGTGACTTATCCGGCGAGCCGGGTCAGTGATGCCGTATTCGGCGGGTTAGTCATGCTAACGCGAGGGGAGGAAACCTTTTCGTGGCCACTGAGAACGATCAGGTAAAAATAACGGGGCCGGGCAGGCCATTCCGCCATCCGGTCCGGTTCGTGCACGACATGGTGGCCGATCAGGCCGCCCGACACCCCGGCGCTACGGCCGTTATCGCCGGGGACACCCAGCTGACCTACCGCGAGCTCGACGAGTCGGCGGACCAGCTCGCCTGCCGTCTCGCGGAGCTGGGGGCCGGCCCGGAGACCTTGATCGGCGTCTGCCTCGACCGCGGCGCCGAGGCCGTCCGCAGCCTGCTCGCGATTATGAAAGCGGGCAGCGGGTACCTGCCGCTCGACCCGTCGCTTCCCCCGGCCCGCCTGGCCGCGACCTGCGCGCGGACCCGCCCGCTGGCCGTCCTGACCGCGGATACCAGCATGAAGATCGCCGGGGTCAGGCTGCTCGCGCTCGGCGATCCCGGACCGGGCGACCAGACGCCGGGCGTCCCCGGCGGCGAGCCGGCCGCGACGCCCGCGGTCAGCCTGCGCCCGGATCATCTTGCCTACGTCATCCACACCTCGGGATCCACCGGCCAGCCCAAGGCCGTCGCGGTCAGCCACGGCAGCCTGGCTTGCGTCATCAGCGCGGTTTCGGCTGCTTACGAGATCGGCGCCGGTGACCGGGTGCTGCAGCTGGCCGCGCTGGCCTTCGACACCTCGGTCGAGCAGATGCTCGTCGCGCTGACCGGCGGCGCGACCCTGATGCTGCCGCCCGCGGGCACCGTCGCCCCGGCCGACCTGCTCGGCTACCTGGAGCAGGAGCAGGTCACCGTGGCCGACCTGACCCCGGCCTACTGGCACCGGCTGCTCGCCGTGGCCGGGCCGGGCGACCGGCGGCTGCGGAGCCTGCGCCTGATGATCACCGGCGGCGAGATGGCGGACCCCGCGGACTGCCGGGCCGCGCTGGCGGCGGCCCCCGGCGCCCGGCTGCTGAACGCCTACGGGCTGACCGAGACCACTATCACCTCGGCCCTGTCCGACGTGAGCGACGCCCCGCAGGCCCTGGTCCCGGTGGGCCGCCCGGCCGGGCACGCCCGGATCATGGTCCTGGACGAGACGCTGGAGCCCGTGCCGCCCGGGACGGCCGGCGAGATCTACATCGGCGGCTGCGGTGTCGCCCGGGGCTACCTGGGCGACCCCGCGCTCACCACGGCCCGGTTCCGGCCCGACCCCGGCGGCGGTCAGGGCGGCATGATGTACCGAACGGGTGATCTCGGACGCTGGCGTCCCGACGGCGAGCTCGAGCTCATCGGGCGCGCCGACCGCCAGCTCAAGGTGCTCGGCTACCGCGTCGAGCCCGCGGAGATCGAGCGCGCGCTGGCCGGCCACCCGGATATCGGGCAGGTGGCGGTGGTACCCGCGGGAACGCGCCTGGCGGCGCGCTACACGCTGCGGCACCCGGAGCGGCCGGCACCGACGGCGGCCAGCCTGCGCCGGTTCCTGCGCGCACAGCTGCCGGGGTACATGGTGCCTGCCGTGTTCACCGCGCTGGAGCGGATGACGCCGGAGCCGCAGCCGGAGGCACCGGAGTCTCCCCCGCTCCCGGCCCGGCGGGCCGCCGGCGACCAGCCCGCCGCCGATCAGGAGGAGGACCGCACCCCCACCGAGGCCGGGCTGTCGCACCTGTGGGCCGGGCTGCTGAAGGCCGAACGGGTCAGCCTCGACGACGACTTCTTCGCACTCGGCGGGAACTCGCTGCTGGCGGCCGAGATGCTGGCGCACGCACGGGTCATGTTCGGCATCGGCCCGGACCGCGTGAGCCCGCTGACCCGGGACCTGCTGCGCGATCCGACGCTGCGCGGGTTCGCCCGCGCCGCCGACCGGGCCCGCGCCGGGCGGCTGGCCGCGGATGGTGAGCCGGCCGGGACCGACCTGGCCTGGGAGGCGGAGATCGGGGACGATGGGGGGGACGGCACTCGTTCGGCGCGAAAAAGACGGGACGGGGGGCGGGACCGGCAGCCGCCCCGCGAGGTGCTGCTCACCGGGCCGACCGGTTTCCTCGGGGCGCACCTGCTGAGCGACCTGCTCGCGGCGACCGGCGCGCGGGTCTGGTGCCTGGTCCGGGCGCGCGACGCGGCGCACGCCCGGCAGCGCATCGCCGAGGCCGCGGCCCGCTACGAGCTCCCCGCCCCGGACGCGGACCGGATGGTGCCGCTGCCGGGCGACCTCGCCTCCCCCGGCCTGGGCCTGTCCCCCGGCCAGTTCCGCGAGCTGGCGCGCGGCACCGACGTCATCTACCACGCGGGCGCGCTGGTGAACTTCATCTACCCGTACTCCGAGCTGCGGGCCGCCAACGTGACCGGCACCCGCGAGGTGATCCGGCTGGCCGGGCTGGGCGGGGGCGTTCCCGTCCACTACGTCTCCACCACCGCAGTCCTGGCCGGGCTGGGCGTGGCCGGCGTGCGCGAGGTCACCGAGGACACGCCGCTGGCGCACCCCGGCCGGCTGCGGATCGGGTACGTGGAGACCAAGTACGTGGCGGAGGAACTGCTCAGGAAGGCCGGGCGGGCCGGGCTGCCGGTATCGGTCTACCGTCCGCTGGACATCGCCGGGAGCCTGCGCACCGGGGCCTGGAACACCGGGACCGAGCTGTGCGCGCTGATCAGGTTCATCGCCGATACCGGCCTGGCGCCCGACATCGACCTGTCGCTCGACTTCGTGCCCGCCGACCTGTGCGCGGCGGCGATCAGGCACATTTCGCTCGGTCCGTGGGCCGGGCAGACCTTTCACCTCGGCAGCCCGCGGCCCGCCGGGCTCGGATCGCTGGCCGGGCGGCTGCGGGCGCACGGGTTCGGCGTCCGGGCGGTGCCGTTCGGTGACTGGGTGAACGAGCTGATCCGGTACGCGGCCCTTCATCCGTCGCACCCGATGACCCCGTTCCTGCCGCTGTTCGTCGACCGCGACCCCGGATCCGGGCTCACGCCGGCCGAGATGTACCTGGGGCACGTCTTCCCGCTGTACAGCCGGTCCCGCACCGAGCAGGCGCTGGCCGGCAGCGGGATCGACTTCCCGGCGGTCGACGACGGGCTGCTGGACCGCACCATCGGGCGCCTGATCGCGACGGGGTACCTGGCGGCGCCCCGGGACCTTCGGCTGGCCGCGGGTGCGTTACCCGGACTGGGAGGCGCTGGAGATCGGTCCCGATGGCCCGGCCGGCCTCCCGGTCGCGTTCTGCGCCGACCTGAGCCCGGCCAGCGTGCTCGGCGCGTACCGGCGCGGCCTGTTCCCGATGCCCGCGCCGGACGAGCAGTTCCGCGCCATCAACGAGTTCCAGTACGAGGACCTGGTGGCGGACGGGACGATCGGCCTGGTCGGCCGCAAGGACGGCGACCCGTACTGGGTGGCGTGGTGGTCGCCTGACCCGCGGCCGGTGATCGGTCCCGGTCGCGTTCACCTGGGCCGGAACGTGCGGAAGCTGCTGCGCCGCCACGAGCTGCGGACGACCGCCAACGCCGCGTTCGGGCGGGTCGCCGAGGAGTGCCGCGCGGGGCGCGAGCCGCGCTGGCTCACCGACCCGCTGCTGGCCGCCCTGACCGCCCTGCACGAGCAGGGCTGGGCGCACAGCGTCGAGGTGTGGCGGGACGGCGAGCTGGCCGGGGGCGCGATCGGCATCGGCACCGGCGGCGTGATCAGCGGGGATTCCCTGTTCGGGCGGCATCCCGGCGCGGCCGTGATCGCGGTGGCGGACATGGCCGCGCGGCTGGAGGCGGCGGGCGGCCTGCTCATCGACGCCCAGTGGGACAGCCTGTTCCTGCGGTCGCTGGGCGCCGAGCCGATGCCGCGCTCGCATTACCTGCCGTTGCTGGCGGGCTCCTCCTCCGCGCGAATCGCCTTGCCGGGCGAGCCGCTCGCGGCCCGGCGGCTGCTCCCGTCGCCGGCCGACCGCGCCACTGGCTCGTGAGCGACGCGGTGCTGCGGGAGCGGCTGCGGGACGTCTACTGGATCGGCGGCGGCAGCGGTGCGGGCAAGTCCACCGTCGCCCGCCGCCTGGCGGACCGGTACGGCCTGCGCCGGTACGCGACCGACGACGTGATGCCGGATCATGCCCGGCGCATGCTGCCGGAGGACAGCCCGTTCCTGGCTGAGTTCGCGGCCATGGACATGGACGAGCGGTGGGTCAGCCGGTCTCCGGCGACGATGCTGGAGACGTTCCACTGGTTCCGGGGCGAGGGCTTCGGGCTGATCGTCGAGGACCTGCTGGAGCTTTCCTGGCTTCCGGGGCCGGGCGTGATCGCGGAGGGGTTCCGGCTGCTGCCGCGGCTCGTGCGGCCGCTCCTGGCCGAGCCCGGGCGCGCTGCCTGGCTGCTTCCGACGCCCGGTTTCCGGCGGGCCGCGTTCGAGAGCCGGGGCTCGCTGCGGCAGATCGCGGGGCGCACCAGCGACCCGGAACGGGCGCTGCGCAACCTGCTCGAACGCGACCGGATGTTCACCGGCCGGCTACGGGAGGAAGCCGGGCGGCTCGCCCTGCCCGTCATTGAGGTGAACCCCGCCATGACCGAAGACGGGCTGGTCAAGCGGGTGGCGGAGGCGTTCGGCCTGAGTTAGAGGCCGCTGATGATCTCGGTCAGCTCGGGCCGGGCACTCTCGCCGGCGACCAGGTAGGACAGGCCGAACCGGTCGCGGCGGGCGTGCAGGTCGTCGCGGATCTGGGCGGCGCTGCCGACGAAGATGGTGGGCATCTGCCAGACCGTCTCCGCGTCAAGGCCCGACCAGCCACGCTCGCGGATGAGTTCGTCCGTGCTGGCCCGCCGCCGGCCGGTGACGATGAAGGTGCCGAGCGCGCTGAGCTCCAGCCCCGGGAACCGGTCACCGGCGGCCTCGCGGAGCACGGCGATCTTGGCGTCGAACGCCGCGGGCAGCCGGTCCTGCGGGTCGTCGCTGTCCGTCGCGTTCCTGATCGGCGCAGGCAGCAGGCCGACCACGTCCGCGTACCGGGCGGCCAGGCGGAGCATGCGCGGCCCGCCCGCGCCGATCAGCAGCCGCGGGGAGCTCCGCCGCTCCGGGAGCACGTCGAGGTCAAGCCCGTCCACCTGGTACCAGTGGCCGGAGTGGCGGACCGGGGTGCCGGCCAGCAGGGCCCTGATGATGCCCAGCGATTCCTCCAGCCGGCCGATGCGCTGTCCCGCCGGGTCGAAGCCGATGCCGGCGGCGTCGTACTCCGGCTGGTACCAGCCGGCCCCCAGGCCGAGGTCGAACCTTCCCTCGGACACCAGGTGCAGGCTGGCGGCCTCGTGGGCAACCAGGGCGGGATGCCGGAAATCATTCGACAGGACCAGGGTGCCCAGCCGGAGGCGGGTCGTCACCGCGGCGGCGGAGGCGAGGGCGGTGAACGGCGCCAGCTGCTGGCCGAAGGCGCCCGCCGAGAAGTGATCCCGGATCAGCAGCGCGCCGATCCCGGCGTCCTCAAGCTGGCGGGCGTAGTCCAGCCACGCCCGCCCCTGGCGGACCGATTCGCTGACTATGCCGAACCGCAGCGGTGTCATGACATCCTCCCGTGTGCTCAACCACGGTATCGGCCGAGCGAAGAAGCCGGCGCCAGGCCAGCTGAAAAGCGCGGGGACTAGTGATCTTACCGGCGAGCGCGGAGGAATTCGTGTCGGAGGATTGGGTCGCGGTTGCCGAGGCCATTACCGGCCGCATGCGCGAGCTTAAATTGAGCCAGCGTGATCTCGCGGTGCAATCGAACGTATCCGTGGCGACCATCCGGGAAATTCAGCGGCACCGGGTCAGCCGGCGCCGCAATCCGCGGACCCTGGAATCGCTCTCCGAAACGCTGGGCTGGCCCCGGCAGCAGCTCGACGCCGTCCTCAACGGCCGCCTGCCGCAGGATCCGGCCGAGGCCCGTGCGGACGACCGCGACCTGAAGTCCCGGCTCGAGGAGCTGGAGCAGCGCCTGAACATGATCGTCGACGTCGTTCACCGCATCGACGCCAAGATCGACATCATCATTGACCTCAAGCACGGGAACCGCAAGGACGGGGATGCCGAGGCCGGACGGGGCGCGGCGGGAACCCCGGCTGGGATTCCCGCCGCCCGTTCGGGGCCTAGTGGGCCGGGAAGCTGAACCAGTGCAGGCTCACGAACGGCGGATTACCGCCCGCTCCTGAGGAGAACTCCAGGTAGACGTCGTGGGTTCCGGTGACAGCGGAGATGTTGGCCGGGATGGTCTTCCAGGTCGACCAGCCGCCGGTATTACCGACCGCGAAGCTGCCCACCGGGGCGTTGGCCGGGTTGTCGAGCACCACCTCCACCAGGCCGCTCACGCCCGCCGCGGCGCCCGAGGCGACCCGGGCGCCGAATTGCGTCGAGCCCGAGCCGAAGTTGACGCCGCTGTATTTCAGGTACTCGCCGTTGGTCAGCTGGGCGACCTGGTTGGAGTCGACCCCGGCCGGATCGGTGTCCGTGGTGGTCGTCTTGCTGATCGCGCCCTGGCTGGCGCTGTAGCAGTCGGCGGAGATGTCCGCGGTGGCCGTGGTCGTGCACGACGTGCCGCCGCCGGTTCCGCCGCCTCCGCCGCCCCCGCCGCCGGCGGCTGCCTTGGAGTAGACGGCCACGTAGCCGACGCTCATGGCCGCGCCCGAACTGGTCGCGGCGACCGGGGTCGAGCAGTTGCAGACGCCGTTCGGGAACCCGCCGCCGATGGCCACGTCCAGCAGGATGAAGAACCCGTGGTCCACCGCGGCCTGCCAGGTCGACGTGCCGATCTGGGCCTCGGTCACCGTGTGGTAGACCGTCCCGTCGCGCAGCCAGGAGATGGACTCGGCGGCGGTGTTGGTCCGGTCGATGATGATCGAGTAGGTGTGGAACCCGGTCTGGCAGCCGGAGCACGCGACCAGGCCGCTGCCCGACCCGGTCGTCTCGTTGCACGGACCCCCGGGGTCCACGCCGCAGTGCAGCGTGCCGGCCACCTCGGACAGCGCGTTGACGTCCTCCATGGCGTCGATCTCGCCGACACTGGGCCAGTTAGAGCAGGTCATGGTGCCCGAGGTACCGGCTCCGCTGGCCCGGAAGCCCGCGCCGAGCAGCCAGAACGCCGGCCAGTAGCCGAGCCCGCTAGCCGGATTGGGCTGCTTGACCGACGCGCTGACCTCCAGCTCGCCGCCGGCCGGGGCGGCGAAGCTGCTCGATACGGTCTCGAGCCGGCCCGAGGTCCAGGAGCCGCCGGAGTTCACCGGGGTGATGGTGAGGTGGCCGCTCCCGTCCTCGGAGACGTTCGCGGTGGAGGTCGTGTTGCGCTCCACTTCGCCGGTGCCCCAGTTGGCGGCGCGGCCCGCGCCGGCGTACTGAGTTCCCTGGTCGTAGGTCCAGTTGCCGTCCGCGCCCGACCCGGCTGCTCCGGAGAAGGCATCACTGAACGTGGTGGTCCAGCCGGCCGGGGCCGGCGGGACCGTGGCGGCGCCGGCGCCGGTCCCCAGTCAGCCAGTCCAGTCGTTTGCGCACGGCGGTGCTCCTTTCGGGTGTTACCGGTGAGTCCCCACTCCCGCTTGGGTGGTGTCCCTCCCCTGGCACCCGCAGCTGGCCCGGATCATGACCCGGGTCGGCAGCACGTTCGTCTCGGGCGGCAGCGCCCGGTTCTCGATCCGGGCCAGCAGCCGCCGCGTCGCGCGCACGCCGAGCTCGCGCAGCGGCTGGCTCACCGTGGTCAGCGGCGGGTCGACCAGCCGGCTCGGGTATACGTCGTCGAACCCGGTCAGGGCCACGTCGGCCGGGACCGCGATCCCCTCCCGCTGGAATTCCCGCAGCGCGCCGATGGCCATCTGGTCGTTGGCGCACACCACGGCCTGCGGCAGCGGCCCGCGGGCGAGCAGCACGCGGGCCGCCTCGGTCCCGCTGGACTCGGAGAAGTCGCCGTGCACGATCTGGTCGATGACGCAGCCCGGGCTGGCCAGCACCGCGTTCTCGAACGCGGCCTGCCGCTCCCTGGCGTCCGGCGCGTCGGGCGGCCCGGTGACGAAGCAGAGCCGCTGGTACCGGTGTTCGGTGGCCAGGTGGGCCACCAGGGCGGTGATGCCGCCCGCGTTGTCCGCCAGCACGACGTCGAGCTCGGTCTCCTCGCGCCGGCCCGCGATAACCGTGAGCGGGATCTTCCCGGCCAGGCGGCGCAGGTCCGCGACGGCCATGACCTCCTCGGCCACCAGGAGGCCGTCGACCTTGCCGGACAGCGCCCGCACCCGCTGCTCGAATGACCGCCCGCTGGAGCCGAACGTCAGCAGCAGGGAGTACTCGGTATCCCGCAGCACCGCCTCGGCCGCGTGCACGATCTGGTCGATGAACAGCAGGCTCTCGCGCTCGATGTCGATCTCGGCCGACCCGCGCTCCAGCCCGACGAGACCGATGATGTCCTTGCGGCGGCGGCTGAGCCCCTGGGCGGTGGCGTCGGGCACGAAGCCCAGCGCCTCGATCACGGCCTGCACGCGCTGGCGGGTCCCGGCCTGCACCAGGTCGGAGTCGCGCATGACGCGGGAGACCGTGGCCGTGGAGACTCCCGCCATCCGGGCCACGTCGTACACCGTCGTCATCGAGGCTCACCTAGCGAGGCTATGAAACCGGTTACATTGCTATCTAGCCGATGACGCTAAACAGCCATGTAACCGGTGTCAAGACTCGGATCATGCGCCAGGAACCGACTGCTGCCAGACGCGACTGGAAAGGGGTCGGATCCGGGGGTTAGCTGGCGCCGAGGCCGAGGAGGAGGCCTTCGGCGGCGACGGCCGGGGAGCTGGTGATGAACATCGGGACGCCGGCCGCGGGGGCGGTGATCGTCTGCAGGGTCCGGCCGCCGTCGAGGCTGCTGACGGTGCCGAGCAGCTGGCCCTCGGCGACCGCTTCGCCGGGGCTGACGACGGGCTCCCACCAGCCCTCGTCCTCGCAGCGCAGCCACAGGAAACGCTCAAGGTAGGCGGGCGGCGGAGCGGGACTGGCGGCGGGCGGCGGGCCGGCCATGCCGAGGGCCGCCAGGACCCCGTTGAGGCCGCGGACGTGCGCCTCGACGGCGGCGCGTTCGACCAGGCCGCAGCCGCCGGCCTCGGCGGTGATCGCGGGGATGCCGGCTTCGGCGGCGGCCGCGCTGGTGGAGCCGCCGACCGCGCGGCCCGGGCCCGGAGACTGGCGGATGACGTAGCTGAGGCCGTAGGCGGTGGCCAGCGCGCGGGCCCGGTCCTCGGCGGGGCCCGCGTCGTAGAGCGCGAACGGCTCGAGTGCCTCGACCATGTCGCCGGCGTGCACGTCGATCAGGGCATCGGAGCCCGCGATCAGCTCGGTGAACGCCGCGTAGGCGAGCCGGTCGGCGAGCGTCCCGGCCGGGTCGCCGGGGAAGCACCGGTTGAGGTTCTTGCCGTCGTCGGGAACGATGAACGGGCTGCGGGCGCGGAACGCCGGCAGGTTCAGTACCGGCACCGCGACGACGCGGCCGCGCAGTTCGCGCTCCTCGAGGCTCCGGGCCCACTGGCGGACGCCGGCCATCGACGCGTACTCGCACCCGTGCACGCCGGAGATGACGGTGAGCCGCGGCCCGTCCTCGGCGCCGGTCAGCTCGATGACGGGTACCTCCAGGCCGGCCAGCGTGTGCGTGTGACGGCGCGTGGTCGTGGGCATGCGTCGGTCCTCCAGGGCTAGAGCGGCGAGGTACGGGCGGCGATCAGGGGCTCGGCGGCGGCGGCCACCCGGAGCAGGGCCATGTCCGCGCCGCGCCGGCCGGCCAGCTGAAGGCCGGCCGGGAGAGCGGCGCCGCCAGGACGGGGCTCGGCGGCCGGGAGACCGGGGCGGTCGGCGAGGGGGCCGGCGACGGGCACCGGCAGTGATACGGCCGGGTGGCCGGTCAGGTTGTAGGGGCCGGTGAAGCGGCCTTCCCCGTGGTCTTCGCCGGTCCCGAACGGGGGGTCCTGCTCCGGCGCCTGGTAGCCGACGGTCGGGCCGGCCAGGACGTCGACGCCCGCGAGGCTGGCCTCGACCGCGGCGGTGAGCTCGGCCTGCCGCCCGAGGGCGGCGGCGTAGGCGGCGTCGGTGACCGACGCTCCGTACGTGAGCAGCGCCCGGGTGCCCTCGGCGTAGCGGCTGGTGTCGCGGTCGCGGTGCACCAGGCAGGCCTCCCGGGCCACGATGACGGCGAGGACCTCCTCCCAGGCGGCCAGTTCGCCCAGCCACGGCGCGGTCAGCTCGGTGACCCGCCACCCGGCGGCGGCCAGGGCGGCCAGCGCGCCGCGGACGGCGTCGCGGACCGCGGGCGTGACCGACGGGTCGTCCAGCTGCGCGGCGAGAATGCCGACCGTGAACGGGGCGGGACTGGTGGGCGCAGTGGGGTCAGAGTGGTCGATGACACTGGCGGGGGGCGGGCTGGCGGGGCCGGTACTAGCGAGGGCGGCTAGCAGGTCCATGGCGTCGGCGGCGGTGGCGGTGAGGGTGCCGGCGTGGTCGCAGCTCGGCGACAGGGGGAAGATCCCGTCGAGCGGGAGGAGGCCGTAGGTCGGCTTGAGGCCGACGACTCCGCAGTAGGCCGCCGGGATCCGGATCGAGCCGCCGGTGTCGGTGCCGAGGGCCAGGTCGCAGACGCCCGCCGCGACGAGTGCGGCCGACCCGCCGGACGAGCCGCCCGAGGTGCGGGACGGGTCACGGGGGTTGCGCGTGTCACCCACCTCAGGATGCGCGAACCCGGCCGCGTACTCCAGGCACTGGGTGGTCGCGAACACCTCGGCGCCGGCCGCCCGCAGGCGGCCGGTCACGACCGCGTCCGCGGCAGCCGGACCGGGGTCGCTGGCCGGGCTGCCGCAGCGGGTCGGCACGCCGGCCACCGCGATGATGTCCTTCACGCCGACCGGGCGCCCGGCCAGCGGCCCGGCGCTGGCCCGGCCGGGGGCGCCGATCGCCACGCACACCGCGTTGAGCGGCCGGCCGAGCCGCTCCAGGCGCTCGTGGGCGGCGAGCAGGGCCAGGTTGGCCGGCGAGCACGGGCGGCGGCCCTGCTCGATGGCCTGCACGAGGTCGACGAGCCGCTGGACCAGGGGGCCGCCACGGCGGCCGAGGATGGCGGGGATCTCGCTCGGCCGGTGCCGCACGGCCAGGTCCAGGTAAGCCTCGGTGTGCGGGGCCGGCCAACTGCGGCTGGCCCGCGCGAGCCGGGCGAGCGAGCCGGGCAGGTCGGCCGGGTCGAAACCGCCGGCCAGCTCGGCCGACGGGGCTTCCGGTGGCCAGGAATCCGAGGACAGCGATCCCAGGGGCAGCGGTTCCGGGGGCAGCGGTTCCGGGGGCGTGGTTGCCCGGCCTAGCACCTCCTGGGCGATCGCGAGCAGCACCGGCTGGTTCCGCGGATCGGCGAGGACATCGGCGGCCGGCTGGTCGGTGACCGAGGCGGCGGCCAGTACGGCGTCTCGAGCCAGGGCGGTCCACAGGCAGCCCAGAATGCGTTCGGTCACCCTGGCGGGAGGGAGGTGGGAGGCGAGGATGCGGACTCGTTCGGTACCGGGGTTGTGGAGTTCGCCGACCAGCAGCGTGGTGCGGCCGCCCGCCCGCACCACCCCCGGCGCTGCCTCGGTGGCGTCGAGGCCGGCCGAGGCCGCGGCCAGCCGGCCGGGGCCGGCCGCTTCGGCGAGGATCGCGGCGTCGAGAGCGTGCCGGAGGCAGACCACGTAGCCGGCGTCGTGCAGGCGGCCGGCCAGGGCGCCGGCCGCGACGGTCAGCTGCGTGGCCCGGACGGCGACCAGGACGGGGCCGTCCAGCCGCGGCGGCAGGTCGTCCCAGGCGACCGCGGCGACGGTGACGGTCCCGGCCGGGCTCTCGACGCGCAGGCCGGCCGGGCTGACCGCGGCGACCACGGCCGGGTCGGGGTCGCTGATCAGCACGTCATGGCCGTCACGGGCCAGAGCGGCGGCGACCGCACCGCCGGTCGCGCCGCAGCCGAGCACAACGTAGCGCACGGCGCGTAACGCTACAGTATGTAATCGGATCGCGAAACGTTACGAGAGGGCTCGAAGCGTAACAACGGCGTAAAACCTTCACTTAGTCACCAGGTTCGGTCTTGCCAACCGGGCAATTTTCTATCATCTTGGCTTAGACAAAGGTTTGTTCTTCCTTGCCGCCTGAAGCGCCCCGCGGCCGGCCGACGCCGCAACGGGGAGTCTCGGGGCTGCCCCGGACATTGCAGGGAGTTACCGTGAAGCACCGGACCACCACAGCGATAACCGTGATCGCGGTCAGCGCGCTCGCGGCCCTGGCCGGCTGCGGCGGGTCGTCCGGCTCGGGCTCAGGCTCGGGCACGGGGGCCGCCGCCAGCGGCGCGCCGGTCAAGGGCGGGGACCTGGTCATCGCGCGGACCGCCGACTCGCAGTCGATGAACGCCACCACCGTGTTCGACAACGAGTCGATCTGGATCTTCGAGCAGATCTTCCAGACCCTGTACACCGTGACGCCGAACGGCAAGGGCATCCAGCCCATGCTGGCGACCAGCTACAAGGTCTCGGCCGACAAGAAGACCTACACATTCACCCTGCGCCAGGGCGTGAAGTTCTCCACCGGCCAGCCGATGACCTCCAAGGACGTGAAGTTCTCGATCGACCAGGCGCGCGCGGCGGCCAAGGGCTGGGGCTACATCGACACGGCGATCAAGTCGGTGGACGCGCCCTCGCCGTCCACGGTGGTGGTCAACCTCAAGTACCCGTGGGCGCCGCTGCTGGCCGACCTGTCGCTGTTCTCCAACGGGATCGTGCCCGCCAACTACGGCGGCAAGCCGGAGACCGACTTCTACAACGCCCCGGTCGGCACCGGGCCGTTCAAGTGGGCCTTCTGGCACAAGGGCAGCTCGCTCAAGCTGGTCCGCAATCCCCACTACTGGGAAGCGGGCAAGCCGTACCTCAACAGCGTGACCTGGACCGACACGCCCAGCGACAACACCCGGGAGCTGCAGCTCAAGGGCGGCCAGGCCCAGGTGGACGAGTTCCCGGCCTGGTCGACGGTGGCCAGCCTGAAGACCACGCCGAACGTCACCATGAACCTGTTCAACTCGACCAGGACCGACTACCTGGCCTTCAACGAGACCCGCAAGCCGTTCGGTGACGTGCACGTGCGCCGGGCGATCTCGCTCGCCGTCAACCGGGCCGCGCTGGTCAAGGCGGTGCTGTTCGGCAACGGCAAGCCGGCCAACTCGATCTTCCCGCCGCAGGTGCCCTTCTACCAGGCGGCCACCAAGGGCCTGCAGTACGACGTGACGGCCGCGAAGGCGGAGATGGCCAAGTCCAGCGTGCCGAACGGCTTCTCGACCACCATCTTGGTGTCCTCCGGCTTCTCCGACGACCAGACCATCGCCACGATCCTGCAGTCCGAGCTCAAGCCGCTGGGCATCAACCTGAAGATCCAGCAGCTCGACCCGAACACGGCCAACACGAACCAGCAGAACCTCAAGTACGACATGACGCTGACCTACTGGACGATGGACATCCCCGACCCCGACGAGCTCGCCACCTTCGCCGTCGACCCGAGCTCGGGCGCCAAGTCGTTCTACACCAACTACAACAACCCCACCGTGGTCAAGGCCACCCACGACGCGGAGCAGGCCCTGGCCACCTCGACCCGGCAGGAGCTGTACAACACGGTCCAGTCCGACTCGGCGGCCGACGCGTTCATGGCCTTCCTCTACAACTCCCCGTACGCCTACGCCACCACCTCCGGCGTGCACGGCTTCTACGTCACGCCACTCGGCAACTACCACCTCGAGAACGTCTGGCTGAGCAAGTAGGGCTGGGCACGTAGATGGGACGCACTGGGTTCGTGGTGCAGCGGCTGCTGCTGCTCGTGCCGGTGGCCGTCGGGGTGACGATCGTCGTCTTCTTCATGGTCCACCTGATCCCGGGTGACCCGGCGGCGACGATCCTCGGCATCCACGCGACCCCGAAGGCGATCGCGCTGCTGCATCAGGAGTGGGGGCTGAACCGGCCGCTGCCCAGCCAGTACTGGCTGTTCATGGACCGGCTCTTCCACGGCAACCTGGGGCAGAGCCTGTTCTACGGCGCGTCGGTGTCCAGCCTGATCTGGAGCCACCTGCCGCCCACCTTGTGGCTGCTGGCCTACGCGGTGGTGCTCACGGTGCTGATCAGCGTGCCGCTGGCGGTGCTCGCGGCCAGCCGGCGGGACGGGCTCCGGGACCACGTGGTCCGGGCCGTCCCGCTGGTCGGCCTGGGCATGCCCCAGTTCTGGCTGGGGTTCCTGCTGATCTACGGGTTCGCCATCTCGCTGCGGCTGTTCCCGGTCAGCGGGTACGGCTCCGGCTTCACCGGGCACCTGCAGTCGATGTTCCTGCCCGGCCTGACGGTCGCGTTCGCGCTCACCCCGGTGGTCATCCGCAGCCTGCGGGCCAGCATGCTCAACGTGCTCACGGCCGAGTACATCGTCACGGCCAGGTCCAAGGGAGTCCCCACCAGCCGGCTGTTCCTGCGGCACGTGCTGCGGAACGCCGTCATCCCGGCCGTCACGGTGCTGGCCATCAACATCGGCTTCCTGATCGGGGCGACCGTCATCATCGAGCAGATATTCGCGGTCCCCGGGATCGGCCAGCTGATGATCAACTCGATCTTCCAGCGGGACTTCCCGGTCGTGCAGGGCGTCACGCTGGTGTTCGGCGTGATGGTGGTGCTCGTCAACCTGCTCGCGGACCTGGCCTACGCGGCCCTCGACCCGAGGGTGAGGTTCGACCGATGATCGCCTCCGAAGTCCCGGCCGTCCCCCCGGCCGACGCGCCGTCGGCGGCCACCGCGCGGGCGCAGCGGCGCGCGGGCCGCCGGTGGTACCGCCAGCCCGCCCTGATGGCCGGGCTCGCGATCCTGGTCATCGTGGTCGGCATGGCCCTGGCGGCGCCGCTGATCACCTCCTACAACCCCAATGCCCAGAACCTCAACGACTCGCTGCTCGGGCCGGGCGGCAAGCACCTGCTCGGCACCGACCAGCTGGGCCGCGACACGTTCACCCGGCTGCTCTACGGGCTGCGGCTCGACCTGCGGATCGCCTTCGTCGCGGTGCTCTTCCCGTTCGTGCTCGGTACCGTGCTCGGCACGGTGGCCGGCTACTTCGGCGGCTGGGTGGACGCGATCATCATGCGGCTGGTCGACATCGTGCTCGCGTTCCCGTTCTACGTGCTCATCATCGCGCTGGTCTTCGTGCTCGGGCCGGGCGATCGCAGCATCTACATCGCGATCACGGCCATCAGCTGGGTTGCCTACGCGCGGATCGTCCGGGGCGAGATCCTGGTGGCCAAGCGGCAGGACTACGTGACCGCCGCCCGGTCGGGCGGGCTGTCCAACCTGCGCATCATGGGCCGGCACCTGCTGCCGAACGTGATCACCCAGGCGTTCATCTACGCGATGTCCGACATCGTCCAGGACATCCTGGCCATCGTGACGCTCGGGTACTTCGGCCTCGGCGTCCCGCCGCCGACGGCGGACCTCGGGTCGATGATCAACGACGGGCAGAACTTCCTGTCCACCCACTGGCAGCTGACTACCATCCCGGGCCTGGCCGTGGTGATCGTCGGGCTGGGGCTCTCGCTAGTCGGCGACGGCCTGGCCGACCTGCTGCGGCCGGGACGGTGAGCGGCTCGATGGACACCGGGACAATTCTCGAAGTGCGCGACCTGCACGTGCGGATCCCGAGCCGGCGCGGCATCGTCCGGGCGGTCGACGGGGTTTCTTTCGGGGTGCCGCGGGGCGGCGCCCTCGGCCTGGTCGGCGAGTCCGGCTCGGGCAAGAGCATGACGCTGCGCGCCATCCTCGGCGTGCTGCCCCCCGAGGCGCAGGTCACCGCGGGCGAGATCCGGCTGGACGGGGTGGACCTGCTCCAGCTGCGCGGCTCGGAGCTCAACCGGCTGCGCGGCCCCAAGATGGCGATGATCTTCCAGGAGCCGATGAGCGCGCTCAACCCGGTGATGCGGGTCGGCCAGCAGATCGCCGAGGGGCCGCAGGTGCACCTGGGGCTGAACCGGAGCCAGGCGGCGTCGCGGGCGCTCGACTTGATGCGCCGGGTGGGCATCCCCGATCCCGAGCGCCGGTTCCGGGCGTACCCGCATGAGTTCTCCGGCGGCATGCGGCAGCGGGTGATGATCGCGATCGCGCTGTCCTGCGACCCGGAGATCATCTTGTGCGACGAGCCGACCACCGCCCTGGACGTGACCATCCAGGACCAGATCCTGCGGCTGCTGACCGAGCTGTGCCGGGAGTCGGGTGTTTCGCTGGTCTTCGTCACCCACGACCTGCCGGTGGTGGCGCAGGTCTGCCACGACGTGGCCGTCATGTACGGCGGGCAGCTGGTCGAGCGGGGCGAGGTCCGCTCGGTGCTGCTGGAGCCGCAGCACCCGTATACGCTCGGGCTGGTGCGTTCGGCGCCGGACTTCGAGTACGTGCGGGAGTCGCTGGTGCCGATCCCGGGTTCGCCGCCGAGCCTGGTCAACCCGCCGTCCGGCTGCCGGTTCCATCCCCGGTGCGCCTTCGTCGAGGACGACTGCCGGACCAGCGACACGCCGCTGCGGGTACTGCCCAGCGGGCGGGCCACCGCCTGCCTGCACTACGAACGCTGTACCGAGGCCATCGAGGCAGATCGGGCCCGTCCATGAACACTGTGAACGCCGGCCCGGCCGGCCCGGGCGCCGCTGGCGCCGCTTCGGACGAGCCGCTGCTGTCGGCCCGCGGCCTCTCGGTGTCGTTCCCGGTCGGCTCGCGCCTGGCCGCCCGGTTCCGCGGCCAGCAGCGGCTGCTGCACGCGGTCGACGGCGTCGACCTGGAGGTCCGGCGGGGCGAGGCGCTCGCCCTGGTCGGCGAGTCCGGGTCGGGCAAGTCCACGCTGGCGCAGGCGCTGGCCGGGCTGCTGCGCGCGGACGGCGGCCAGATCCGGTTCGACGGCCGGCCGCTCCCGGCCGCGCGGTCGCGGGCGGACCGGCGCCGCATCCAGATGGTGTTCCAGGACCCGTACTCCTCGCTGAACCCGCGGCTGACCGTGGGCGGGATGCTGCGCGAGCTGCTGCGGGTGCATCAGGTGGTGCCCAGGAACCAGATCACCGAATACAGCAAGGAGCTGCTGGCGATGGTCGGGCTGGGCGAGGCGGACCTGCCCGCCTACCCGCGCCAGTTCTCCGGCGGCCAGCGGCAGCGGGTGGCGATCGCCCGGGCGCTGGCGCTGCGGCCGGAGGTCCTGGTGGCCGACGAGCCGGTGTCGGCCCTCGACGTCAGCGTGCAGGCCACCATCCTCAACCTGCTGCAGCAGCTGAGCGACGAGCTCGGGCTCACGCTGCTGCTGATCTCGCACAACCTGGCCGTGGTACGGCACCTGTGCGACCGGGTCGCGGTGATGTACCTGGGCCGCATCGTCGAGGTCGCGCCCACCGAGCAGATCTTCAGCACCCCGCGCCATCCCTACACGCGCGGCCTGCTCGACGCGATCCCGCGGCTGACCGAGGGGGCCGGGGACGGCCGCCAGCCGGCCGTCTCCGGTGATCCGCCGAGCCCGCTGCGCATCCCGTCGGGCTGCCGGTTCCGGACCCGCTGCCCGATGGCGCAGCCGGTCTGCGAGACGGAGGATCCGGCCCTGACCGCGTCCGGAGATGATCCGGGGCACGTCGCGGCCTGCCACTTCGCGTTCGCCCCGGTGGCCGGCACCCCGGTGGCCGGCACCCCGGTGGCTGGCCCCCCGGTGGCTGGCCCCCCGGTGGCCGGCAGGGTGCCCGACGACAGGGCCGGGGCCTGAAGACCGATCAAGGCGGGGAGTTGCCGGAGGGGACCGGAGGGACGCCTGAGGTGTCCCCGGCGAAGCCCAGGGGACCGCGCCTGATC
>JAICWX010000542.1 GCA_025934635.1 Streptosporangiaceae bacterium | reverse complement strand
GAGGACAACCAGCCCTCGGTGCAGATCCAGGTGTTCCAGGGCGAGCGCGAGATCGCGGCCTACAACAAGAAGCTCGGCATGTTCGAGCTGGCCGGGATCGCTCCCGCCCCCCGCGGCGTGCCGCAGGTCGAGGTGACCTTCGACATCGACGCCAACGGCATCGTGAACGTGTCCGCCAAGGACCTGGGCACCGGCAAGCAGCAGTCGGTCCAGATCACCGGCGGGTCCGCGCTGAACAAGGACGACATCGAGAAGATGGTCCGGGACGCCGAGGAGTACGCCGAGGAGGACCGCCGTCGCCGTGAGGAGGCCGAGGTCCGCAACCAGGCCGACTCGCTGGTGTACCAGACCGAGAAGTTCCTCGGCGAGAACGAGGAGAAGGTGCCGGACGACATCAAGACCGAGGTCCGCGAGGCGCTGGCCGAGGTCAAGAAGGCGCTCGAGGGCAACGACACCGACACGATCAAGTCCGCCACCGAGCGGGCCGCCCAGGTCAGCCAGAAGATGGGGACCGCCATCTACCAGCAGGCCCAGGCACAGCAGGCCGCACAGTCCGAGTCCGCCGACGGCAGCGCCGCCGGGCAGGACGACGACGAGGTCGTCGAGGCTGAGATCGTCGACGAAGGCGACAGCGAGGGCGGTACGCGCTAATGCCAGCATCGGAGGAAACGAGCTCCGGACCGGTCATTCATGACCACCGGCGCATCGACCCGGTGACCGGCCAGGTTCGGGGGAAGCACGCGGCGTCAAAGCCGGCCGGCACCACTGGTGCCGGCCGGCCGGCCCCGCCCGCCGAAGCCCCCGAGGCGGCCTCCGGGCCCGGCGAGGACCAGCCCGCTGATCATGAGGACAGGGATGCCGGGGAAACCCCCGAGTCCCCCGAAGAGGCCACAGAGATGGTGACAGGACAGGCAGTCAAGGGCGGCAAGCAGGCCGCGGACCTGGTGGTGCAGCTCGCCGAGCGCACCGCCGACGTACAGCGCCTCCAGGCGGAGTACGCCAACTACCGCAAGCGCGTCGACCGCGACCGCGCCGCCGTGCGCGAGCAGGCCGTGGCCGCCACGCTGACCGGCCTGCTGCCCGTGCTCGACGCCATCAACCAGGCGCGGGAGCACGGGGAGCTGTCCGGCGGCTTCAAGTCGGTCGCCGACTCCCTGCAGGCCGCGCTCGGCCGGCTGGGCCTGGTGACCTACGGGGAAAAGGGCGATCCGTTCGATCCCAAGATCCACGAGGCGCTGACCAGCTCCTATTCAGCGGACGTCACCGAGGACACGTGCGTCGACATCCTGCAGCCCGGCTACATGGTCGGCGAGCGGATCCTGCGCCCGGCCCGGGTCGCCGTCGCGGCCCCCGCGACCGGCCCCGACGGCAGCAGCAACGAGCCCGACTGGGACACCGCCGAAGAAGGTAACTAAATACCCGCCGACACGCGCACCGCGAAGGTTGCCTCCCCCGCGAGCCGAAGGGGCGCGGTCCCGTCTGGACTGAGGAGCGAGGAGCTTGCGACGAGCGACGAGGGAAGACGGGACCTCAAAGCGCCCCGGAGGCGAGCGGGAAAACAGAGCGAGCGGATAACACAAGATGAGCACCAAGGATTATCTCGAGAAGGATTACTACAAGGCGCTTGGGGTCACCAAGACGGCCAAGCCGGCCGAGATCAAGGCGGCATACCGCAAGCTGGCCCGCAAGTACCACCCGGACGCCAACAAGGGCGACAGCTCGGCCGAGGAGCGGTTCAAGGAGATCTCCGAGGCGTACTCGGTCCTCTCCGACGAGAAGCGGCGCAAGGAGTACGACGAGGCGCGCTCGCTGTTCGGCGGCGGCTTCCGGGTGCCGACCGGGCAGCGGACCGGGCAGCCGGGCGGGTTCGGCGGGTTCGACCTCGGTGACATCTTCGGTGGCTCCGGGGACAACAGCGGCCTGGGCGACATCCTCGGCGGCGTGTTCAACCGCGGCCGCACCACCGCGCAGAACCGGCCGCGGCGGGGCGCCGACGTGGAGACCGAGACCACGCTGACCTTCGGCGATGCGATCGACGGGACCACGGTGGCGCTCCGGCTGACCGGTGAGGCCCCCTGCCCCACCTGTCACGGCACCGGCGCCAAGGCGGGCACCATGCCGAGGATGTGCCCGTCCTGCCAGGGAACCGGGCAGTCCGCCCGGAACCTGGGCTCGTTCGGGATCTCCGAGCCGTGCAAGGAATGCCACGGCCGCGGCATGGTGGTGGACGACCCCTGCCCGACGTGCACGGGCAGCGGCCGCGCGATGAGCTCGCGCACCATCCAGGCCCGCATCCCGGCCGGGGTGACGGACGGGGCGCGGATCAAGCTCGCGGGCAAGGGCGCCCCGGGCGAGCGCGGCGGCCCGGCCGGCGACCTGTACGTCCGGGTGCACGTGAAGCCGCATCCGGTGTTCGGGCGCAATGGGTTCGACCTGACCGTGACCATCCCGGTGACGTTCGCCGAGGCGAGCCTGGGCGCGGAGGTCAAGGTGCCCGCGCACCGCGGCGCCCCGGTCACCGTGCGGATCCCGCCGGGTACCCCGAACGGGCGGACCTTCCTGGTCCGTGGCAAGGGAGTGCGCCGCAAGGACGGCACCACCGGCAACATGCGGGTCACCGTCGAGGTGACGGTGCCGAAGGACCTGAACAGCAAGGCGCGCAGTGCCATCGAGGACCTGCGCGAGGCCACCGCCGGCACCGACCCCCGCGAGGAACTCCTCGAGCGGGCTAAGGAAACGTAAGGGAGAGGAGATGACATGAGCGCTCCTTACGAACATTCTGACGACATGCCGGTGTACGTCATCTCCGTGGCCGCTCAGCTCTCCGGCATGCACCCGCAGACGCTCCGCGCTTACGAAAAGCTCGGCCTGGTCTCGCCCGGCCGCCGGAGCGGCCAGGGCAGCAGCCAGGGCAAGGGACACCGGCGCTACTCGATGCGGGACATCCTGGCGCTGCGCGAGATCCAGCGGCTGTCGCAGGAAGAGGGCGTGAACCTCTCCGGCATCAAGCTGCTGCTCGACCAGCACCGGGAACTGGACCAGGCGCGACGGCTCATCGCCGAGCTGTCCGCCGAAGTAGCTCAACTGCGGGTGGAGCTGGAATCCACCCGCGCCGTGGCGGCGCGGCTCGCTGAGCTGCGCCGCACCGGTACTGACACCCGGTCCGGGCTCGTGCCAGTGCGCGGCGCCCGGGTCGCGATCTGGGAACCCATGACTGGGCCGTCCGGTGGATCCGGGCAGCCCAGAGGAGATAAATAACAAATGGACACGAAGCTCACCAACAAGAGCCAGGGCGCGCTGTCCACCGCGATTCAGCGCGCCGCGGCGGACGGCAGCCCACAGGTTGAGCCGCTGCACCTGCTCCTGGCGCTGACCGAGCAGACGGACGGCACCACCGCCCCGCTGCTCCGCGCCGTCGGCGCCGACCCCGCGCTGGTCGCCAAGCAGGCCGAGGAGCGCCTGGCCCGGCTGCCGCGCGCCCGCGGCGCCACGCTGAGCGCGCCGGAGACCTCGCGGCCGCTGCTGGCCGCCATCGCCACGGCGGAAAAGCGGGCCAAGGATCTCGGCGACGAGTACATCTCGACCGAGCACCTGCTGGTCGGGCTGGCCACCGACGGCGGCGACGCCAAGGCCATCCTGACCGGGGCGGGGGCCACCCCGGACGCGCTGCTGCAGGCGTTCAGCCAGATCCGCGGCAGCGCCCGGGTCACCAGCCAGGACCCCGAGGACACCTACAAGGCGCTGGAGAAGTTCGGCGTCGACCTGACCAGGTCGGCCCGGGACGGCAAGCTGGACCCGGTCATCGGCCGGGACTCCGAGATCAGGCGCGTCGTCCAGGTGCTGTCCCGCCGGACCAAGAACAACCCGGTGCTGATCGGCGAGCCCGGCGTGGGCAAGACCGCGGTCGTCGAGGGCCTGGCCCAGCGCATCGTGGCCGGGGACGTCCCCGAGTCGCTGCGTGACAAGCGGCTGATCGCGCTGGACCTCGGCTCGATGGTGGCCGGGGCCAAGTACCGCGGCGAGTTCGAGGAGCGGCTCAAGGCCGTCCTGAACGAGATCAAGGACAGTGACGGCCAGGTCGTCACCTTCATCGACGAGCTGCACACGGTGGTCGGCGCGGGCGCGGCCGAGGGCGCGATGGACGCGGGCAACATGCTCAAGCCCATGCTGGCCCGCGGCGAGCTGCG
>JAICWX010000610.1 GCA_025934635.1 Streptosporangiaceae bacterium | reverse complement strand
GACGGGACCCTGTGGCCCGGCAGCACCAGGGAACCGTACGTGGCCGTCGCGGCGCCGGCCGATCACATGGTCTACGTGGGCCGCGACGGGCGGTTCACCACCACCGGCGCGGGCACCAGCTTCGCCGCCGCTCTCACCGCGGGGGCGGCGGCGCTCATCAGGTCCCGGTACCCGCACATGCCCTGGTACGAGGTGGATCAGCGGCTGACCGGCACGGCCACCCCGGCCGGGCACCCGGGGCCGGACGACGGCTACGGGGACGGGATCGTGAACCTGGCCCGGGCGGTGAACGCGTCCGCCTACCCGGTCCGCGCCGCGGCCCGCGATCCGCTCCTCACGCGCTACCGGGCCTGGCTGGCGACCCGCGCGGGCCGGGCCGTGGCCGCGCGCTACCGGCTGGCCCGCCCCGGTCCGGCCGCCGCCAGCGCCGCGGTAGGCGCGCCGCCGCCGCGTCGCGGCCTGCGGCTGCGGCTGCCCCTGGGCGAGATCGCGGCCACCGGTGCCGCGGCCGCCTGCGCCTTCGTGGTGGTGCTGCTGGCCGTGCTCTGGCTGTCGTCCCGCCGCGCCCGCTCCCGCGCGCGGGGAGAATGGGAGGCGAGAACCTGGTCGTTCGGCCCGGACGAGGACGACCCGCCCCGCTGGTCCTGATCCGGCTGGTCCTGGCCCTCGGGGCTTACATGCCGGTCGGCGCGGGCGGCTCGAGGGAGTCGGCGTCCAGGAACGGGATGACCGCGGCGGGCAGGGCGGGCGAGGTGAAGATGTCGTAGTGCGTCTGCCCGGGCAGGACGGCGAGGCGGGCCACCGACCGGGCCGAGCCGTCCCAGTTGGCGTCGCGCAGGCCGCCGCCGAGCCGGGCGTAGAAGTCGACGATGTGCGCCGGGCGTATCGCATCGGCGTCCGCGTAGACGAGCATCGCCTGCGCGGTGATCTGCTCCAGGTCCGCGGACCAGTCGTAGTCACGCCGCAGCAGCTCGCCGGTCTTGTCCAGCAGCACCGGCCAGTCCTCGATCCGGGGCGCGGCGCTGGCGTAGAGCTCGTACAGCGGCCCCTGCTTGAGCATGTCGGACAGGTGCGACCCCATCTGGTCCATCCCGGCCAGGCTCTCCGGGTACCAGCCGTCCCGCCGGAACGGCACGGCGACGAGCACCAGCCGGCGGACCAGCATTGGGTGCTGGATCGCGGTCCGCAGCGCGGTCGCGCCGCCGAAGGAGTAGCCCATCACGTCGGCCTGGTCCAGGCCCAGGTGCCCGATGAGCCCGGCGATGTCATCCGCGAGGGTCTCGTACCGCAGCGGCCGGTCCACGTCCGCCGTGTGGCCGTGGGCCTGCAGGTCCACCAGGATGACCCGGCGGCCCGCGGCCAGTGCCGGCCGGATCGGCGCGTACGTGCTGCCCGCGGCCAGGCCGCCGTGCAGCAGCACCAGCGGCTGGCCCGAGCCGTGCTCTTCGTAGTACAGGGAGATGCCGTTCACGTCGGCGTAGGTCATCGCGTCACCGTCCTGGTGTGAAGGAACCGTCAGTCACATCAGTAGAACGGCGTAACCGCGCGAAACTCATCGAAGGAGCGATGAGCCCACCGTCGGGGCGGGCGTCCCGGCCAGCCGGTGGATGATGTCGTGGCGCGCGACGCCGTCCGCGAACAGGCGGCTGGCCGCCTGGTAGGCAGGACTCTCCCCGTCCCGCCACATGTCCTCGACCACCCGGTACGCCGCCTCGATGAACTCCTCGCTGGTCATTCCGGACGGCGGGGTGCAGGCGCGGAACTCGTCGGCCACCAGCCGCTGGCGGTCGGCGGGGTCCGCGAGGTCCAGCGGGGCGTGCTGCTCTGGCAGCGGCAGCGCGAACATGCGGCGGCCCACCTGATCGGAGAGCCAGGCGATGTCGGCGTCGCTGGCGGCCAGGCCGGAGGCGTAGCCGCGGACCGCGACCGCGTCCGGGTCGTCGTAGGCCTGGCTGAACCGGCTGAGCACCTGCGGCACCCGGTCCATCAGCACCGTGGTGCCGGCCTCGCCCAGGTCCCGGCGGTCGGCGGACCACTGGACCCACGCGGTCACCGCGGGCTCGAGCTGGCCGCGCTGGGCGGGGGACAGGACGAAGGTGTTCGGCACGTGGCCGAGAAGTATGTGCGCGAGCTTGCGCGGGCCGACCTGGTCCGGCGCCTCGCCGGGCCGCCGGCCGCTGTAACCGGTGAGCACCTCGGCCCAGAACCGGGTGGACTCCTCGTCGGCCGCGACCGCCTCCGCCGCCTGCGGGCTCTTCATGAACTCGTCGACCGCGGCCGCGCGGTCGGCCGCGGTGAACGCGGTGACCGCACTGGCCCCCTCCGCCGGGAGCCGCCGGACCCGGCTCCTGACCAGCGGCAGGAAGGCCAGGCTGCTGTTGGACAGGCCGGTGCCGGGCTCACGGTCCATCCGGTCGATCGCCCCGGCGATGTGCTCGCGCGCGTCGGCCAGGCTGATCGATTCGGACCGCTCGAACTCCTCGCCCTCCTTACCGCTGCCGCTGATGGCCTCGATCAGCCGGTCCGTGTTGGAGGACAGGCCGACGGCGGTGGCCACCGGGATCCCGGCCAGGTCGACCTGCACCAAGATGCCGTGCTCGGCCTCGCCGTAGGCGAACATCACGGCGATGGCCTCGTCGTCCCCGAACACGTCCCACCGGCGCCAGGCCCGCTCCGGCGTCGCCTTGCCGAGCTCGGTCACCCACTCCGGCGGGTAGATCCCGTCGCTGGTCAGCTCGGCCAGTGCCCGGCTGGCCGCCCGCTTGGTGGCCGGCGTGCCCATCGCCATGAGCAGCCGGAGCAGCGCCGCCCCGTCCGGGTTGCGGCGGCGGACCGCCCCCTCCACCAGCACGGTG
>JAICWX010000183.1 GCA_025934635.1 Streptosporangiaceae bacterium | reverse complement strand
GAGCTTCGGCGACTGGGAGGCGACGGTGCTCGCGCACTGCTACGAGCACGTCGACTACGTCTCGCTGCATTCGTACTACACCGAGCACGAGCACGACCGGGCCAGCTTCCTGGCCTGTGCCACCGGCATGGACAGCTTTATTGAGGACGTCATCGCCACGGCCGATCATGTGCGGGCCAAGGGCCGGCACGCCAAGCGGATCAACCTGTCGTTCGACGAGTGGAACGTTTGGCACACGATGGGCTTCCAGCCCGGCGGCGAGTGGGAACGGGCGCCGCGGCTGATCGAGGACACCTACGACCTGACCGACGCGGTGGTGGCCGGCAACCTGCTGATCAGCCTGCTCCGGCACGCCGACCGGGTGCGCATGGCGTGCCTGGCGCAGCTGGTGAACGCGATCGGGGCGATCCGGTCCGAGCCGGGCGGCCCGTCGTGGCGGCAGACGATCTTCCACCCGTTCGCGCTGACCAGCCGGTACGGCCGGGGAACCGTGCTGCAGACACCGGTCGCCGGGCCGGAACACGACACTGCGGCCTTCGGTGCCGTGCCGACGGCCGACGCGGTCGCGGTGCTGTCCGATTCGGGCGACGAGCTGACGGTATTCGCGGTGAACCGCGACCAGCGCGAGCCGCTGCCGGTCGCGATCGACGTGCGGTCGCTGCCGGCGCTGCGGGTCGCGCGCCATACCTATATCGGCGACGACGAGCCGTCGGCGGCTAATACCCAGGACGCGCCGGACCGGGTCGTGCCGCGCGAAGGGGACGATATCTCAGTGGACGGCGGTGTGCTGCGCCTAGCGCTGCCGGCGCTGTCCTGGAACATGCTGCGCTTGCGTGGTATCACCGATGATACCATCACCTTATGGCGATGACCTTGCGGCTGGCGGAAGACGAGACCGAGGCGCTGCGCCGTCGCGCCGAGCTTGAACACCGGTCCATGCAGGACGTGGCCCGCCAAGCTATCCGCGAGTACGTAGAGAACCATAGCCGCGCCGAGCTTCTTGACAGCGTGCTCGATGAGGAGCTGCCCCGCTACGCCGAGGCGCTCGAGCGGCTCGGTAGGTGATCTACCTAACCCTGCCCGAACTCCTGCACGTGGCCGAGCGCACCCTCGGGCCCGGCTATTCGGTGCGCGATTACGGCCTGCTCGAGGCCGCCTTGGCCCGGCCCCAGGCCACCGCGTTCGGCAAAGACGCCTACCCCGATCTCGACGCTAAAGCAGCGGCGCTGCTGCATTCCATAGCGCGCAACCACGCTCTCATAGACGGCAACAAGCGCCTCGCACTAGCTGCCGTGATTGCCTTCTACGGTCTCAACGGCCGCCGCCTGACTTTCACCAACGACGCTGCTTATGAGCTGGTGATGAACGTTGCGGCGGGCCGGCTCGACGCGGTCGATGACATTACGGCCGTTCTGCGAGGCGCTACCCAGCCCCGGCCAGGCACGAGACATTAGCTCGGCGTGGTGAGGTTCTGCTCGTTGCCGGCCAGGGTCCCGTGGGTGGGGTAGGACGGGTGGGTCAGGGGCTGGTGGGGGCGGGTGGGGTTAGCTGGGGGCGGGAGCGGAGGCGGCGGAGCATGCGGGCGTCGGTGAAGCCGACGGTGCGGGCGGCGGATTCGACGGTGGCGCCGTGGCTGATCAGGTGCTCGGCTCGTTCCAGGCGCAGGAGCTGCTGGTAGCGCAGCGGGGTGACGCCGGTGGCCTCGGTGAACTTGCGGGTGAGGGTGCGCTCGCTCACGCCGCAGGTGCTGGCGATCTCGGCCAGGGGCAGCGGGGCGGCGTACCGGGCCTCGATGTGATCCTGGGCGTGGTGGGCGGTGTCGCTGAGGTGGCTGCGGTGCCGGAGCATGGCGCTGGCCTGGTGTTCGTCGCCGTTGCGGCGAGCGTAGACGACCATCTCGCGGGCGGCCCGGGCGGCCGTGGCCGGGCCGTCCCGGACGGCGATCAGGTGCAGGGCCAGGTCGATGCCGCTGGCGATCCCGGCGGAGGTGGCGACGCGGTCGTCGACCACGTAGAGGACGTCGCGGACGACGGTGGCCCGCGGGTAGCGCTTCGCGAGCTCGTCCTGGATGTCGTGGTGGGTGGTGCAGCGGCGGCCGTCGAGCAGGCCGGCCCGGCCGAGGGCGTCGGCTCCGGCGCAGACGCTGGCGACCGTGCCGCCCCGGGTGTGATGGGCGGCGAGCGCCTCCAGGGTGGCGCCGGTCAGCGGACCGGTGCCGGCGATCCCGGTACCGGACCGCCAGCCGGGGACGATGATCAGGTCGTCCCGGGTGAGCGCGGGCCACTGGGTGGCGGCCTGCAGGGTGACGCCCTGGGCCGTGCGGACGTCTTCGGTCTCGGCGACGTAGGCCAGCTCGTAGCCGCAGCCGAGGTCGGCGGCGGTGCCGAAGGCCTGGGCGGGCCCGGCCAGGTCCAGCAGGTGCAGGCCGGGGACGAGCAGGAAGACGACCTTAGTCACGATCTGGTCAGGATAGCCGACCGGCCGGCCTGGCCGGTGACCGCGGCGATGGTGGCTATGGTCGCGAACCGGCCGGCCAGCGCGTACTCGGTCCGCTCGATGACCGCGCGGGACGGCAGGGTGCGCGGGTCCGCGAGCAGTTCCTCGACCGTCTGGTCCGCCGGGGCGTCACGGTGCGGGATCGGGTTGGTCGCGGTGGCCTCGGTGACGAACGTGACCTGGTAGCCGAGGTCGGACGCGAGCCGGGCCGTGGTCTCGCAGCACTGCTCGGTGCGGATGCCGCAGACGACGACCTCGGTGATGCCGTGCTGGGTGAGCAGCTGCTGGAGGTTCGTCGTGGTGAACGCGTTGTGCGAGGTCTTGGTCAGCTGCGGCTCGCCGGCCTGCGGCGCGAGCGGGTCCAGGTAGCGGACGTGGCCGCTGGCCGGGTCGAACGAGTTCCCGGTCCCGGGCTCGGTGTGCAGCACCCACACGACCAGGTCGCCGCGGGCCCGGGCGCCGTCGACGAGGCGGGCGACGTCGGCGGCGATGCCGGGGTTGGAGATGGCGGCCCACAGCGGGCGCTGCCGGAACGATTCCTGAACATCGATAACGAGAAGAGCGCGTGTCATGTCACCAGCATCGGACCGGGAAGACGGCCGCGTAAGGCCGGATCAAGTCCGGCACCGGAACGATCCGGTCAGGCCGGGTCGGCCGCGCGGAGGAGCAGGGCCCAGCCGAGCGGGGTCAGGCGGTGGGCCTTGCGGGCACCGGCGGCGTGACATGGTGAGCGGGCGGGTGGGGTTCCATCCGCCCGTTCGGTTCAAAGGGTTTAGGGGTTGGCGGGTTCGGGCGTGCCGTGAGGCTAGCTCTCGTGCTCCTTCCTGAAGTGCTTGCCGAAGCTGGCCATCCCGGAACCCGTCGGCCAGCCCGGCAGCGAGAACGGGGGCGGCGGGCCTGGGTGGTGGCCTTTCCGGACCGGGTTGGGCGAGACCGACTGGACGCTGTCGGCGCTGCAGATCGCGGCGGGATCGTTGACCGGCCCGAGCACCTGGCTGCTGGTGGGGATGGCGCGGGCCGGCACATGGTGCCGCGGGGAGCGGTCCAGGACCAGGCCCAGGTTCAGGGCGTTCGCGTCCCGGGCCGTGAGCGGGTTCAGCCCGAACGTGGACTCGATCAGCTTCAGGGTCGAGGAGTGCTCGAACGGCCCGTGGTGGACCACCTGGCGGCGGGCCAGGTTCGAGATCACGATGGCCGGGACCCGGAACCCGAGCTGGGTGTAGTCCGGGACCAGCTGGCCGTCGGTCGGGGTG
Organism: Streptosporangiaceae bacterium; assembly: GCA_025934635.1. The sequence continues at coordinate 13,938 of JAICWX010000183.1, read as the reverse complement.
GTGCCGTCGCCGGTGTGGTCGACGTTGGCCGGGTTGGTGTCGTCGGTGACCCGCGGCGGCGGCACGTGGTCGTAGAACCCGCCCCACTCGTCGAAGGTGACCATCAGCACCGTGTCGTCCAGGTACCCCGCGCTGGCCAGGGCGTGGTAGGTGTCGGCGATGAACCGCTCGCCGAGCCGGATGTCGGCCAGCGGGTGGTCATCGGCCGCCGTGCCGTTGCTTTCGGTGTCGAAGGCGGGGTCGACGAAACTGACGTTCGGCAGGTTCCCCTGCGCGACGGTGTCGAGGAACGACGGGGTGGTGACCGGGATCCCGATAGCGTCGACGTCCCCATCGGCGAACGGGTGCCAGAACGGGAAGTACTTCGTGCCCCACAGCGCCAGGTAGGGCAGGTCGCGGAAGAAGTACCCGCCGGTGGGGACGCCCTTGGTGTTGGGAATGGGCGACAGCTGATCCCAGATGGTCGGCAGCGAGGAGATCGTGAATGAGTTGTGGTCCCGGTCGGTCCTGGCCGCGTGCTGGTAGAACCGGTTCGGGAAGGTCTCGCCCGCGAAGGAGCAGAAATACCGGTCCAGGACCGTGTAATGCTCGGCCAGGGCGCCGATGACGGGCAGGTCGGGGATGGCCTTGCGGCTGCGGTCGGGATTGAGGTTCGTGTAATAGCCGACCGGGAAGGTGTTGGCCTTGGCCAGCGTCACCCCCGGGTTGTCGGCCGGGGCGGTGGGCCGCTGCAGGAAGCCGTCCATCTTGCCGAAGTTGCGCTGGACCAGGAAGCCTTCCCAGCTGTGGTCGGGGTCGCTGTACCCGCAGCCCTGGAAGTCCGGCGCCAGCCGGTAGTTGGGGTAATGGTTGCCGTCCGTCGACAGGTAGGTCATGTCGTGACGGCCGTCGGCCCCGGGCAGCCAGCCCAGGAAGTGGTCGAAGGAGCGGTTCTCCATCATCAGTATGACGACGTGCTTGATGCCGTTCGAGCCGTTCGGCGACAGGGCCGGGGCGGCGTTGGCGGCGGTCTGGGCGAGGAATTCCGAGCCGGTGAGCGCTACTCCGGTCGAGGCGGCCATCAGTTGCAGGAATGTCCGGCGTGTCAGCATGAGTCACAGTATGGACAGCCGCACGCTATGGCAGCCAGAGTAACCGCCGGGCAAATTGATGACGCCGAGGTAGAGAGCTCAGCCTAATTTCTGGCGGCCCGATCGAAGGTACCGAACGGGGTGCAGCGCGTGTCCCTCGTGCCTGCGGGATGTGGCTATTCGGGGAGTGCGGGATCCGGGGATTGCCACGGGGCCCTGGCGCCGGTGCGGAGGCCCCTGGCGCTGGTGCGGGGGCCCCTGGCGCTGGTGCGGGGCCGGGTGCTGGTGCGGGGCCGGACACCTGGCCTCGGCTGTCGCATTCGCACCATAAGTTCACGCCCGTACCCGCCCCGGCCTTATCCTGCTCCCGGATAACGACATCGATGCTCCATCGATGTCGTGGGAGCAGCATCAATGCTCCATCGATGTCGTTATCGGCGGCGTGCTGAGCTGGGCTGGGGTATGAAGGCTGACAGCAGGCGCCTCACAGGCACCACCTGTCCCGCGAGATGAGTGCTAGAGCCATGACCCTGCCCGCGGGTAGGGTCACGGCATGACTGCGTTGCCGCCGGAACCGGATGATCCGCCGCCCTGGGCGGTGGAGGCTGTGCACCTGAGCGCCTACGATCCCGGCTGGCCCGGGCGCGCGGCCGGGTATGCGGACGAGTTGCGGCCGGTGCTGGAGCAGTGGCTGCTCGGGCCGATCGAGCATGTCGGCTCGACATCCATTCCCGGCCTCGTGGCCAAACCCGTCATCGACTTGATGGTGCAGGTCGCCGATGCCGGCGCGGTGGCCGGCCAGGCGGCCGGGGCGCTCGACGAGATGAACTGGAGCTACGTTCCGCCTGAGCTGGACGGCCGGCCGTGGCGGCGGTTCTTCGCCAAGGTGTCGGTGGACGGCCTCCACCGGCTGGCGCACCTGCACGTGATGTCGGCCGGGGCCGTCCGGTGGGATCAGCAGCTCCGGTTCCGCGATGCGCTCCGCGCCAGCCCGGCGCTGCGGGACGAATACGCCGCCGTCAAGTCCCGGCTGGCCAGCACCTACGCCGATGACCGGGAACGGTACACCGAGGAGAAGGCCGCCTTCGTGATCAGGGTGATGCGCGACCTCGACGCGGCCCGCTGAAAAGACTCAGGCGCTGGCCAGGAAGAACCTGACGTGCTCCAATGCGAGGTCAAGCGCGATCTCCATGGGCCGGACATCACGCGCGGTGCTGGCGAGGAGATATCCGCCCTGCAGCGCGGCCATCAGGCCGACGGCCAGCTGGCCGGGACGGGCATCCGGGCTCAGCGTGCCCTTGGCTTGCATCCGCTCGAGCCCGGCGGCGAGCAGGCCTTCCCAAGTCGTGAACAATGCCGCAAGGGAAGCCCGCGCCTGCTCGTCCTGATCGGCGAGTTCGCTGGCCATCGACCCGAGAGCGCACCCGTGGGCCCCGTTCTGCAGCGAGCTGACCTCAATCAGGGCGTCGCGCCAGCGGGTCAGGCCGCTGAAGGAGCTGAGCCGTCCGAGCCGCTGGGTTTCCCGTTCAATTACCTGCTGACCGCGCAGGGCGATCACCGCGTGGACCAGGGCTTCCTTGTCGGGAAAATGCCGGTACAGCTGAGATTTGCTGGTACCGGTGGCGGCCCTGATGTCGTCAAGGGTGGTTGCGTTCACGCCCCTGACGTACATCAGGTCCGCGGCGGCCTGGACAATGCGGTCCCGTGTTGCTGCCCCCCGCGCAGTAAGCCGGCTGCCCTGCGGTTCCTGCGTCACCATGCTCACGGCGGGCTAGGCCGCGTGCAGGTCGGAGAAATTCAGGCTCAGCCGGGCTCCGGCGGACTGTTTCTGCTTCGGTACCGAATGCTGGTAGTCCCGCTGGCAGCGGCCGCCCATGACGACGAGGTCCCCGCCGTGCGTCACGATCGCGGTGCTCGGCCCGCCGCCTTCCGGGCGGATGAGGAACCGGCGGGTCGCCCCGAGGCTGAGGACCGGGATCACCGCCTCGTCGTGCTTGTCGGCCGGGCGGTCGGCGTGCCAGCCCGTGCCGTCCTCGTTGTCCCGGTACCAGTTCATCCACAGGCGCGCGTACGGCCGCCCGTACTGCGCGGACAGAACCTCGGTCAGGTAGTGGAGCACGGGCAGCGGGGCGTCAGCGATGACGGGATACTCGGCGGTCAGCCGCGGTTCGGTGACCATCCGGGTGTACATCCAGCGCGAGCGCTGTTCCCGGGAGGCCTGCTTCATCAGCGCCTCCATGAGCTCGCCGTCTCCGGCCAGCCAGCCCTGGATGTGGTCGACCCATGAGGTGTCATCGAGCTGGATCCGTGTCGCCGTGGAGAACGTCTCGTCGACGGCGACGTGCATTCCGCCCGTCCGTTCCAGGTCGAATTCCGGCGTGCCCGCCAGCGAGAACAGGGTTTGCTCGATCATCGTGAAGCTCTCAGCGGCCGGGCGGGACGAGTCTGGGGTGGTCCTCATTCCATGCTCCTCAGTGGCACGGCGGTCCGGTGCTCAGGCCCCTGAGCGCCGGCATAACATCGAACTCAACCATGCGGACTGTTTAGTCCAGATTATCATGGTCCAATGACATACCAGGACAGTCACGACTATTAACTGGATAAGCACGTCTTGGGCCTTGGGAGGACGACGTGGCCGGGACGGCCGGACCGGTGGACTGTTGGCTCATAGTGAACCTTTTAGTCCTGTTTAAGTTTAGGTCAGTGGCGCTTCGCAGCTTGTGGGCTAACGGCATCGATGGAGCATTGATGTCGTTATTGCGCACTGCCAGGAACTTAAGCCGGCGCCCTCGCGGCATGCGGTTTCATGATCGCGGGCAGTTCTGGCCTCTATACGGCCAGAACTGCCCGCGATCATGGTCCCTGCCACGATGCCCACCCGGAAACCAGGAAATAACGCCCGCACGGCAGGCCCGCCGCGCCGCGGCCGGGCAGCAGCAGCCGCGCCATCACCCCCCGGCGGTACCCGCGCCCCTCCCCGGACGCCGCCCGCTCGCGGGGAACGGACCTGACCAGGCAGCGATCCCCCGGAAAGACTCAGAGGGCTCCCTTAAGTTCCTGGCATTGCGCTCGACGACATCGATGGAGCATCGATGTCGTGGCCGGGAAACCGGGTGAGGTCGGAGTGACGGGCGTGGACGGTGGTGCGGATGCGGATGCGGGGGCGGGTGCGGGTGCGGGGGCCCGGGGGCCGGATGCGGGTGCGGGGGGCCGGGTGCGGGGGGCCGGGGGCCGGGGCTGGGGCTGGGGGCCGGGCTGGGGCCGGATCCCCTGGCGGTGGCTCAGCCGCCGGACCTTGTACTCCGAGAGGAGTGCGGCCGGTCCTGTGAAGCCGGGCAACAGCAAACCGGGTTGCTCCGGGCGCTGGTGCGCCGGGAGCAACCCGGTAGGAGTTGCTGGTGTTAGCCGGTGATTGATCAGGTGTTTGCCGGTGTGACTGATCCCGACTCGCGGCCTGATACCTCCTGCTTGGCTCCCGGAGAGCCGCCTGATACCTCCTGCTTGGCGCCCGGAGAGGCGGCGGTGTGGCCGAGGTGGATGCCGCCGATCCAGTCGTAGGCAGTCTCGGCGTGCTGCGTCAGGTCCACGCCGATCGCCTCGTCCTCCTCGGAGACCCGGAAGCCCATTGTCTTATCGATGATCTTGCCGAGAATCCAGGCGACGGTGAAGGAGTAGAGGCCGACCGCGACCGGGCCGAGTATCTGCACCCCGAGCTGATGCACCCCGCCGCCGTAGAACAGTCCCTTGCGCTGACCGTCCAGGAGCGGGTAGGCGGCCAGGAATCCGAGCGAGATAGCGCCGAACGCGCCGCCGACCAGGTGCACGCCCACCACGTCGAGCGCGTCGTCGAAGCCGAGCTTGTGCTTGATCCCGATCGCGAAGCAGCAGACGGCGCCGGCCGCGAGGCCGAGCACGATCGCGGCCCAGGGAGCGATGAAAGCGCAGGCGGGCGTGATCGCGACCAGCCCGGCCACGGCACCCGAGGCGACCCCCAGGGTGGTGGGCTTGCCGTCACGGTAGCGCTCCACCAGCAGCCAGCCGCCGGCCGCGGCCGCGGTCGCGATCTGGGTGTTCATGAACGCCAGGGCGGCAGTGCTGTCCGCGGCCAGCTCGGAGCCCGCGTTGAAGCCGAACCAGCCGAACCACAGCAGGCCCGCGCCGAGCAGCACCAGCGGGAGGTTGTGGGGCCGGTTCTGTTCCTTGGGCCAGCCCCGGCGCTTGCCGAGAACGAGCGCGAGCGCGAGGCCCGCGGAGCCGGCGTTGACGTGGACGACGGTGCCGCCGGCGAAGTCCTCGATCCCCAGGCTGCTGAGCCAGCCGCCGCCCCACACCCAGTGGGCGACCGGGAAGTACACCAGCGTGGCCCAGGCGACCGTGAACACCGTCCAGGCGCCGAACTTGGTCCGGTCGGCGATCGCGCCGCTGATCAGGGCAACGGTAATCACGGCGAACGTCAGCTGGAAGGCGGAGAACACGAGGTCGGGTATGCCCGATACCCGGGAGGCGCTGCCCACGAGCCCGTGTTCGCCGAGGTACTCGAAGCCGCCGATAAACCAGTTGCCCTTGCCGAACGTCAGCGAGTCCCCGTACAGGACCCACGCGATCGTCACGGTGATGATGGCGATCCACGACATCATCATCATGTTCAGGGTCGTCTTCGCCCGGGTCATTCCTCCGTAAAAGAAGGCCAGGCCAGGGGTCATCAGGAGGACGAGCGCGGTACTCGCGAGCATCCATGCGGTGGAACCACTGTCTATCTTCACTCAGGTCTCCTTTTGCCTTTCTGCCCCCTAGGCTCGGCAGCGCGGATTTCACGCCAACTGCTGGCGGATTTCGCTTCTGTGAAAAAAGGAGCTGCATGTTTCGTCCGCGTTACGCGGACGGGTTCGCACACTGCCGGACTACCGGGTGCGGCGAGCGGATACTGAGGATGCGAACGGTCAGCTGCAGGACTCGTCTTCGGCCAGGGCACGAGCCGCGTCGAGGTCGGTGACGAGGACGTTGACCCAGGCGCCGCGCAGCGCGGCCCGGATGGCCCGGTACTTGCTGGCTCCGCCGGCCACGCCGACCCGCCGGGGCACCTGCATGAGATCGGCCGGGGCAATGCGGCTGGCAGGCCGGCATCGTGCGGTGGCTGGCACCGCGGGCGGTGGGCGGGTGGACCACCGACGATTCCGTCACGGTCTCCACCAGCACCGACGTCAGCGCCGCGGGCCGCCTGCACGTCCTGGACAACTGGAGCTGGGAGCAGGCGGCGGCCTCGGCGTCCAGCCCGATGACTGACCTGCTCGGCGGCGGACGCCACCGGCCGGGTGAGAAGATCACGCTCGGGGCGTGGGACGTCCGGCTGTTCCGCAGCCACGAAGGCTGACGCTAAGGCCGGTTCAGGCGCATGTGCAGGCGGGTGGTGGTGCCGGTGCGGCCGGTTCTGGCCTGGACGAGATCACAGACCTTATTGACCAGCCACAGGCCATGGCCGTTCAGCAGGTCATGCGGGGGGAGCCGGTGCCGGGCCAGCGGATCGGTGATCTGGCCCGCGTCGGCGACCTGGCAGATGATCTCTTCTCCGGCCTGCCAGACCTGCACCGTCCCGCCGCCGCCGGCGTGATACAGCGTGTTAGCGGCGAGTTCGCTGATCGCGAGGACCAGGTCGTGGATGCGGTCCGGGGTAAGCCCGGCCCGTTCGGCCCGGCTGGCGATGAAGCTGCGCACCGGATGCAGGTCGTCGCGGTAGCCCAGCGCCTCAGCGTCCGCGGGCGGACGGGGCAGCGCCCCGGTGCATCGCGACGGCAGGTCCGGTCCCAGGTACCGGTCGCTGGCTCGCTCCTGCCGGTTCTCGATGAAAACCGGGTGCGTGCTGACCGCATCGTCGATGACCGCAGCGGGAAGCCCTTCGGTGTCGTACGGGCAGATGATAGTAACCGGGCTGTCCTGAAACGCCAGGTTGACAAGGGCCTCGTGCTTCGCGGCCTCGAGCAGCTCGGCAGCCGTGCGCCCGGGCCAGGCCGGCTCGGCAATACAGCAGACGCGCTGGCCGCGATGCTCGCCGGCATAGGTCAGCAGGGCAGGGATGATCCGTGCCGGGTTGCGGCCCAACTCCGTCATGTCGGCCATGGTCACGTTCGCTGACCCGGCCCCGAGCATCCCGCGCACCAGCGGGACCTTGTGCGCCGGAATGGCGATGAAGAGCGCGTCACCGCGCGCCCGGGCGGCCGCGACGACGCTGCTCAGCGCGGGCAGGTACTGGCGGGGGCCCTGGTAGAACAGCGCCACGTGACGGGACCGGTCAGTAAAGGTCTCGTCAGCGGCTAGCTCGCCCGCATGGATGTCCGGGCCTGCCGGCGCCGCGACATCCACTTCGGACCATGACAAATCGGGGAACAAAGCGCGCCTCCAGACCGTGCAGTCAGCGGATAACAGCTGCCAGGGTCTGGAGCAGACGCTTCCACTAAAGGCCCTGAGCTCAGCCGGCCCGCACATGGTCATAGCTGGGTCATCAGTCACGCGCACCAGTGTCGCCGGATGGAGCAAGCCTGGCTTCAGCGGGTGATAGAGGATGGACCGAATACAGATTCAAGGGGCCGATATGACAAACACGGGGCGGCAGGCAGCCGGCCCTGCTGATGCTGGCCTGGATGACGGCGACGATGCGGCGCTCATCGCGCGGTCGCTGCACGCGCCGGAGTGTTTCGGGGTGCTCTTCGACCGGCATGCGCCCGCGATCGGCCGGTATATCGCCCGGCGGCTGGGCCCCGATGCCGCGGACGACCTGGTCGCGGAGACCTTCCTGGCCGCTTTCCGCAGGCGGGGTCATTACGACCTGACACATGGCGACGCGCGGCCATGGCTGTACGGCATCGCTACCCGGCTCGTCGGGCGGCACCGGCGACAGGAGGTGCGGTTCTTCCGGGCTATCGCCCGGACCGGGGTCGATCCCGCCGCCGAGCCCGTCACCGACCAGGTCATCGACCGGATCGCGGCGCAGGGTGCCCGCCGGGAGCTGGCGGCCGCGCTGGCCCAGCTGTCCCGGGGCCAGCGCGACGTGCTGCTGCTGGTCGCCAGCGGGCTCGGCTACGAGGAGGCCGCGCTGGCGCTCGAGGTGCCGGTGGGGACGGTGTCGTCGCGCCTGGTCCGCGCCCGGCGCAAGGTCCGTGAGGCACTGGGCGGGCAGGATCCGACCCGCCCCGGAGAGGATGCATCGTGATCGACGAAATGGAGCAGCTCGAGCAGATGTGCGCGGCGGTGCCGTCTCCCGATCGGCAGCGGCTCGCCGCCGCCCGGGCTCAGCTCAGCACGGCCATCCGTCGCGAACCGGCCGGTCATGCCGCCCGGCGACCGCGGCTGGCACTTTCCCTGACTCTGCGGCACCGCTGGCTGGGCTGGGTGGCACCGCTAGCCGCCGCGGCCGCGGTCACCGGGGTGATCCTGGGCAGCCAGGGTGCGTTCAGCGCCATCCACCAGGCGGCCCCGGGCTCCAGCGGCCATGACCCCGGGCTGGGCCTGGCTCACCCGGCCACCGCCTATGTGGCCGGCCAGTCGGGTACGGTGACGCCGATCCTGACCGCCACCGGCACCGCCCTCAAGCCGGTCAGGATCGGGAAGGACTACGGGGAGATCGCATCCGCTATCGTGTTCCGGCCCGACGGCAAGACGGCTTACGTGCTCAGCGGTAACTTGCTCGGCGGCCCGGGCTGGGTTACCCCGATCCGGACCGCCACCAATACCGCCCTCAAGCCGATCACCGTGGGGCAGGACCCCCGGGCCTTCGCGATCACCCCGGATGGCACGACCATCTACGTCACCAACTACCAGTCGGGCACGGTGACACCGATCCGGACCGCCACTAACACGGCTCTCGCCCCGATCAGGGTGGGCGGCAATCCGTGGGCCGTCGCGATCACCCCGGACGGCAAGACCGCCTACGTCGCCGACACCAAGTCGGGCATGGTGGTCCCGATCCGGATCGCCACCAACACCGCCCTCGCCCCGATCAGGGTGGGACGGTATCCGCAGGCCATCGTGATCACTCGGGATGGCAGGACCGCCTACGTGCTGAACGACGGTCCGGGCACGGTGACCCCGGTCCGCATCGCCACCAACACCGCCCTCGCTCCCATCACGGTGCCGGCTGGATCGTTCAGCATGGCCATCACGCCGGACGGCACGACCATCTATGTCCTGGACCTGGGCTCAAGCCAGCACCAGGAGGGCATGGTGGTCCCGATCCGGACCGCCACCAACACCGCCCTCCGGCCCATTCCCATCGGTCATGCCTGGCCCACCACGATCGACATCGCGATCACCCCGGACAGCAGGACCGCCTATGTCGCCAACGCCGGTGCGGACACGGTCACCCCGATCCGGATCGCCACCAACACCGCCCTGGCCAGGATCAGGCTCGCGGGCGGCCCGGCGAGAATCGCGATCACCCCGGACGGCCGGACCGCTTACGTGATCCTCGGCTCCGGGCCGGGCCGAACCGGCACCGTCACCCCGATCCGGACCGCCACCAACCACGTGCTCAAGGCGATCGCAGTCGGCAACCTGCCCTCAGTCATCGCGATCATCCCGGCGCCTCGCCGCTGACCCGGCTGGTTCCGGCGATGCGGTCGCGCTCACCGGGAGCCCGGCTCGCCGCGGATGACGGTGCCGGGCCCGGAGGTGCGGTACTGGTCGGCGAAGGTGCCACGCCCGCTTCACTGACGAGCTGCCGATGACCTCGAGCGGGAAGGTCCGCAAGGCGGCGCTGCGCCAGCGGCACGCCGATCTCAGTCCCGCCACGCCACGCTCCTGAAAGGCTTGCCATGCCCAAGGCCCGTTACGAAAAGCGCGGCGAGGTCGCGTACGTCACGCTGAATCGGCCCGAGGTCAAGAACGCCATCGACGTCGAGACCCATGAGCTCCTCTGCGAGATCTGGGCTGACTTCCGCGACGACGTAAACCTGCGCGTCGCGGTCCTGACGGGCACCGGCGACGCCTTCACGGCCGGGGCCGACCTGAAGACGCACGCGCCGGAGTGGCAGCGGACCGGCCCGATGGTCGGCCGCGAGCGGATCGCCTCCGACCGGGCTCAGTTCGGCACGTTCGAGGTCCGGCGCGGCATGCATCCGGCCGACGGCGGGATCGTCCGGCTGGTCAACGCGTGCGGGACGGGCTTCGCGCTGGAGCTGCTGCTCACCGGCGAGCCGGTCTCCGCGCAGCGGGCGTACGCCGCGAACATGGTCAACCGGGTCGTCCCGCACGACGAGCTCGAGGCCCAGACCGGGCGGCTCGTCGCCACCATCTTGCGCTGCGACCAGGCCGCCATCGAGTCGGCCAAGGCGAACCCGCTGTAACGGTTCCCGACTCGACGCCGATTGAGATCCTGGTGAGCGTAAAATATGTTAATGGTCAGTCCATATGAAGAGACGCGGATAGCTCGCTGTGTCCGCTGCCGCTGCTGAGGGAACTGAGGGCGATGGAAGAGTTCACTGACGTGACGTACGAGGTCGACGAGGGCCTGGCGTGGATCACCATCAACCGCCCCGAGCGCTATAACGCCTTCCGCGCCCGCACGGTCGACGAGCTGGTCATGGCGTTCAAGCGGGCCTGGGCCAGCGACGAGGTCGGTGTCGTCGCGCTCACCGGGGCCGGGGACAAGGCGTTCTGCGCGGGCGGCGACCAGAAGCAGCGGATGGAGACCGGCGACTACGGCCCGTCGCAGAGCGGGCTGTTCGAGGTGGACGCGCTGCACCGCGTCATCCGCGACACCCCAAGCCGGTGATCGCCGCCGTCAACGGCCTGGCCATCGGGGGCGGTCACGTGCTGCACGTCCTGTGTGACCTGACGATCGCCGCGGACACCGCCCAGTTCGGCCAGAACGGCCCGCGCGTCGGCTCCTTCGACGCGGGGATGGGCTCCGGCTACCTGGCCCGAGTGATCGGCGAGAAGCGGACCCGCGAGCTGTGTTCATGCTCCGCCGGCTGACCGCGGCCGAGGCCCTGGACTGGGGCCTGGTGAACAAGGTCGTCCCGGCGGCCGACCTGCGGGCCGAGGTGAGCGCCTGGGCGGACCAGATGATGCAGTTCTCGCCGACCGCGCTGAAGGTGCTCAAGCAGTCGCTCAACACCGACACCGAGCACTTCATGGCCATCGGCTCGATGGCCTACACCACCCTCAAGCTGCTCGGCTCGACACCGGAGGCCGAAGAGGGCATCCGGGCGTTCAACGAGAAGCGCCAGCCCGACTTCTCCAAGTACCGCGAGGCTTAGAGTCCGGTACGGCGGTCAGAGCCTGCGGGGGCGATCGCCTCGACGTGGTAGCCGCCGGGCGGGGACGGCTCGACCCGCCAGGCCCGGGCGCCGTCGACCATAGTGACGGCTTCGCGGCCACCGGGCCGGCTTAGGTGACCCGGCCGGACGGCGATCCGCCGGCAGGCCAGGGCTCCTGGGTGGCCAGGAGGTCGCGGAGCTGGGTGAGCACGTGGAGCAGGCCGGCGTCGAAGCGGTCGAAGGCGTCGTCGGGCAGGTCGGCGAACAGCTGCCGCGCGAGCCGGACGTGACCGTCGAGCAGGGCCTGGGCGGTCGCGCGTCCCCGCTCGGTGAAGGTGACCAGGGTCGCGCGGCGGTCAGCGGGATGCGGTTCGCGGGTCACGAACCCGCTGGCCGCCAGGCCGTCGACCAGGGCGGTGATGGCGCGGGGGGTGACGCGCAAGTCAGAAGCCAGGGTGGCCTGAGTGCACGGCCCGCGCTGCCGAAGCTGCCAGAGGAGATGCGCCCGCGACTCGGTTAGGCCCTCGCGGGCGAGGCCGTCCGTCATATCCCGGTTGAGCAGCACTGTCAGCTCAAGGATCCGGTCGAGAGCTGCCTCCCATCGGTCAAGGCCCATATAGTTACACTAATACATAATGAATGCTATGCACTTTCCATCGGAGCGGGAGACGACGATGACCTCGCAAACCACCTCGCCCGCCGCGAACGTCGAGCTGGTACGGGCCGGATTCGAGGCGTTCAACGCCGGCGACGCCGACGAGTGCCTGGCCCGCATGGCCCCGGACTTCATCATCAACCTGGCCGAGCTGCCCGGGCCTCAGCACGGCCGCGAGGTGTGGCGGCAGGGCTTCGAGCTGATGAAGCACGCCTTCCCCGACCTCCAGGCGCACATCGAGGACATCTTCGCCGCGCAGGACAAGGTCGCCGTCCGGCTGCGGTTCCGCGGCACCCACTCCGGCGAGTTCCTGGGCATCGGCCCGACCGGCCGCACCGTCGAGTACGTCAGCCACGAGTTCTACCGGGTCGCCGGCGGGCTCATCGCCGAGGAATGGATCTGCTCGGACATGGCCACCCTGCTGGGGCAGCTCAGCTGACGTGCAGCTGCGGGTGGGATCGTGACAAGGGCTGGCCGGCCAGCCGGGCGGTGATGCCGGCGTTGAAGTTGGGGCAGTGCGTGATGTCCTCGTGGGGGCAGCGCAGCCCGTGGCTGATGGCGTCGCGGGCGGCCTGCGCGGTGGCGATCTGCTCGTCTAGTTCCGCGAGCTTGCGCCGGGCCAGCCGACCCCATTCACCGGACGCGCTGCCGCGCGAGGCCAGGAGGGCCTTCTGCTCGGCCAGGGTGAAACCCGCGTCGCTGTAGAGCAGGATGGCGGCGACGAGCCGGGCCGCCGACTCGGGGTAGCGGCGCTGGCCCGAGACCCGGGCCGGCGGCGGGAGCAGGCCCAGTTCCTCGTAGTAGCGCAGGGCCGAGGCGCTGACGCCCGTGCGGCGGGCCAGTTCGCCGATGGTGAGCAGGCCGCCGGGCGGGTTGACTTCAAGCACGCTTGAAGGCGTTGACTGCCGGCCATGGGAACTCACCATGACGGAAGCATGTCACGGGCGGTGCGGCGGGCGGCGACCGCCGCTGTCGAATACGCCATCGGGCGGGGCGGGATAGCCGCCGTGCGCGCCCTGGACCGCGACGCCATCGGCCAGGGCCATCACCCCCGGGGGGCGGCCGGGAGCGTGACCGGCTGGGTGTTCGCCCATCGCCCGTCCAACCGGCAGCGCAACCGCTGGGTGGTCTCGCTGCTCGGCGTGCAGCGGGCCGACCGCGTCCTCGAGATCGGTTTCGGTCCCGGCGTCGCGGTCGCCGAACTGGTCCGGGCGGGCGCGGGTCACGTGTACGGCGCGGACCATTCCGGCGTGATGCTCCGGCAGGCGTCCCGGCGTAACGCGGCCGCCATCCGGGCCGGCCGGGTCACCCTGGTCAGCGCGCCGGCCGATCAGCTTCCGGCCGTGCTCGACGGTCCGTTCGACGCCATCCTCGCCGTCAACTCCCTCGGCTTCTGGCCGGCGCCGGCCGAACGGCTCACCGAGCTCCGCCGGCGGCTCGCACCCGGCGGCCGCATCGCCATCACGTCCCAGCCCCGCTGCCCCGGGGCCACGGCGGGCACGGCCCGCAGCGCCGCCGCCGAGGTCGAGAACCTGCTGCGGAGCGCCGGCTTCACGCAGCTGCGCACCGAGATCCTCCCCCTCAGCCCGCCCGTGGCCTGCGTCCTCGCCGCCAGCCCGGCCGGCAGCCCGGTCGGTACGCTGGCGCCATGCGACCCCTGAGGTATTCCATCAACGTCACACTGGACGGGTGCTGCGATCATCGCGCGATCGTCCCGGACGAGGACCTGCATCGTCACGCGGCCGAGAACCTCGCCCGGGCCGATGCCCTGCTGTTCGGCCGGGTGACCTACGAGATGATGGAGGCAGCGTGGCGGCAGCCGACGTCGGCCGGAGCGATGCCCGGCTGGACGGAACCGTTCGGCCGGACGATCGACGCGGCTAAGAAGTACGTCGTGTCGAGCACCCTGGACCGGGTCGACTGGAATGCGGAGCTCGTGCGCGGGGACCTGGCAACGGCCGTC
>JAICWX010000380.1 GCA_025934635.1 Streptosporangiaceae bacterium | reverse complement strand
CCGCTGCGCCCGGCCGAGCTGATCATCGACCACTCGGTGATCGCCGACTACTTCGGCCGCCCGGACGCGCTGGAGCGCAATATCGACCTGGAGTACCGGCGCAACTCCGAGCGGTACGCGTTCCTGCGCTGGGGCCAGCAGGCGTTCGCCGGGCTGCGGGTGGTGCCGCCGGGCACCGGGATCTGCCACCAGGTCAACCTCGAGCACCTGGCCCGGGTGGTGTTCGCCGAGGACGGCACCGCGTTCTGCGACACCCTGGTCGGCACCGACTCGCACACCCCGATGGTCAACGGCCTGGGCGTGCTCGGCTGGGGGGTCGGGGGCATCGAGGCCGAGGCGGCGATGCTCGGCCAGCCGCTGTCCATGCTGATCCCGCAGGTGATCGGGGTCCGGCTGTCCGGCCAGCTGCCCGAGGGCGCCACCGCCACCGACCTGGTGCTCACGATCGCCGAGCTGCTCCGCTCGGTCGGCGTGGTCGGCACCTTCGTGGAGTTCTCCGGCCCGGGGGTCGCCAGCGTGCCGGTGGCCAACCGGGCCACGATCGGGAACATGAGCCCGGAGTACGGGTGCACCTGCGCGATCTTCCCGGTCGATGAGGTGACCCTGGCCTACCTGCGGCTGACCGGCCGTCCCGAGGCGCAGGTGGCGCTGGTGGAGGCGTATGCCAGGGAGCAGGGGCTGTGGCACGACCCGGAACGCGCGCCCGCCTACTCGCGGGTTTTGGACCTGGACCTGTCCGCGGTGTCGCCGTCGATCGCCGGGCCGAAGCGCCCGCAGGACCGGATCCCGCTGGCCCGGGCGCCGCAGGCGTTCCGCGCTGTGCTGCAGGGCTATGTCTCCGCCCAGCCAGTACCGGGCGGGCTGGACGCGGCCGGCGCGGAGTCCTTCCCCGCCTCCGACCCGGTCGCGGTCACCGGCAACCGGGACGCCGACAAGCCGGCCGGCTACGGCGCGGCCGGCGGCGCGGGCCCGCGACCGCGGCGGCCGGTCCGGGTGAAGCTGGATGGCGGCCAGGAGGCGGAACTGGACCACGGCGCGGTGGTGATCGCCGCGATCACCTCCTGCACCAACACCTCCAACCCGGAGGTGATGATCGCCGCCGCGCTGCTGGCCAAGAAGGCCGCCGAGCGCGGGCTCGCCCCCAGGCCGTGGGTCAAGACCTCGCTGGCCCCCGGCTCCCGGGTCGTGATGGACTATTACGACCGGGCCGGGCTGACCCGCTGGCTGGACAAGCTCGGCTTCAGTCTGGTCGGCTACGGCTGCACCACCTGCATCGGCAACTCCGGCCCGCTGATCCCCGCGGTCTCCGCCGCCATCGCCGAGGGCGACCTGGCGGTCTGCTCGGTGCTATCAGGCAACCGGAACTTCGAGGGCCGCATCCACCCCGAGACCGAGCTGAACTACCTGGCCTCTCCGCCGCTGGTGGTCGCCTACGCGCTGGCCGGCACCATGGACGCCGACCTGACCGCCGAGCCGCTGGGCACCGGGGTCGGCGGCCGGCCGGTCTACCTGCGCGACATCTGGCCGTCGCAGGCCGAGATCGGCGAGGTCATCGCCGACTGCCTGCGCCCGGACATGTACACCCGCGAATACGCGCAGGTGTTCGCCGGGGACGAGCGGTGGCGGTCGCTGCCGGTCCCGGCCGGTGACACGTTCGCCTGGGACCCCGCATCGACCTACGTCCGCCGGCCGCCGTTCTTCGACGGCCTGACCCAAGAGCCCCCTCCGCCGGCCGGCATCGACGGCGCCCGGGTGCTCGCCCTGCTCGGCGACTCGGTCACCACCGACCACATCTCCCCCGCCGGGGCCATCAAGGCCGACTCCCCCGCCGGAGGTTACCTGCGTGAGCACGGCGTGCAGCCCAGGGACTTCAACTCCTACGGCTCCCGGCGCGGCAACCACGAGGTGATGATCCGCGGCACCTTCGCCAACATCCGGCTGCGCAACCGGCTCGCCCCCGGCACCGAAGGCGGCTACACCCGGCACCTGCCGGGCGGGGAGTCGATGACGATCTTCGACGCGGCCCAGCGGTACGCCGCCGACGGGGTACCGCTGCTGGTGATCGCCGGGAAAGAGTACGGCTCCGGGTCGTCCCGGGACTGGGCGGCGAAGGGCACCGCCCTGCTCGGCGTCCGGGCCGTCCTCGCCGCCTCGTTCGAGCGGATCCACCGGTCCAACCTGATCGGCATGGGCGTGCTGCCGCTGCAGTTCGCCCCGGGGCAGGACGCCGGCTCGCTGGGCCTGACCGGAGAGGAGATCTACGCGGTTCGCGGCCTGGCCGGGGCCGGGGAGGTGCCGCGCACCGTCACCATCGAATTCGCGGGTCCCGGCGGGACCCGGGAGTTCACCGCGACCGTCCGGATCGACACCCCGGCCGAGGCCGCCTACTACCGGCACGGCGGCATCCTGCCGTACATGCTGCGCCAGCTCGCCGCCCGCCGGGTACGATAGCGTGCTCCCGTCCGCAGCCGGTCACGAGTCCGGTTTTTACGAACATATCTGATATGAAATACCCGCATGGTGATCCTTGCTCACGCCGGACCGCAGTGCGCCGTGGCGCCGGCCGCGGCCGTCCGGGCCACGTGACCGGGATGGCCAGCACCGGCACAGCGCCAGGTCGGGTCAGCGTACCTGTCCGGCCGACCGGTTCCCGCGGCGGCGGGCCACAGCGCTGAGCTGGCGCACCGCGGGCCGCAGCCTCGGCACCGTCGCGGTCCCGGTACTGATGTCGGCCGTGATAGCGGCCGCGGGATGGCGCTGGGCGCAGCGCTTGCCACCAGCGGCCTGCTGATCTGCCTCGCGCTGCCGCCGGAGCGAACCGGGACCGGGCCGGGATGCGGCAGCTGCTGCGGCGCCAGCCAGTGGCCGCCGTGCTCGCCGCCGGGACGATCGCCGCCGGCGGGCGGATCCTCGGTACCCTGAGCACTTACATCCCCGCCTACCTGCACAGCGGGCTGCGCCTGCCGACGCTCGCCGCGGGGGCTGTTCACGCTGATCATGGCGGCCAGCATCGACGGCCCGCTGGCCGGCGGCCTGCTCGCTGACCGGTTCGGCCGCGTCCGGACGCTGACCGTCATCTATGCCGCCGCCGTGATCGCGGTGGCGGCCTTCGGGTATGCCGGGCGCTCTCTTGGCGTGCTGGCCGCCCTCGGCGTCTGCATCGGCGTGCTCGCCTACGCTGGATCGCCGCTGCTGCAGGCGGCTTTCTCGGGCCTGGCCGGCGACGGCGCCCGCGCTGCGTTCAGGCGTTCTTCGCGATCTCCTACGGAGTCGGGTCGCTGTGGGTAGCCGTCATCGGCTGGATCATCAGCGCCGCCGGGTTCCCGGCCGCGTTCGCCACGATGAGGGCTTCGTTCGCGGCCGCCGCGATCGTGATCGCCGTCACCGTCCGGGGGGTGACACGTGATCGCATCGCCAATGTACCTATCAGAATTGTAAAAACAAACAGGTTTGAGTATAATGACAGCAGGCCGAGGGTGTTCGGCACGCAGGTGATCCGGCCCGCGCCGCCCACGGTCCGGTTAGCCCGGCCCGCCGCGCCGGAGAATGGGACGGCCGGGATGTTCGGCTTCAAGATCATCACCCAGTACGAGCAGGGGATCGTCTTCCGCTGGGGCCGGGCGCTGCCCGGTATCCGCGCACCGGGCCTGACCTGGGTCAACCCGTTCACGGACCGGCTGCGCAAGGTCAACGTGCAGGTCATCGTCGTGTCCGTTCCCGCCCAGGAGGCGATCACCCTGGACAACGTCACGGTGCGGGTGGACGCGGTCGTGTACTACCGGGTGGTCGACCCGTTCAAGGCGATCATCAACGTGCAGAAGTACCATCACGCGGTGTCGCAGGTCGCCCAGACCTCGCTGCGGTCGGTCATCGGCCAGAACGACCTGGACCAGCTGCTATCAGGGCGGGAGAATATCAACGCCCATCTCAAGGACGTCATCGACGCTCCCACCGAGGAGCCGTGGGGGATCCTGGTGGAGCGGGTCGAGCTGAAGGACATCTCGCTGCCCGAGTCGATGAAACGGTCGATGTCGCGGCAGGCCGAAGCCGAGCGCGAGCGCCGCGCCCGGGTCATCGCCGCCGACGGCGAGTACCAGGCATCCACCAGGCTCGCCCAGGCCGCCACGGTGATGTCCGCCGACCCGGCCGCACTGCAGCTGCGGCTGCTGCAGACCGTCGCCGAGGTCGCCGCCGAGAAGAACAGCACCCTGGTCATGCCCTTCCCCGTGGAACTGCTGCGCTTCTTCGACAACGCCCCGCAGGCGGCCAGCCGGGCCCCGTCGGCGGCCGCCGACGCCAGCCCGGCAGACGGCTCGCACCCGGCGACGGACGTTCCCGCCCTTACCGCGGCCAGCCCGGCCGTAGACGTGTCCGGGACCGGACGCCTGAACGGGGCCTCGCTGGCCCCGGCCGGACAGCGAAGGTTACATGACAAGCGCAGGGGGCACGGCGCCCTGGTAGATGTTATAACGGCACGGCCGCCGCCAGCGGCCCCACCCGGGCCCGGTCCACCGCTGCCGGGGAGCGGCGTTACCGCCGTTCGTCGAGGGCGTGCAGGGCCACCGTCGTGCAGGGCCACCGCGGAGTGCGCGAAGGCGCCGGCAGGGCGCCGTGGGCGAACACCTGCCTGCCGAACGCGTCGAATGCCCGATGGATCTCCGGCGCGAGCTCGCGGCGGCAGTACCAGCCTGCGCGCCGGGACGCCGCAGCCGATGGCTGCGGATCTCATACCGGTGAGCCTGCGCCGGCGAGGTCGCGGATTGCCTGCGCATCCAGGATCCGTGGCGTGATGCCAGCACACCGCTCCGGGCTTGTCCTTCATCAGTCGGATGATTAAAACTAGCGGGATGGGTGATACGCTGACATCGTGAGCAGAGGTGAGCCTTGGCCTCGTGGTGGCGAGATAGGTCCCCGGCAGTGACCGCGCCCGGAGTACCCCTGCTGCCGGAGCCGGCCGCCAGCGGTGGCGGACTACGGGAAGCTGCCGATGCGACCGGGTTGCCCGCCGCGGCAGCCGTCATCGAGATCCGGCTGCTGGGCCGGTTCACGGTGCTGCGGGGCTCGGAAGAGATCCCGCTGCGCGCGTTCGGCGGCCGCCTGCCGCGGCAGCTGCTGCGGCTGCTGGCACTGCGGCGGGGAGTGCTGATCCCCAAGGACGTGATCGCGGAGGCCCTGTGGCCCCGGCGGCCCCCGGCCGACACCGGGGGCAACATCGAGGTGCTTGTGAGCCGGATCCGGCGCGCTCTGGGTAACCCGGCGCTGATCCGCACCGGCCCCGGCGGCTACAGCCTGACCGCGGGCCGCGAGTGCTGGATGGATACCGAAGCGTTTCTCGCCGCGGCCGGGGAGGGCCGCGGCCGGCTCGCGGACCGCCCGGAGGAGGCGCTCGCCTGCTACCGCGACGCGCTGGAGCTGTGGCACGGCGAACCGCTCGCCGAAGACACTTACGCGGAATGGGCCCAACAGGACCGGCGTCTGCTGTCCCTGGAGTTCCTGGAAACCCTCGAAAGCGCCGCGGCGGCGGCGCTGGCCTGCGGCGACCCGGCCAGCGCCCTCACCTGGGCCGAGCAGGCGACCGCCCGGGAGCCGCTGCGGGAAACCCCGGCGATGCTGGCCGTGCGGGCGCTGGCCGCGGGCGGTGACCTGGCGGGGGCGCTGACGGCGTTCGGCGCATTCGGCGACAGGCTGGCCCGCGAGGCCGGGCTGGGCCCCTCCCCCGAGGCGCTGGAGCTGCGCCAGCGCATCCTGCACGGGCAGCCGCCGCCGTCCGCACCCGGCCAGCCGGAGGTCACGACCACGCGTCCGGCTGAACCCGTGCCGTTCACCGGCCGCGGGGAAGAGCGCGCGGCGATCCTCTCGGCCCCCGGAGACTGCGGTTCCCGGCCGGCCGGGCTGCCCGTCCCCGGGTGGGAACTGCTGGCCCTGCTGGCGCTGCTCGGCCGACCCGCCCCGCCCACGCTGCTGGCCCAGGCCAGCGGGCGGGCCCTCCGCGAGGTTCTGGACGGTCTGGACGGGCTGGCCCGTGCCGGGCTGGCGCAGCCCGGACCGCACGGCTGGGACCGCACCCACCAGCCGGCCGGCCATGAGGTGACGGGTACGCTCGGCCCGGCCTGGACGGCACGCGCGCATCTGCTGCTCGCCCAGGCGCTGGAGCACGGTAACGCCGACGCCGCTGAGATCGCCGCGCACCTGGCCGCCGGAGGTGACCGGGCCGGCGCCGCGGCCGCCTACGCGGCCGCGGCGGCGCTCCGGCTCGAGTGGCGCTCGTGCGACGAGGCGATCCGGCTGGCCGGGACCGGACTGGGCCTGGACCCGCCGCCGATGGCCCGGGCGCTGCTGCTGCAGGCCCGGGCCGAGGCGCGCGTCCGCCGCGGCTTGCTCGCCGGAGCCGGTGCCGACCTGGAGGCGGCGCTGGCGAACTCCGCCGCCCCGGCAGGCCGCTCCCGGATCCTGGCCGAGCTGGCCATCCTGGAAGCCGGATCAGCCAGCGTGGCTCGCGGTGAGGAACTGGTGGAGCTGGCGATCGCCGAGGCCCAGGATCAGCCGGGGCCGCTGGGCCAGGCGCTGGCGGCCGGCGCGGTCATCGACCTTCCGGCCGGGAACCTGGCCCGGGCCGGACGCCGCTTCCGGCGCGCCCGCCAGTTGCTTGAGCAGGCCGGCGAGGTCCGCGGCCAGGCACGGGTGCTGTACTGGCAGTCCATGATCGGCTACCTGGCCGGGCAGCTGCGGGAAGCCGCCGCCCGGCTCGCCGACCTGGCCGGCCTGCCGGTCATGCCGGCCGAGGTGCTCTGGCTGTGGAGCCCGCGCGCCACCCGCGGCCATGTCCTGGCGTTCCTGGGCGAGCCGCAGGCCGGCCTGGCCGAGATCGAGGCCACCCTCGCCTGGGCGGAAGCGGCCCGCTACCCGGCCGTGCGGAGCGAATGCCTGTGGCGGCGCAGCGAGGTGCTCGCGTTCGCCGGACAGGCCGGCGAGGCGGCCGAATCTGCGGAGCAGGCGTTGGCTATCGCCACCGGTATCCGGCACGCGGCGTGTACCGCCGCCGCGCTGCGCGGCCTGGGCATCGCCTGGGAAACAGCGGGAAAGCCGGCCCGGGCGGAGGAGGCGTTCCGGGACTCGCTAACCGCCGCGGAAGGGAACCCGTTCTTCGCGGCCTGGGCATCGGCCCGGCTGGGAGCCTGCCTGGCCCGGCAAGGACGCCCGCTGGAGGCCGCGCCGCACGTCCGCGCCGCCCTGGCCGCCGGCCCGCCGCTCACCGGTTACGAGGCCCGCTGGGCGCACGCCGAACTGCTTGCCGCCCGCGGCGAGGACCAGGCCTGCCGGGCCGCCGCCACGCAGGCGCTGCACAAGGCCGAAGACGGAGGCTACCTGATCCTCCTCCCCCGGCTCCGCGAACTGGCCGGATCCTGATCAGCCACCGGCCAGCCCGCCTGACCGGAGGAGTACGGTACGCACGGATCGGACAGGCGTAACTCCGGCTTGGGCTGGCCGTTGCTGACCGCATCCCGGAGCGAGGGGATGGTCTGCTCGATGCCGCGTGACTCCCAGCCCCACTTGATGTGCGGGTAGTGCGCCTCGAAGGCGGGCCGCTCCGACCGGATCCGCGGGATCCGGTAGAAGTTATGCCGCGGCGGCGGGCAGGACGTGGCCCATTCGAGCGAGCTGG
>JAICWX010000020.1 GCA_025934635.1 Streptosporangiaceae bacterium | reverse complement strand
TGCGACGGGACACCTGCCGAGGACTCTCGGCCCGTATCGCCTTCAGGACCGCCTCGGGGAAGGCGGCATGGGGGTAGTTCACCTCGCCCATGATCAGGACGGCCGCCCGGTGGCGGTCAAGGTGCTGCACCCGACCGGGGCCGAGGGCCCCAACGCGCGCCGGCGGCTGGCCCGCGAGGTGGAGACCATGCGCCGGGTCCGCAGCCCGTACGTCGCCGAGGTCCTCGACGCCGACGTCACCGGCGAGTATCCCTACATCGTGACCCGGTACGTGTCCGGGCCCACCCTGGACGAGATGGTGCGCAGCCGCGGACCGCTGTCCGGCCTGGGGCTGCGCCGGCTGGCCACCGGGATCGCCGAGGCGCTGGCCGCGATCCACGCGGCGGGCGTGGTCCACCGCGACCTGAAGCCCGGCAACGTGATGCTCACCGACGACCGGCCCATCGTGATCGACTTCGGCATCGCGCAGGCCGGCGACGCCACCCGGCTGACCCAGACCGGCCTGGTCATGGGCACGCCGGGGTACCTGGCGCCGGAGGTGATCGAGGGCGAGCCGAGCAGTCCCGCCTCGGACATTCACTCCTGGGGCTCGACGATGACGTTCGCGGCCACCGGCCGCCTGCCGTTCGGCGGCGGCTCCTACGAGACGATCTTCTACCGGATCATCTCCGGCCGCGCCGACCTGACCGGGGTCCCCGCCCCGCTCGTCCCGCTGATCTCCGCCGCCCTGGCCCGGGATCCGTCCCACCGGCCGTCCGCCACCTGGCTCAGCGCCCAGGTCAGCACGCTCGACATGGCGGCCGCCGGGCCGCCCGCGGCCTACGCCCCGACCGGCACCTACGCGGGATCGCCGCCGGGATCGCCGCTGCCCGAGCCGCTGGGCCGGCCGCCCACGTTCACGCCGTCCGCCGCGCTGGCTGGACCGGGACTGGCCGGCCCCGGCCTGGCCGGAGCGGGCGCCGGAGCCGCGCTGGCCGGAGCTGGGCTGCCCGGAGCTGGGCTGGCCGGACCGGGGCTGGCCGGACCGGCGGCGCCGCCGCCGGCCCCCCGGCAGGCCGCCCGGGACGTCGCCGACCTGCTGCCGCCCGTCGACTACACCCCGCCGCCCCGCCCGGCCCAGCCAGGATCGTGGGGCCCCGCGGGCCCCAAGCCGGCCGTTCCCGGCCCGCGCGACCGGGGCGATCAGCCGGACCAGAAAGCCCCGCGCCCGCCGTCCCGGCCGAACACCGCGGTCGGGCTCGCCTTCATGGTCGCCGCGATCGCGCTGACCGTGATGCTGCCGGTCGCCGGGCTGGTCGCCTCGCTGGCGGTGATCACCTTGCTGCGGGCGGCCGACCGGGCCCAGAGCAAGCTCGCGGTGCGCCGCTCGGTGTACGGCCCGCGGGCCAGTGACCTGGTGGTGGTGCTGGTCACGGCACCGCTCACCGTGGCCCGGGCGCTGCTCACCGAGATCTTCATGGCCCCGCTCGCGCTCTTGGTCGGCACGGCCGCCTACGGCCTGGCCGTGGTGTTCACGCACAGCATGAACATGCCCCGGGCCGGAGCCTACGCGGCCGCCGCCGTGGTGGCCTGGTACGGCCTGGGACCCGGCTCGGGCCGCCCGCGGCGGCAGCTGAACCGGATGGCCGGCGCGGTGGCACGGACCCCGGCGTCGGCGGCGGTGATCGCGATCGCCGTATGGGGCGTCGCGGCCGCCGCCGTCCTGTTCGCCTCGTCGCAGACCCCGTACTACTGGCCCGCCGCCGACCCGCACCTGCCCTGGCAGCTACCCGGCCTGCACAGCCTCATCACGTCGGCCTCGCACTGGCTGCTGCGGAACATACGGCTGTAACGGCTGCTCGCCCACGTCGCCCGGCGGCATCGGCTTGACCAGGCCGAGCGCGACGACCTCGTTGGCCAGCCGGGTGCGCCGGTTGGTCCCCTCCGGGATCCGGAACTTCTGGTAGAGCCGCAGCAGGTGCTGCTTGACCGCCGCCTCGGTCACCACCAGGTCGGAGGCGATCTCGTGGGCGGTGGCGGGGGTGGCGAAGGCCTCGTCGGACAGCGCGGGCCGGCACAGCGAGGTCAGCACGTCCAGCTCGCGCCGGGTCAGCTCGGGTACGGCCGAACGGCGCAGCTCGGCCTCGGCCGTGATCTCCTCTTGCGGGACGCCGCCGATCCGGCCGCGGGCCGCGCCGAAACTCAGCACGTCCCCGTCTTCCAGTACCCGGCGGGCTACCGGGCGCCCGTTAACCCGGGTCCCGTTGCGTGATAAACCGAGGTCGACGACGTAGACGTACGGTCCGCGGCGGACGAGCTCGGCGTGCAGCCGGGAGACGCTGGAGTCTTCCAGGCGGATGTCGACGCCCTGGCCGCGCCCGACGGTCGTCACATCGTCGCGCAGCGGGAAAACATCGCCGGTTTCCTCAATGCGGAGGAACGGTGTGTCCACCGCGGGTTCCCCTCTCTGTCGGAGTCGTGACTAAAGTCTTACCACTGGGTTACCCGCCGTGTCACGGCTCCGGCCGGGAGAGCACCGTCTGATCCTGAGACGCATCATCTGTTCCTCAGCCGCCCCGTAGGACCGGCCCGTGGCATCGGCCGAGCGTGACGCCGGTAAACTTCCGTCGGAAGCCGGGAGGCAGATGGATGGCGAGTAGGCCGGCGAACGCTGGCTCGGGCAGTCACAGGGCGACCGGCCCTCGTCCCGTCCGGGGCAAGGCGGTCCAGGGCCGGGGTGTCCAGGGCCGGGACCGTGACGAGCCCGTCGAGACCGGCGGCCTGGCCTGGGTGCCCTACCTGATCGTGCTGGCGGGCGCCGCCGTCGGGATGTTCATCGTCTCGCGCGGCTCGGCCTACGCGACCCGTGGCACCGCCGTGCTGGGCGCGACCCTGCTGGCCGCGGCGCTGGCCCGCCTCGTCCTGCCGAACCGCTTCGCCGGCGTGCTGGCGTCCCGCCGAAAAACTTCCGACGTGCTGGCCTTCGCGGTGTTCGGCGCCGCGGTGCTCGCAGTCGCGCTGTCGCTGCCATAAGCAGCACTTCCATGAAGGGATCACGAAAACACCATGGCTAAGATCAAGGTGGCCAACCCCGTCGTCGAACTCGACGGCGACGAGATGACCCGCATCATCTGGCAGTACATCAAGGACCAGCTGATCCTGCCCTACCTCGACGTCGAGCTCGAGTACTACGACCTGGGCGTAGAGCACCGGGACGCCACCGACGACCAGGTCACGATCGACGCGGCGCACGCCATCCAGCGGCACGGCGTCGGCGTGAAGTGCGCCACGATCACGCCGGACGAGGCGCGGGTCACCGAGTTCGGCCTGAAGAAGATGTGGCGGAGCCCGAACGGCACCATCCGCAACATCCTGGGCGGCGTCATCTTCCGCGAGCCGATCGTGATCTCCAACATCCCCCGGCTGGTGCCGAGCTGGACCAAGCCGATCATCATCGGCCGCCACGCGCACGCGGACCAGTACAAGGCCAGTGACTTCGTGGTACCGGGCCCGGGCACGGTGACGATTACCTACGTCCCCGAGGGCAACGACGCTGCTGGCCAGGAGGGGCAGCCCATCGAGATGGAAGTGGCCACGTTCACCGGCGGCGGCGTCGCGATGGCGATGTACAACTACGACGCCTCGATCCGCGACTTCGCCCGCGCCACCATGCGCTACGCGCTGAACCGCGAGCTGCCGCTCTACCTGTCGACGAAGAACACGATCCTCAAGGCCTACGACGGCCGGTTCAAGGACATCTTCGCGGAGGTCTTCGAGTCCGAGTTCAAGGCGGAGTTCGAGGCGGCCGGCATCACCTACGAGCACCGGCTGATTGACGACATGGTCGCCCAGGTCCTCAAGTGGGAGGGCGGTATCGTCTGGGCCTGCAAGAACTACGACGGCGACGTGCAGTCAGACGTGGTGGCCCAGGGCTTCGGCTCGCTCGGCCTGATGACCAGCGTGCTGATGACCCCGGACGGCCGCACCGTGGAGGCCGAAGCCGCCCACGGCACCGTGACCAGGCACTACCGCCAGCACCAGCAGGGCCAGGCCACCTCCACCAACCCGGTCGCGTCGATCTACGCCTGGACCCGGGGCCTGGCCCACCGCGGCACCCTCGACGGCACCCCCGAGGTCTCCCGGTTCGCCCAGACCCTCGAGGACGTCTGCGTGCAGACGATCGAGGGCGGCCAGATGACCAAGGACCTGGCCCTGCTCGTCGGCAAGGACCAGCCGTTCCTGAACACCCAGGACTTCCTGGCCGCGCTGGATGAGAACCTGCGCAAGGCGATGGGTTCCTAGGTAAATAGACGGCGCGAAATTACGGACGAAGGAGTTCTCCCTGTTATGTCTCGCAAGGGCAAGGTAACCGTCGTCGGGGCCGGGTTCTACGGCTCCACCACCGCGCAGCGGCTGGCTGAGTACGACATCTTCGAAGAGGTCGTGCTCACCGACATCATCGAGGGCAAGCCGGAAGGGCTGGCCCTGGACATGAACCAGTCACGTCCGGTCGAGGGGTTCGAGACCAAGGTCACCGGCCAGAGCACCGGCCCGGCGGGCGAGGGCTACGAGGCCATCGGCGGCTCGGACATCGTGGTGATCACCGCGGGCCTGCCGCGCAAGCCCGGCATGAACCGGATGGACCTGATCGAGACCAACGCCAAGATCGTCAGGAACGTGGTCGAGAACGTCACCAAGTACGCGCCGGACGCGGTGCTGATCGTGGTGTCCAACCCGCTGGACGAGATGACCGCGCTGGCCGCGAAGGCGTCCGGCTTCCCGTCGGCCCGGGTGATGGGCCAGGCGGGCATGCTCGACACCGCCCGGTTCAGCTACTTCGTGGCCGAGAAGCTGGCCGTCCCGGTCGGCTCGGTGCGCACGCTGACCCTCGGCTCGCACGGCGACACGATGGTCCCGGTCCCCTCGGCCTGCACGGTCAACGGCAAGCCGCTGTCGGATCTGCTGCCCGCGGACGAGATCGAGGCGCTGGTCAACCGGACCAGGAACGGCGGCGGCGAGATCGTCGGGCTGCTCAAGACCGGCTCGGCCTACTACGCCCCCTCGGCCGCCGCGGCCCGGATGGCCCGCGCGGTCGCCGAGGACTCCGGCGCGGTCATGCCGGTCTGCGCCTGGGTGGACGGCGAGTACGGCATCTCCGGCGTCTACCTGGGCGTCGAGGCCGAGATCGGCGCGACCGGCGTCCGCCGGGTCGTCGAGCGCGACCTGACCGAGGCTGAGCTGGCCGGCCTGCGCGCCGCCGCCGAGGCCGTCCGCGCCAAGCAAGCCGACGTCGCCAGCCTCTGAGCCTGGCTCACCCCGACCCGGCCCCCAGACTCCCCGCTGTCAGGGGGCCGGGTCGGGGAGTGCGCCGGGGTAGGTGACGTCGATCTCCTTGATGTCCGGGCCGAAGTCCCGCTGGTTGTTCGTAATAAAGCGCTCCGCGCCCATAGCCACGGCGGTGGCCAGGTGGGTCGCGTCCGCCGCGCGCAGCCGGTACCGGCTGGACAGCGCGGTCGCGAGTTCGGCGGTGGCCCGGTCCACCGGGCGCAGATCCAGCCGGGCCAGTAGTCCGGCCAGGGCCAGGACCTCGCTGGTGCTCCCGTCGCGCAGCGGCTGGCCGAGTACCTCGGGCAGCAGCAGCACCGAGCCGGTACCCGCCGCCGTCCCCGTGGCCGCCGACCGGAACAGGGCCAGGACCCGTCGGCCCAGCGGATGCCCCGGCACGGCGGCGTAGATGAGCGCGTCGGCGTCGAAGGCGTCTTTCACCGCGCGTCGCGTCCGGCCCTGATCGCGGCGATCAGGGCCTCAGCACGTCCTGCCGTCAGCCCCGTTCCCCCCGTTCCCCCCGCTTCCACCGCCTCCGCGGGCAGCGGCGCGGCGGCTGCCGCGGTGAGCAGTTCGTGGATCCGGTCCGCGTCCTCGAGCGCCCCGTCGGCCCGCCGGGCCCACAGGATGTCCGGGCGTATCACTACGGCGACGGGACGGCCATGACGGGTGATCGTGACCTCCTCGCCCCCGGCGACCCGGTCGAGCACCTCCGGCAGGGCCGCCCGCGCCTCGCTGACCGTCATCATTGCCATACCTGAATTGTACGTCAACGTACATCACCATACAATTGACTAGGCGGACTCTTCGTCGGCTCGGACTCTCGCGCAGGTCAGGTCGATCTCGTACTCGACGGTGCCGGGCCCGCGGCGGACCAGCCCGGCCCCGGAGTTCCGCAGCAGCCCGGCCACGGCCGCGTTGTCGGCCGCGACCAGCGCGGTGAACCGGCCGATGCCCTCCTGGCAGGCGCGGTCGGACAGCCGGGCCAGCAACTCGGTACCCAGGCCGCGGCCCTGCCAGTCGTCCACGATCGTGACGGCGATCTCGGCCGAACCCGGGTCCTCGCGGTCCCTGACGTAGCGGGCGATGCCCACGCCGCCCCCGCGGACGTGGTCGACGGCGCCGAGCGCCTCGTGGTCGTGGTGGTCAATGTCGGTGTAGTACCGCAGGTCGGCCGCTGTCAGCGTGTTCTTGCGGCCCAGGAAGCGCAGCCGCCGGGACCGCTCGCTCAGCCGGGCGAAGCCGTCGGTCAGCAGCGCCGCATCGGTGCTGCTGACCGGCCGGATCAGCACCGCCGAGCCATCGCGCAGCACGACCTGGCCGGCTACTCCCGGAGTCATGGCGGCGAGTTCCTGCCGCCGAGCCTGCCGCCGCTCCCGGGCCTGGCGGCGGGACGCCGCCGTGGCCGTCAGCATCGCGGCCCGCTCGCGGGCCGCCGCGACCTGGAAATCTGGGTGGATCATCATGGTGCCTTGCCTCCATAGCTGGTTACCTCCTCTAATCTGCGGCGCGGGCCCCCGCCAGGGCATCGGTGGCGGCCACGGATCCGGCCGGTTCCGTGCTGACCACGGATGCCCTGCGCACGGGCCCGCCCGCAGGCTTCACTAGGCGGGTCCGTCAGGGGCCGGCCGGTGAAGACGGGAGACAAGACGTGAGTACGACGCAAGCGAACCAGTTCGACGGGGCCAAGCTCGAGGCCTTCGTCGGCCAGGCGGTCACCGACATGGGCGCGGCCATCTCGGGCCTGCTGCTGCACCTAGGCGACCGGCTCGGCCTGTACAAGGCGATGGCGGACGCCGGGCCGATGACGCCGGCCGAGCTGGCGGCGCGCACCGGTACCGCTGAGCGCTACGTCCGGGAGTGGCTCGGCAACCAGGCGGCCGGCGGCTACGTCGTCTACACCGCGAGCACCGGCGCCTTCGAATTGCCCGCCGAGCAGGCCATGGTGCTCGCCAACGAGGACAGCCCGGTGTTCCTGGCCGGTGCCTTCGAGGCCATCGCGTCCTGCTACGCCGACCACGACCGGTTCGCGGACGCGTTCCGCACCGGCGCGGGGGTCGGCTGGCACGAGCACGACGGCCGGCTGTTCTCCGGGGTGCAGCGGTTCTTCCGGCCCGGGTACGCCGCCAACCTGGTGAACGAGTGGCTGCCCGCCCTTGACGGGGTGGCGGACAAGCTGCAGGCGGGGGCCAGTGTGGCCGACGTCGGGTGCGGGCTCGGGGCCTCCACCATCATCATGGCGCAGGCCTTCGGCCGGTCCACCTTCCTCGGCGTCGACAACCACGAGGCCTCGGTCGCCGACGCGCGCAAGGCGGCGGCCGAGGCGGGCGTGGCCCAGCGGGCCAGGTTCGAGCTGGCGTCAGCCAAGGACCTGCCCGGTGTCGGCTACGACCTGGTGTGCATGTTCGACTGCCTGCACGACATGGGCGACCCGGTCGGGGCGGCCCGCCGCATCCGCCAGGCGCTGGCCCCGGACGGCACGCTGATGCTGGTCGAGCCGATGGCCGGCGACAGCCTCACCGACAACCTGAACCCGGTCGGCCGGGTCTACTACGGCCTGTCCACCGTGATCTGCACCCCGGGGTCACTGGACCAGGAAGTGGGCCTGGGCCTCGGCGCGCAGGCCGGCCAGCGCCGGCTGAGCGAGGTGCTGCACGAGGCCGGCTTCAGCCGGGTGCGCCTCGCCACCCAGACCCCGTTCAATCTCATCCTGGAGGCCAGGCCATAGCGGTCGCGCCCATCGCGGCCAGGGCGGCCTCGCCCCGGGCCCGTTCGGTCCCGCCGATGGCGACGAGCGTCCGGGCCCACTCATACCGGCACCCGGCGGCCTCCAGCGCGGCGGCCGCCGGGATCAGCCCGGCGGCCTCGTCGGCCAGCGCTCCGTCTCCCTCTTCGGTCAGTGTCCCGGCGTCCTGCCCGGTCAGCGCCCCGGCGCGGGCCACAATGGCCGCGGTGACCGGGTTGTCCTGCGTGAGCAGGCGGGCGCGGCGGATCCGCGCGGTGGCCTCCGGGTGCGCGGTGACGACTGCCGCCTCGGCCCACAGCGCCGCGTACCACGGCCGCCACATCCCGCCGGCCCAGGTGCGAAAGTGCTCCGGCGGCGTACTGAGCCGCGCCCGGGCCGCTTCCCCCTGACCCCGGTGCAGCAGCAAGAGGGCGTCGAAGAACTGGCTGAAGGCCATCGCGGCCAGCGGCCGGCCCGGCGTCGCCAGGGCATCCACGATGCCGAGCCAGGCCGCCCGGGCCTCGTCGTCGCCGCGCAGGCCGTGGACCGTGGCCGCGGCGTACGCGCCCCGGCTGAGGTTCCCGGCCCGCGGCTGGCCGGCCTGCTCCCAGCCCTCGCGGAACTGCCCGGCCAGCGCGATCGTCTCGTCCCAGTCTCCGGTCAGGGCGGTGACGACGATCAGCCGCCCGGTGGCCAGGTGGCCTTCCTCACGGTGGAACGGCAGCTCCTGGATCCGCTCGGCCAGCTCGCGCGCGGTCCTCAGGTCACCGGCCGCGATGGCGCACTCGGTGGCCATGTAGAGGGCGTCGGCGTGCTCGAGCCCGGACCGGGCCGTCATCGGCAGCGGGCCCAGGATCACGGTCCGCCGCAGCGCGCTGGCCAGCGCCGCCCGCAGCTCGCCCCGGGCCAGCTGCAGGGCGGTGAGCTGGTCCAGCGCCGCGCTCTCGATGAGCGGATTCCCGGTCCGGCGGGCCAGCGCGATGGCCCGGTCGGCGAGCTCGGCGGCGACCGGATCGGTCTGGTCGCGGTCGCACGCCTCCGCGGCCAGCAGCCGGGCTTCCGCCGCCACGTTCCGGTCCGCCTGCGCCAGCGTCCATCCACGGGCCAGCAGGGCCTTCGCCTGACCGGCGACCGGAGCCGTGGCCATCAGGCCTGCCGCCCGGCCGATCATCTCGGCCGCCTCGGCCAGGTCCGCGGCCGCGCCGGCCCGGTCGCCCGCGCGGACGGCGGCGTCGGCCGCCGCCTGGTGCAGCCGGAACGCGTCGTCCCCGAAGTGCCGGGACTTGGCCGCGCCCGCCGCCCAGCGCAACGCGGTGGCCGCCTGCCCGGCGTCCGCCGCGAGCTCCGCGGCCTGCTCGTACCGCCGCTGCGACTCGCCGGGCAGGCCGCGGGCGAAGGCCAGCCCGGCCAGGGTGCTCGCCAGCCCGGTCGCCTCCGGCCGGCCGTGGGCCGCGGCCCAGCGCAGCGCGGCGCGTAGCTCGTCGGCCAGCTGATCGAACGCCGACCGCCAGGCCGGGCCGTTGCCCGCGGGCAGTCCGAGGGCGGCCGCGGCGTCCAGGCACCAGCCCAGGTGGCGGGCGCCCGCCACGTCCGCCTCGTCACCGGCGGCCAGCCGGGCGGCGCCGTACTGCCGGACCGTCTCCAGCGCACGGTAACGCGTCTCCGTCCCGTCCGCCACGGCCACCAGGAGGCTCTGGTCAGCGAGCCGGGCCAGCGCCGCCCCGATGCCGCCGCCGGCCGTCAGCCCGTCGTCTGCTGCCATCCAGCCGGTGCAGACCGCTTCCGCCGCGGCCGCGGTGAACGGGGCCGCGAACACCGAGACCCAGCTCAGCACCGCCTGGTCGCCCGGGTCGAGCAGGGCGTAACTCCAGTCGAGCGCGGATCGCAGCGAGCGATGCCTGTCGTCCGCCCGGCGGCCGCCAGCCAGCAGGTTCATCCGGTCGGCCAGACCCGCCTCGATCCCGTCCAGGCCGAGGGACGGGAAGCGCGCGGCGGTGAGCTCGATGGCCAGCGCCATGCCGTCGAGCCCCCGGCAGACAGCCGCCGCCCGGTCCATATCACCCGGCGCCAGCGGGCTCCCGGCCGCCGCCGCCCGCACCGCGAACAGCTCCACCGCGTCGCCGGGTCCGCCGTCTCCCGCGACGGAAAGCCCGGGCACCAGGAACACCCACTCGAACGGCACCAGCAGCCGGGCCCGGCTGGTGAGCAGCACCGAAAGCCGCGGGCTGCCCGCGAGCAGCCGCTCGAGCAATACCGGCATCTCGTTCAGCAGGTGCTCGCAGTTATCCAGCACCAGCAGCGTCTCCCGCGACGCCAGCCAGCCCAGCACGCTGTCCTCACTGGAGAGCCCCTGACGCTCCCCGAGCCCGAGCGCGGTCGCGATCGCCGGCGCCACCATGGCCGGGTCGGTCACCGGCACCAGATCCACGTACCAGGCGCCGTCGGCGTACCGTCCGGCCACGTCGCCGACCACGCTGAGCGCCAGCCGCGTCTTGCCCACCCCGCCCGGCCCCACCGCCGTCACCAGCCGATGCTCCCCGAGCGCCGCCGCCAGCGCCACCCGCTCCGCCGCCCGCCCCACAAACGAAGTCAGCGGCATCGGCAGCAGCGCCACCCCAGCCCGCCCCCCGGAACCCGGCACCGCCAGCCCCCGCGCCTCCGGATCCAGTGCCCCGAGACCCGGCGCCCCGCCCAGACCCGGCGCCGCCCCCGGCTCACGCGGTGCCGCCGGACGCAGGTTCGCCGACGCCGCCGCCAGCGCCCGGCGATCGCTCAGCTGGAGCTTGCGCAGCAGCGAGGACACGTGGCTCTCCACCGTCCGCACCGAGATGAACAGCCGGGCCGCGATCTCCGCATTGGTCAGGTGCTCCCCGAGCGCGGCCAGCACTTCAGCCTCCCGGGCTGAAACCCCCGTCCCGGAAACGCCCGCCCCCGAAACGCCCGCCCCGGAAACCCCTGCCCCAGCATTCACCCTCCGATTCTGCCCGAACCCCCAATTCCCGTTCCTCCCGCTTCCCGCTTCCCGTTCCTCCCGCTTCCCGCCTCTCGCTCCTCCCTCCCCCTTCGCCGCCCGCCCCCAGCTTCCCTGCGATCGAATTTCATGATCATGGGAATCGCGCCGGGTGGCGTGGCGAGTGGACGTCACGTGACGCTTCGGCAGCCCCCGGGCGAACCGCCGTCAGGCGGTCAACTCTGGATCTATGCCAGGCGGTCAGCCCTGGGCGAGGCGGCGCAGGGCCAGCTCGGCGTAGAGGGCGGTGCCTTCGGGCAGGACGGCGTCGTCGAAGACGGCGATGGCCGAGTGGTTGGTGGGGGCGCTCTCCGGGTCGCGGTCCGGCGGGCAGGCGCCCAGGAAGACGAACGCGCCGGGTACTTCCTCCAGGACGAAGGAGAAGTCCTCCGCGCCGGTGATGGGGAACTGCGCTCGCAGGCTCCGGTCCTCGCCGAACGCGTCGGCCGCCACCTGCAGCGCGAACTCCGCCTCGGCCGCGTCGTTGACGGTGACCGGGTACTCGGTCGCGTACTCGGCGTCCGCGGTCAGCCCGTGCGCGCTGGCGATGTCGTTGATCAGGCCGGGCACCAGCTCGGCCAGCGCGGCCCGGGAAGCGGGGCTGTAGGAGCGGGCGGTGGCCAGGAACTTGGCGTGGTCGGGGATGACGTTGTCGGTGGTGCCCGCGTGGAAGCTGCCGACCGTGATGACGACCGGGTCGAACACGTCGAACTTCCTGGTCACCAGCGTCTGCAGGGCGATCACCATCTCGCACGCGACCGGGATCGGGTCGGCCGCCCGGTGCGGCTGCGAGGCGTGCCCGCCGCGGCCGTGCACGGTGACCGTGATCTGGTCGGCGGCGGCCAGCATCGGCCCCGGCCGGGTGGAGAACATCCCGCCCGGCAGCTTGTTGGACGATACGTGCAGGCCGTAGGCCGCGACCGGACGCTCGCCGGCCGCGTCGAGCACGCCCTCGTTGATCATGTACCGGGCGCCGGCGTGGCCCTCCTCGCCCGGCTGGAACATGAAGATCACGGTGCCGGGCAGCTCGGCCTGCCGGGCCGACAGCAGCCTGGCCGCGCCCGCCAGCATGGCCGTGTGCAGGTCGTGGCCGCAGGCGTGCATGGTGCCGTCGATAGCCGAGGCGAACGGCAGCCCGGTCTCCTCGGTGACCGGCAGGGCGTCCATATCGCCGCGCAGTAGCACCACCGGGCCGGGACGGCCACCGCGCAGCACCGCGGTCACCGAGCTGAGCGCCTGGCCCGTGCTGATCTCGAGCGGCAGCCCGGCCAGCGCGTCCAGCACCTTGGCCTGCGTCTTGGGCAGGTCCAGGCCGATCTCGGGCTCCCGGTGGATCGCATGCCGCAGCTCGGCAATGTCATCCGCCAGCTTCGCTGCATCGTCACGCACCGACACGGGTACCTCCTCGGCTCACCGGCTCCGCTCGGGGTCACCATATCGCGCGCTCTCAGGCGGCGGCGATGCCCGGTTATGTCCGCCGGTGGACGCACCGGGCCCGGTAAGCGCACAGTTGTACCGTGAGCGCAATTCCGCCGGCGGCCGCGCCCGGAACACCCGCACCCGGAACGCCCGCGCCGCGCCGTTCGAGGCAGCTGAGGCAGCTGAGCCTGGCGGCCAGGTTCGCGTCCGGGCTCTACCGCGAGCGGGCCCGCATCGCCGCGGCCGGATACCTGGGGCGCGACCCGATGTCGCTGCTCAAGCTGCGGCCGGGCCGGGAGAATCCCTACGCGGTCTACGACCGGCTCCGCGCGGCGGGGCCGCTGATCTGGACCCGCCCGGGCAACTGGGCCTGCACCAGCTACCGCGGCTGCGACATGGTGCTCCGCGACCGGCGCTTCGGCAAGAGCCCCGCCGAGGACCGGCCCGGCATGTCCTTCCTCGGCATGAACCCGCCGGACCACACCCGGCTGCGGCGGCTCGCGATGCCCGCGTTCACCCCCAAGGCGGTCGCGCGCTACACCGCCCGGATGGAGCGCACCGCGGCCGGCCTGCTGGACGCGGCCAGCGCGGCGGGCCGGTTCGACCTGGTCTCCGACTTCGCCGCGCCGCTGCCGATCACCGTCATCACCGACCTGCTCGGCATTCCCGATTCCCGCGCGGAGGACTTCGCCCGGTACGGTCGCGCCATCGGCGGCTCGCTCGACGGCATCAAGTCGGTCCAGCACGCGCGGCAGCTCCTGGCGGCCCGGGCCGACCTGCGGCGCCTCTTCGAGCACCTCTTCGAGCTGCGGCGGCGCGAGCCGCGCGACGACATCATCAGCCACCTGGTCACGGCCGAAGGCGAGCAGATCGAGCCGCGCGAGATGCTGCCGATGTGCAACCTGCTCCTCGTCGCCGGGTTCGAGACCACGGTCAACCTGATCAGCAACGCCGTGCTGGCCCTGCTCGCCCATCCCGGGCAGTGGCAGGCGCTGTGCGCCGACCCCGAAGGCCATGCTCCCCGGGTCGTCGAGGAGGTGCTGCGCTGGGATCCGCCGGTCCAGCGCACCAGCCGGGTCGCACTGGAACCAGTCGAGCTCGAGGGTCACCCGGTCCGCCCAGGCCAGCAGGTCATCACGCTGATCGGCGCCGCCAACCGGGACCCCGAGGCCTACCACGACCCGGACACCTTCGACCCCGCCCGCGCCGAAGGCCCCCCGCACCTCGCCTTCGCCACCGGCATCCACTACTGCCTCGGCCACGCCCTGGCCCGCGCCGAAGCCGCCATCGCCCTGCGTCTCCTCGTCGAACGCATGCCCCACCTGACCCGCTCCGGCCCCATCCGCCGCCGCAACACCACCATCATCCGCGGCCCCCTCCACATCCCCCTCACCCTCACCCCCGCCCCGCTGACGCCTGTTTCATGATCGCGGGCAGAAATGGCCGTATAGAGGCCAAAACTGCCCGCGATCATGAAGGAGAAGCTCCCGCCCAGGGAGAAGCTCCCGCCCAGGGAGAAGGCCCCCGCCCGGGGAGGCACCTAAGCCCGGGGAGAGGTGCTCGAGCCGGGTGCAGAGACGGTTAGGCCAGGCGGCGGGCGGCGTCGGCGGGGATGGCGGACAGGAACTCCGGCGGGGTCCAGGAATGCTGGGCGAACACAGCGGTGACGGCGTCGCGTACCGCGCCGTCGACCGCCGAGGGGACCAGCGCGAGCACCGAGCCGCCGAACCCGCCGCCGATCATCCGGGCCCCCGCCGCTCCCGCGGCCAGCGCCGCTTCCACCGCGGCGTCGGCCTCCGGCCAGGACACCTCGAAGTCGTCGCGCAGCGAGGCGTGCGCCTGGGTCAGCAGCCGCCCGATCTCGCCGTAGGCGTCCGCAGCGGAAGGACCCGGGCCAGCCAGGGAACGCAGCAACTCCACCACCTGAAGAACGCGGCCGTCATCGGCGACGACGTGCCGGGCGCGGCGCCGGAGAACGGGATCGTCCAGCCGGTCCACGTCAGCCGGATCCGTTAGGTACCTCAGAGAAGGGATGCCCAGACGGCGGGCAGCCTCTTCGCACTCGGCCCGCCGTTCCCCGTACTCCCCGTCGGACAGGGCATGGTCGGCCCGGGTGTTGATGAGCAGCAGGCCCGCCGCGGCCGCGGCCGGGTCGAACGGGACCTGCGCGACCTCGAGCGAGCGGCAGTCGAGCAGCAGCGCGTGCCCGGCCTGGCAGCGCAGCGAGGCGGACTGGTCCATGACGCCGGTCGGTACCCCGACGAACTCGTTCTCGGCCCGGCGGGCGATCGTGACCAGGTCCGGGCGGGGGATCTCGGCTCCGGCCAGCGTGCTCAGGGCCAGCGCGGTGGCGCATTCCAGCGCGGCCGAAGAGGACAAGCCGGCCCCCACCGGCAGGTCGGAGTCGATCGCGACGCAGGCGCCGGGCACCCGGTAGCCGGCCGCCTCGAGTGCCCAGGCGACCCCGGCCGGGTAGGCGGCCCAGCCGTCCACCTGACCGGGAGCCAGGCCGTCCAGGTCGACCGAGACCGCGGCGCCCGGCTCCTGCCGCGAGCACAGCACCAGCCGCCGGGACGACGAGGTCGACGAGGTCGACGAAGACCCGGAAGCGGCCGCCGCCGCGGCCGTGACACCCTGGCCGAGCGCGAACGGGAGCACGAACCCGTCGTTGTAGTCGGTGTGCTCGCCCATCAGGTTGGCCCGCCCCGGGGCCATCCACACCCCGTCCGGCTCCGACCCGAACTGCGACCGGAACAGCGCCCTGCTCGCCCCGCTCGCCTCCGGCTCGCTCATCGCGACGCGCGAGCCTGCGTGAAGGTCCACGCGTCGCCGGCCATGGCCCGCAGATCCCGCGAGGCCCGCCAGCCCAGCTCGGACTGGATCTTCGCGGACGAGGCGACCAGCACGGCCGGGTCGCCGGCCCGCCGCGGCCCGGTCTCCACCCCGATGTCCGCACCAGTGACTGACCGGCACACCTCGATCACGTCGCGGACTGAGAAGCCGGCCCCGTTGCCCAGGTTGTAGATCCGGTGCTCGCCGGGGCGGCAGGCCGCGAGCGCCCGCAGGTGCGCGTCGGCCAGGTCGGTGACGTGGATGTAATCCCGGACGCAGGTCCCGTCCGGGGTGGGGTAGTCCTCGCCGAAGACCTGCACCGGCCGTCCCTGCGACGCGGCGGCCAGCACGTTCGGGATCAGGTGGGTCTCCGGGCTGTGCCGCTCGCCCAGCCAGCGCTCACCCGAGCCGGAGCCCGAGCCCGAGCCGGAGCCCGAGCCCGAGCCGGCCAAGTGCGCGCCGGCCACGTTGAAGTACCGCAGGCTGATCGCCCCGAACCCGTACAGCCGGCCGAACTCCGTCAGCGTCGTGTCCACCGCCAGCTTCGACGCCCCGTACGGGCTGGTCGGCCGGGTCGGATCGCCTTCGAGAACCGGCGATCGCTCGGGCTCGCCGTAGACCGCCGCGGTAGAGGAGAACACCAGCGTCCGCACCCGCAGCTCGCGCATCGCCTCGAGCAGCGCGACCGTGCCGCCCAGGTTGTTCGACCAGTACTTGGCCGGGTTCGCGACCGACTCGCCGACCAGCGACTTGGCCGCGAAATGGAGCACCGCCTCGACGCCGTCGGAGAGCACCTCGGCGGCGCAGTCGCGCAGCGTGCCCTTGACGAACGTGGCGCCGGGCGGCACGGCGTCGGCGTGCCCGGTGGACAGGTCGTCGAGCACCACGACATCGTGCCCGGCCGCTACCAGCTGCGCGCCGACCACGCTGCCGATGTAGCCGGCCCCGCCGGTGACAAGCACCCTCATCAGATCAGGCCTCCCGAAGCCGTTGCGCGGCCTCTTCAGGGACGATGTCGTTGATCCACACGCCCATGCCGGACTCCGTGCCGGCCAGGTACTTCAGCTTGCCGGCCGCGCGCCGGACCGACAGTACCTGAAGGTGCGCGGCGAACCGATCCCGCGCCTCGGAATCTCCCACCGGGGCCTGGTGCCACGCGGCGATATACGGCGCGGGCCGGTCGAACAGCGCGTCGAACCGGCGCAGCACGTCGAGGTACAGAGGTCCGAACGCGGAACGCGCGTCCGCGCCCAGCAACGGCAGGTCGGGCACCCGGGCCAACGGAAAGATCCGCACCTCGTACGGCCACCGCGCCGCCGCCGGGACGAACGCCACCCAGTGCTCGTTCCGGCTCACGACCCGCACGCCCGCCGCCACCTCCGAAGCCACCAGGTCGTCGAACAGGTTCCCGCCGTCATGCGCCTGCGCGTACAAAGCAGCCTGCGTCACCATCTGCTCAAGCTTCGGCGCCACGAACGGGAAGGCGTAGATCTGCCCGTGCGGATGGTGCAGCGTGACGCCGATCTCCTCGCCCCGGTTCTCGAAGCAGTACACCTGCCTGGTCCCGGGCAGCGCCCCGAGCGCGGTAGTCCGGTCGATCCACGCCTCGAGCACGGTC
Organism: Streptosporangiaceae bacterium; assembly: GCA_025934635.1. The sequence goes on along the minus strand of JAICWX010000020.1, from coordinate 32,204 downwards.
CGCACCCGCCGCGGTGACAAGGCCGCGAAGGATGAGTCATGCGACGAGGTGAAGCACACCACCTCGCACCGCCCCAGCGGCTCGGCCAGCGACGGGAACCGGTTCTCGAACACCGCTACGTCATAACTGGACGCCGGTATCTCGGTCGGATGCCCCGGCCGGGACGGGTCGAGCGGGCACTGGTCGGCGGGCGGCAGGAAGGTCCGGTCCTGCCGGGCCGCGGCGATGACCACCCACTCCCCGGCCAGCGGATCCCACCGGGTGCCCCACTCCGCCCGCCCGTGCGGCAGCGCAGGCCCCGGCGTCCGCGGCCCTAGCGGCCGGGTGTCCGGCACCTGCGCGCGGCCGAGCCCGGGCGCCTCATCGAAGTAGATGATCTCGCGCCCGTCAGCCAGCAGGGCGCTGGACTTCCAGATTGATTGCGTGTCCACAGGAGTAGAACGTTATCCCCTCTAGACTGGCCAGACACAGCGCGCGGCAACGGGGCCTGCCGCGAACAGGCTGCGCCCGGAGGCGAGCGGCAGACAATGAGTACAGTCGTCATTCAGATCATCGTCGTGCTGGTGATCATCTGTATCGGGGGGTTCTTCGCCGCCTCGGAGATGGCCCTCGTCTCGCTGCGCGAAGGCCAGGTCAGGGCGCTGGGCAAGCGCGGTCGCCGGGGGCAGAAGGCGGCCCGGCTGGCCCAGGACCCGAACCGGTTCTTCTCCGCCGTGCAGATCGGCGTGACCCTGGCCACCCTGGTCTCCGGCGCCTACGGCGCCGAGACGCTGGCCGGCGCGCTCAAGTCGTGGCTGATCAAGGAGCAGTACCTGTCGAAGGGCTGGGCCGGGCCGGTCTCGTTCATCGCGGTGACCATCGCCATCACGTTCTTCAGCCTGATCCTGGGCGAGCTCGCCCCCAAGCGGATCGGGCTGCAGCGGGCGTCCGCGCTGGCACTGCTGGCCGGGCCGCTGCTCGAGCGGATCGCGACGCTGGCCCGGCCCGTTGTCTGGCTGCTGACCAAGACCACCAACCTGGTGGTGGCCGTCCTCGGCGGCGACCCCCGGATCGGCCGCCAGGCCATGACCGAGCAGGAGGTGCGCGAGCTCGTCGCCAGCACCCAGACGATCAGCCCGGACGAGCGCAAGATCGTCAGCGAGGTCTTCGACGCGGGCAAGCGGCAGATCCGCGAGGTGCTGGTGCCGCGCACCGAGGTGGTCTTCCTGGACGCGGAGACCCCGGTCGAGGTGGCGGCCGGCATCGCGGCCGGCGTGCCGCACTCCCGGCTGCCGGTCTACCAGGACAGCTACGACAACGTGACCGGCTTCGTGCACGTCCGCGACCTGCTCGGGCCCGGCGTGGCCAAGAACGAAGTGCCGGTCAGCCGGATCAGCCGCCCGGTCAAGTTCCTGCCGATCAGCAAGACGGTGCTGTCCTCGCTGTCCGAGATGCGGCGCGAGCGGGCGCACCTGGCCGTGGTGATCGACGACTACGGCGGCACGGCCGGCATCGTCACGCTCGAGGACCTGGTCGAGGAGCTGATCGGCGACATCAGGGACGAGTACGACATCGAGCAGGACCACGCGACCAAGCTGCCGGCCGGCGACGTCGAGGTCGACGGCCTGCTCAACCTGGACGAGTTCACCGAGCAGACCGGCATCGAGCTGCCTGAGGGCCCGTACGAGACGGTCGCCGGCTACGTCCTGGCCGCCCTGGGCGACCTGCCGTCCGCGGGGGACAGCGTCCAGGTGGCGGGCCGCACCATCACCGTGACCGAGCTGGACGGCCGCCGCATCGCCCGCCTCCGCGTCGCCGCGAGCCAGCCGCCACCTGCGAACCAGCCACCTGCGAGCCAGCCGCCGGCGTCCGCGAGCCAGCCGCCGGCGTCCGCGAGCCAGCCGTCGGCGCCCGTCGTCAGTACCCCAGCGAAAGGTGAATAACGTGCCCGGTGGCTTCGACACCGTTCTCGTCGTCGACTTCGGAGCGCAGTACGCGCAGCTGATCGCCCGCCGGGTCCGGGAGTGCCACGTCTACTCCGAGATCGTCCCGTCCACGATGACCGCCGCCGAGATGCTAGCGAAAAACCCCAAGGCGATCATCTTGTCCGGCGGCCCCGCCTCGGTCTACGCCGAGGGCGCCCCGCCCGCCCCGGACGGCCTGCTCGAGGCGGGCGTCCCCGTCCTCGGCATCTGCTACGGCTTCCAGCTCATGGTCACCGGCCTCGGCGGCACCGTCGCCCACACCGGCGCCAGGGAGTACGGCGGCACGGAACTGCGGACCACGACGGGCGGCTCCCTGCTCACCGGCCTGCCGAAGACCCAGAAAGCCTGGATGTCGCACGGGGACACCGCCACCGTGGCCCCGCCCGGTTTCACCGTCACCGCGCAGACCGAAGCCACCCCGGTCGCCGCCATCGAGAGCGTCCACGACGGCCTGTACGGAGTCCAGTTCCACCCCGAGGTCATGCACACCGAGCACGGCCAGCGCATCCTGGCCCGCTTCCTCGAGCTGGCCGGCTGCCGCCCCTCCTGGACCATGCTCAACATCGTCGAGGAGCAGGTGGCGGCGATCCGGGCGCAGGTCGGCGACGGCCGGGCCATCTGCGGGCTGTCCGGCGGGGTGGACTCCGCGGTGGCCGCGGCGCTCGTCCAGCGGGCCATCGGCGACCGGCTCACCTGCGTGTTCGTCGACCACGGGCTGCTCCGCAAGGGCGAAGCCGAGCAGGTCGAGCAGGACTTCGTCGCCGCCACCGGCGTCAAGCTCAAGGTCGCCGACGAGGCCGGCGTCTTCCTGTCGGCGCTCGGCGGCGAGGCCGACCCGGAGGCCAAGCGCAAGATCATCGGCCGCGAGTTCATCCGCGCCTTCGAGCGCGCCGCCCGGGAGGTCACCGCCGAGGCCGGCCAGCACGGCGAGGCCTGCGACTACCTGGTCCAGGGCACGCTGTACCCGGACGTGGTGGAGTCCGGCGGCGGCACCGGGACCGCGAACATCAAGTCCCACCACAACGTCGGCGGGCTGCCCGACGACCTGAAATTCCAGCTCGTCGAGCCGCTGCGGGCCCTGTTCAAGGACGAGGTGCGCCGGGTGGGGGAGGAGCTCGGGCTGCCGCCCGCGATCGTCCGCCGCCAGCCGTTCCCCGGCCCCGGGCTGGCCATCAGGATCATCGGCGAGGTGACGGCCGGGCGGCTCGCGATCCTCCGCGAGGCCGACGCCATCGTCCGCGCGGAACTGTCCGCGGCCGGCCTCGACCCCGTGATCTGGCAGTGCCCGGTGGTGCTGCTGGCCGACGTCCGCTCGGTGGGCGTGCAGGGCGACGGCCGCACCTACGGGCACCCGATCGTGATCCGCCCGGTGACCAGCGAGGACGCGATGACCGCGGACTGGGCCCGGGTGCCGGACGAGGTGCTCGCCCGGATCTCCACCCGGGTCACCAACGAGGTCCCCGAGATCAACCGCGTGGTGCTCGACGTCACCAGCAAGCCACCCGCCACGATCGAGTGGGAATAACAAAGGGCTTTCCACCGAACGGGCGGCCATCTTCGTTCGGTACATGGCTTTGACCTGCACCTAAGAAGACGTCATAAATGCCGCAATAACGGGATGCGTGACGGCGAATTGCCCAGTTCGGCATTCTACTCCGGCCATTCTCTTTCGGTTACCATTTGTTGAATGCGAACGCTTGCCAGAGCCGCCACCAGCTCGCTCGCCGTGCTCGGCGCCGCGCTCGCGCTCGCGACCATCGTGGTGGCCGTCATCGGCATCCTGGCCACCCGCTCGGCCACGGAACAGGGCAACGAGATCGCCGGCGACGAGCTGACCACCGCGATCGCGACCGGCCAGCTGGCCCGGAGCATGGACGCGGCGTACACGGCCGGCCAGCAGGCCGTGCTCACCACCGCCCCCGCCGAACGCTCCCGGCTCCTCGGCTCCCTCTACACTCACCTGCTGCCCGCGGTCGACGCGCGGCTGTTCGCGCTGGAGCAGCTGCACGCCGCCGACCCGCCGGCCGAGCACGCCGACATCGAGCTGTTCGGCCGCCAGTGGACCGCGGTCAGGAACCTGCTCAGCCCGGCGAACCTGCCGCCGTCCGCGCCCGCCCCGGCGAATGCCGCCCCGGCGAATGCCGCCCCCGCGAATGCCGCGTCAGCGACGGCCGGCTCGGCGCTGGCCGCCGCCTACGCCCCGGTCAGCGCCCATCTCGGCCGGCTGTCCGCCCGCGAGCTCGACGACGCCCGCGCCGACCACGCCCGCGCCGACGGGGGCGCGGTCCGGGCCGTCGTCCTGATCGCCGGGGCCGCGGCGTTCGGCCTGGCGTTCGGCGCGCTGCTGCTGGCACACGGGATCCGCCGCATCCGCCGGAGCCTGGAGCCGGGCCAGGACCAGGCCGAGTTCGCCGACACCCTGCAGATCGCCGGCGACGAGGACGAGGCGCAGCGGCTGCTCCAGCGGCATCTGGAGCGCACGCTCCCGGAGACCGGCGCCGTGGTGCTCAACCGGAACAACAGCGCCGACCGGCTCGAGGCGGTCACCCCGTTGCCGGACGGCTCGCCGCTGCCCGGGACCCTGCGCGGCGCCGAGCCGCGCTCGTGCCTGGCGGTGCGGTCGGGCCGGACGCACCGGGAGGACAGCGGCCGGCCGGCCCTCCTGTCCTGCCCGGTGTGCGCCCCGGTGCCTGGCACCTCCTGCTGCGTCCCGCTCACCGTCGGCGGCGAGGTGATCGGCTCCGTCCTCGTCAGCCGCCCGGCGCCCTACTCCGAGGTCGAGGAGCAGCGGATTCGCGAATCCGTCGGCCAGGCCGCGCCGGTCCTGGCGAACCTGCGTAACCTGGCGGTCGCCGAGATCCGCGCCGCCACCGACGGCCTGACCGGGCTGCCCAACAAGCGCGCGGTCGCCGACGCCCTGAAGCGGACGTTCGCACAGGCCGCGACGACCCAGGTGCCGCTCGCCCTGCTCCTGCTCGACCTCGACCACTTCAAGCAGGTCAACGACCAGCGCGGGCACCCCGTCGGGGACCAGGTCCTGGCCAGCGTCGGCGCGACGCTGCGCGGCACGCTGCGGACCAGGGATTTCGCCGGCCGCAACGGCGGGGAGGAGTTCGCGATCCTGCTGCCCGACACCGGGATCGCCGACGCGCTCGAGATCGCCGAGCGGGTGAGGGGGGCGATCGCCGAGATCTCGCTGCACGGCAGCGACGTGTCGGTCACCGCCTCGATCGGCGTCGCCGTCTTCCCCGACCATGCCAGCACGCCCGACCGCCTCGAGCGGCTCGCCGACGCCGCCCTCTACCTGGCCAAGCGGCAGGGCCGGAACCGCGTCGAGCTGGCCGAGCCGTCGTCGGCCGGGGCCGCCGTGAACGGCGCGGCACCCGCTGGCCGAACGGAACCGGCCGAACCGAAGCTGGCCGAACCGAAGCTGGGCTAGCCGAGGCTGCGCATCGCCCATAGGTCGGGGAACGTGGGCGCGGCCAGGGTGGACCGCAGGTAGGCCGAGCCCGGCGAGCCGCCGGTGCCGCGGCGGCCGCCGATCGTCCGCTCCACCATCTTGACGTGGTGGTAGCGCCACTCCTGCATGCCCTCGTCGAGGTCCACCAGCAGCTCGCACACCGCGGTCGCGTCGGTGTCGTCGTCGTAGACCTTCTTCAGCGTCTGCTGCATCGCGCCGGAGGCCTCGAGCGGCGTCGTGACGTCGCGGTTCGCGATCTCGGCGGGCACGTCGTAGCCCTGCCCGGCCAGGTAGCGGACGAAGGAGTCGAACAGGGAGGGCCGCGACATCGCCGCCGTGATGCGCTCCCGCTCGGCGCCGGTCAGGGCGCGCGCCGAGAGCATCACCCGGTCCCGCCGTCCCAGCACCGCTTCCAGCTCGCGGAACTGCGCCGACTCGAACCCGCTGGAGGTGCCGAGCCAGTCGCGGAACCGGGTGAACTGGGTCGGCGTCATGGTCTCGAGCACGTCGAGCTGGGATACCACGATCTTCAAGATGGCCAGCGTCCGCCGCAGCGTGCGCATGGCATGGGTGGTGCTGCCGCCGTCGAGTTCGGTCTGCAGCTTGGCGAGCTCGTGCAGCAGCTGCTTGAACCACAGCTCGTAGATCTGATGGATGACGATGAACAGCATCTCGTCGTGCTCGGCCGACCGCGGCTGCTGCGCCGTCAGCAGCTGGTCGAGCCGCAGGTAACCGGAGTAGGTAACGGGTTCGGTGGTGCCGGCAGGCTCAGGCATGGATCTCTCCGGCCTCGAGGAGGGCGCGGGTGGCGGCCACCGCGGCCCAGACGTCGGTGAAACGGGTGGTGAGCGGGGGCAGGCCGAACCGGAACCGGTCCGGCGTCCGGTAGTCGGTGACGATGCCCGCCGCCGCGAGCCGCTCCATGATCCGCTCCGCCGCTGGATGGCAGTACGTGACGTGCCCGCCGCGGCGGGCGCCATCTCGCGGCGTGGCCAGCGCGCAGCCGAGCGGTTCCAGCCCTGCCTCGCCCAGTTCGACCAGGTACGCGGTCAGCCGCGTGCTCTTGGCCCGCATCGGGCCCGGGCCCGCCTCCAGCAGCAGCCGCGCGCCCTCTTCCACCGCCGCGACCCCGAGGATGGACGGGGTGCCGGTGGTGAACTTGGCGATGCCCGGGGCCGGGTCGTAGGCCGGGCCCATGGCGAACTGGTCACGCTGGGAGAACCAGCCCCAGACCGGCTGGCGCAGGTCGTCCTGGAGCCGGGAGGCGACGTACAGGAACGCCGGGGCGCCGGGGCCCGCGTTGAGGTACTTGTAGGTGCAGCCCACCGCCAGGTCCGCGCCGCACCGGTCGAGCTCGACCGGCACCGCTCCGACCGAGTGGCACAGGTCCCAGAGCATCAGCGCCCCGGCCTGGTGCACGATCTCGGTGATGCCCGCCATGTCGGCCAGCGCCCCGCTGCGGTACGCCACGTGGGACAGGCTGACCAGCGCGACCTCCGCGCCGAGGGCGGCCCGGACCTGCCCGGCGTCCAGCCCCTCGTTGATGTCGGTGTCCAGCATGCGCAGCTCGAGCCCGCGCTGGGCGGCGATGCCCTCGAGCACGTAGCGGTCGCTGGGGAAGTTGTCCCGGTCGGTGACGATCACCGTCCGGCCGGGCCGGGCGTCGAGCGCGGCGCAGGCCAGCTTGTACAGGTTCACCGTGGTGTTGTCGGCCACCACGGTCTGGCCCGGCGCGGCCCCGGTCAGCTCGCCGACCAGGTCGCCGGCCCGGGTGGGCAGATCCACCCAGTGATCCCAGGACCGGGCCAGCGCGGTACCCCACTCCGCGCGGATCACCGTCTCGAGGCGGCGCAGCGTGGCCCGCGGCAGTGCGCCGAGCGAGTTGCCGTTCAGGTAGACCAGGCCCGGGTCGTCCAGCGCGAACCGGTCGCGGAACCCGGCCAGCGGATCGGCCGCGTCCAGTTCCTCGGCGTAAGCCCGCTCCAGCACCTGGGACATATTCCTCACCATAACTCCCAGGCCACCGCCCCGTCCGCTGGCCCTGACCCCGTCTCTACGGATCCCCGGGCCGCCGCGCTCACGCGCTAGAGGTCGGCGCCGTCCCTAGGCGCGGGAACGTCTTGGGGCGCGGGCACCGGCTGCCCCTGCGGTCGCAGCAGGGCTTCGGCCAGGGTGAGGACGGTCTCCTCCAGCGAGCCGAGCTGGGTGGACATGTCATTCTGGGCCGCGTCCACGATCTTGACCAGGATCTCCTGGATCTCCATATGTCCCGGCCGGGACCGCAGTTCATGGATGAGCGGCTCGAGTTGGTCGGTCAGGTGCTCGTCCACCACGTCGAGCCTGCCGCCCACCGTCGTCACCTGCTGGCCCAGCGACTCGAGCTTGCCGCCGACGTCGCCGAACCGGCCGTTCGCGGTCTCGAGTCTGCCGTCCAGGGCACCGAACTTGTCGCCGAGGCCGTCAATCCTCGCGCCGACGCCTGCCAGCCTGCCGTCGAGCCCGTCGAGCCGGCCGCTGAGCGTACCGACCTTGCTGTCCACCGTGGCGAGCCTGCTGTCCAGCACGCTGAGCTTGCTGTCGACCGGGCTGAGTCGGCTCGCCAGCGTGTCGAGTTTGCCGTCGACCGAGGTGAGCCCCTTGCCGTGCTCGCCCAGCCGGTGGTCAAGCCGTTCGATCCGGCTGTCGAGCGCGGCGAACTTGGTGTCGGCGGCGACTAGCGTGGCCTCGGTCCCGCCGATCCTGGTATTGGCGGTGGCCAGCGTGCTGCCGATTTCGCCGAGCGTGCTGTCAATCGCGCTCATCCGGTGGTACTGGTCATCTAGGCGCTCGTCCAGACGTTCCAGCTTGGTGTCGAGAGCGGCGACCCTGGCGTCGGCCGAACCGATCTTGCCGTCGGTCGCGGCCAGCGTCGCGTCCAGCGAGCCGAGCTTGCCGTCAGTGTCCGCAAGCCGTTCGTCGAGCCGCTCGATTCGCCCGTGCACCACTCGGACCTGACCGCTGAGCAGGCTGACCTGGCCGTCGATGCCCGCCATGTCCTCCGCCATGCCGTCAAGGCTGGCCTTTATCGTCTCCAGGACCTGAGAAACGTGACCGGATGTCGCCTTCGCCGTCTGCTCGACCTGGGCCGCGAGTGTGCCAAAGCCCGTCGCCACCCGCCCTCTGGTCACCGAGATGTCCTCGTCGAGCTGGCCGGTCCGCTCCATGAGCTCACCGACCGCCGTGTCCAGGCGGCTGAACCGGCCCGGCGCCAACTCCATGCTCTGCTGCAGCTTACCCACGTTATGTTGCAGCTTGTCCAGGCGTTCGTCCTGTGACCGCAGCGCTTCCATGGCCTGGCCGATCATGTCACCGACCGCCTGCAGCCGTGGCAGGGACCGCTCGACGTTCCGCAAGACGGCGCCGATGTCAGCCCACAGTGGGTGCATGTCGGCGGCCGGGGCCACCTGGGCCCGGAGCAGTTCCATGTGCTCCGCGAGCGACTCGGCCCATAGAGGAGCCTTCTGCATGCCCTCGTTCAGGTGATGGGCCACTCTGTCAAGCCGGACCGTCACGCCGGGAATCTCTCGCTGGCGCACGTCGTTCACCAGCCACTCGAGCCCTTCCATCCGCTGCCGGATTTCTTCCAGGGCGCCCGCGTTCGACCGCTGGTCAGTCATGTGGTCTTGTACGGTGCGAGCGAGCAGCTCGCGCATGCGATCGGCGGCACCCGGCTGGTTTCCGCGAGACAGGATGTGGTTGCCCGACTGATCCATGGTGCTCCTCCAGATGGTCGAACATCCCGATAGCTGGCTCGTTGCCGCTGATACCGGGGGCCAGAACAACTTTAGTGACTGTCAGTGATGAGTCAAGTACTGAGAGTGACTAAATTCAGTTGTCGCCGGACTCGCCTGTTTGACGCGCCCGCTTGGGCGCACTAATGTTCCGGATTAGCACTCACTGAGGTAGAGTGCTAACGCGACGAGGCAGTCTGGCACCCGCGACGACAGGCGGCCGCGCTCGCCCTCTCTAGCAACTCACCATTAGCCTTTCCGGAGGGGGAGGTCATATCGTGACGACCGCCACCAAGGTAGTTATCAAGCCGCTCGAAGACCGGATCGTGGTCAAGCCGCTCGAAGCTGAGCAGACCACGGCATCCGGCCTTGTTATCCCGGACACCGCCAAGGAGAAGCCCCAGGAGGGCGAAGTCCTTGCCGTCGGCCCGGGCCGTTTCGACGATGCGGGCTCCAAGCGCGTGCCCGTCGACGTCAAGGTCGGCGACGTGGTGCTGTACAGCAAGTACGGCGGCACCGAGGTCAAGTACTCCGGCGAGGAGTTCCTCGTGCTCTCCGCGCGCGACGTACTCGCCGTCATCGAAAAGTAGTAACCCGCGGGCCCTGGCGGCGGGGCGCCCGGCTTATCGCCGGGGTCCCTGCCGCCGGGGCCTGTGAGCATGCTGCGGCATGCTGACTGAGAACTCGATCCAACCGTAGGTTGAGGTAGTAAATGCCCAAGATCCTGGAGTTCGACGAGGACGCCCGGCGCTCGCTTGAGCGCGGCGTCGACAAGCTCGCCGACACCGTCAAGGTGACGCTGGGGCCGCGCGGCCGCAACGTCGTGATTGACAAGAAATGGGGCGCTCCCACCATCACCAACGACGGTGTGACCGTCGCCAAGGAGGTGGAGCTGGAGAACCCGTACGAGAACCTGGGCGCCCAGCTCGCCAAGGAAGTCGCCACCAAGACCAACGACATCGCCGGGGACGGCACCACGACGGCGACCGTCCTGGCTCAGGCGATGGTGCACCATGGCCTGCGTTCGGTCACCGCCGGGGCCAACCCGATGGACCTCAAGCGCGGGATCGACGCCGCGGCCGCGGAAGTTTCCGAGCGGCTGCTCAAGTCGGCCCGTGATGTCGAGGAGCAGACCGAGATCGCGCACGTCGCGACGATCTCCGCGCAGGACCCCAAGATCGGCGAGATGATCGCCGAGGCGTTCGCCAAGGTCGGCAAGGACGGCGTCATCACCGTCGAGGAGTCGCCGACGATGGGCCTCGAGCTGGAGTTCACCGAGGGCCTGCAGTTCGACAAGGGCTACATCTCGCCGTACTTCGTCACCGACGGGGAGCGCCTCGAGGCGGTTCTCGAGGACGCTTACGTGCTGATCCACCAGGCCAAGATCTCCTCCATGCAGGACTTCCTGCCTCTGCTCGAGAAGGTCGCGCAGGTCAAGCGGCCGATGCTGGTGATCGCCGAGGACATCGAGGGCGAGGCGCTGGCCACCATCGTGGTCAACAAGATCCGCGGCCTGCTGAACGTGGCGGCCGTGAAGGCGCCCGGTTTCGGTGACCGCCGCAAGGCCATGCTGGCCGACATCGCCACCCTGACCGGTGGCACCGTCGTCAGCGACGAGCTCGGCATCAAGCTCGAGTCGGTCGGCCTGGAGGACCTGGGCCGCGCCCGCCGGATCGTCATCACCAAGGACGACACCACGATCGTGGACGGCGCCGGCGACAAGCAGGAGATCGAGGACCGGATCAGGCAGATCCGGACCGAGATCGAGAACACCGACTCGGACTGGGACCGCGAGAAGCTGCAGGAGCGGCTGGCCAAGCTGTCCGGTGGCGTCTGCGTGCTGCGCGCGGGTGCCGCTACCGAGGTGGAGCTCAAGGAGAAGAAGCACCGCCTTGAGGACGCCATCTCGGCGACCCGCGCGGCCATCGAGGAAGGCATCATCGTGGGCGGCGGCGCCGCCCTCGTGCAGGTGGCCGCCGGACTCGATGACCTCGGCCGCACGGGCGACGAGGCCATCGGCGTGAGCGTGGTCAAGCGCGCGCTGGTCGAGCCGGCCCGCTGGATCGCGCTGAACGCGGGCCAGGAGGGTTCGGTCGTGGTCGCCAAGATCGCCGAGATGCCCGCCGGACACGGCTACAACGCCGCCACCGGCGAGTACGGCGACCTGACGGCCCAGGGCGTCATCGACCCGGTCAAGGTGACCAGGTCCGCGGTGCAGAACGCCGCCTCGATCGCCGGCATGCTGCTCACCACCGAGACCCTGGTGGTAGAGAAGCCGGAGGAAGAGAAGGCCACCGCGGCCGCCGGGCACGGTCACAGCCACCCGCACTAACCCCGCAGGCACCAGGCCCCGCACCGCCGCCAGCGGCCCGAGGCCCGCGCCCGCCAGGCAACCGAAAGCCGGGTTCCAGTACTCACTGGAACCCGGCTTTCGCGTTCTCCCACCCCGCCTCCCCACCCGGGCCCTGCCCGTCCCGCCTCCCACCCGGGCCCTGCCCGTCCCGCCTCCCACCCGGGCCCTGCCCGTCCCGCCTCCCACCCGGGCCCTGCCCGTCCCGCCTACCCACCGACCCCGCCCAGCCCCGCCCGGTCTGGCCTGGCCCCCCGGCTAAACCTCAGAAGTCCCACGCATACCGTGCGTCCCACGCGCGTCCCTCACCCGGCTTCCCAGCAACGACATGAATGCTCCATCGATGTCGCGATCACGACATTGATGCTCCATCAATGTCGTTAGCCACGCCGCCACCCATAACCGGCGGCAGGACGCCTAGCGCACCATGAGCATCACCCGTCCCGGAGCCCATTCGGGGCCCCTTTTCCAGCCATATCCAGGTAGCAGTAGGCAACGTGGGGGTGACGGCCGGGCCACAAGAATGTGGCCGCTATCGCCGGCGTTTCGCCGGGACAGGTGCCCGCCGGACGGGAATTAACTCTGCGTGATTGGATGGAACTCCCTCGCGATCGACGCCGGCGAAACCGACTACCTGACCGGCCCGGATCGGCTGAATTCAGAGCGCCGCCCCCCGAAACCCAAACCCCGAACCCCGCCCCGCTCCCAGAATCCCGAGCCCCGCTCCCAGAATCCCGAGCCCCGCTCCCAGAATCCCGAGCCTTCGTATCCACCGCATCCCGACCTACTGACCGAAGCGCATCCAGACGCCAGGCCGGACACCCTGCACCTGATGGCCGCGCAGGGACGGCAGGACGCCATCGAGGCGCTGCTGCGCGAGTTCAGGCCCGCCATCGTCCGGTACTGCCGCGCCCGGCTGGCCCAGACCCAGACGGGAAGCCAGGACGCGGACGACCTAGCCCAGGAAGTCTGCCTCGCCCTGCTGTCCGCGCTGCCGTCATACCGGGATATGGGCCGCCCGTTTGGTGCCTTCGTTTTTGCCATCGCCGCGCACAAGGTGGCCGATGCCGCCCGTGGCGCCGCCCGCTCGCCGCTGCCCGTGCCGGTCCTGCCCGATCTGCCCGACCGGTGCCTGGGCCCGGAGGAGATCGTGGTGGCCGGCGTGGACGCCCGGCGGGCGCGGGTCCTGCTGGCCCGGCTGCCAGCCGGGCAGCGGCGGCTGCTCCTGCTCCGGGTGGTCGCGGGCCTTTCCGCCGAGGACACCGGGTACGTCCTCGACATGTCACCCGGGGCCGTCCGGGTGGCCCAGCACCGGGCGCTGATCCGGCTCCGCGCGCTCGCCTCCGGCGAGCACGCCGCCCACGCTTCCGCCGAGCACACCGAGCATGCCGAGCACGCCGAGCCCGCCGGGCAATGCCCGGCCCAAGCTAGGGCCACTCCGGGCGGGTCGTCCCGCACGTCAATAGGATGGTGACATCCCCGCTGCCACTCCCGGTGAAGGTGCCATGACTGACCACGTCCAGGAAAGCGCGGACGACAAGTTCGCCCCCGTCGGCCTGACCTTTGATGATGTGCTCCTGCTGCCCGCGCATTCCGATCTGATGCCCAGCGAAGCCGACACCAGCACGCAGATCACGCGCCGCTACCGGCTGCGCGTCCCGCTGGTGTCCGCGTCGATGGACACCGTGACCGAGGCCCGGATGGCGATCGCCATGGCCCGCCAGGGCGGCGTGGGCGTGCTGCACCGCAACCTGTCCGTCGAGGAGCAGGCGCAGCAGGTCGATATGGTCAAGCGGTCCGAGGCCGGGATGATCACCGACCCGGTGACCTGCGGGACCGACGCCACGATCGCGGACGTGGACAACCTCTGCGCCCACTACCGGATCTCCGGCGTGCCCGTGACCAACAGCGACAACGTCCTGGTCGGCATCGTCACCAACCGCGATATCAGGTTCGAGACCGACCACAGCCGCCCGGTGACCGAGGTCATGACCCCGATGCCGCTGGTCACCGCGCCCGTGGGCGTAAAACCCGACGCGGCCCTCAAGCTCCTGCGCGAGCACAAGGTGGAAAAGCTCCCCCTCGTCGACGCCCAAAACAGACTACGAGGCCTGATCACGGTCAAGGACTTCACGAAAAGCGAGAAGTTCCCCAACGCCACCAAGGACCCCAAGGGACGGCTCGTGGTCGGTGCCGCCGTCGGCGTCGGCGAAGATGCCAAACGACGGGCCCAGTCCCTCATCGAAGCCGGCGTCGACTTCCTGGTGGTCGACACCGCCCACGGCCACGCGCAGGCCGTGCTGAACATGATCGGCCAGCTCAAGGCCAATTCCGACGTCGAGGTGATCGGCGGCAACGTCGCCACGAAGTCAGGCGCCCAGGCCCTGATCGACGCGGGCGCGGACGGCGTCAAGGTGGGTGTCGGCCCCGGTTCCATCTGCACCACCCGGGTCGTGGCCGGCGTCGGCGTCCCCCAGGTCACCGCGATCTACGAGGCCGCCAAGGCCGCGAAACCCGCCGGCGTGCCGGTGATCGGCGACGGCGGCCTGCAGTACTCCGGTGACATCGCCAAGGCCATCGCCGCGGGCGCCGACGCGGTCATGCTCGGCAGCCTGCTGGCGGGCTGCGAGGAGAGCCCGGGCGAGGTGGTCTTCATCAACGGCAAGCAGTTCAAGCAGTACCGGGGGATGGGCTCGCTCGGCGCCATGCGCAACCGGGAGCGCGGCCGGTCCTACTCCAAGGACCGGTACTTCCAGGACGACGTGCTGCGCGAGGACAAGCTGGTACCCGAGGGCATCGAGGGGCAGGTGCCCTACCGCGGCCCGCTGTCCGCGGTGGCCGGCCAGCTGATCGGCGGGCTGCGCGCCGCGATGGGCTACTGCGGCGCCCGGAACCTGGCCGAGCTCCAGCAGGCGCGGTTCATCCAGATCACCGCGGCCGGCCTGACCGAGAGCCATCCGCACGACGTCCACATGACCGTCGAGGCGCCCAACTACAGCGGGCGTCCCCGCAAAAACGGGAACCAGTAGATGACCGACGTGGAAATCGGCCGGGGCAAGACCGGGCGGCGGGCGTACTCGCTGTCCGAGATCGGCATCGTGCCCGCCCGCCGGACGCGCGATCCGGAGGAGGTGTCGATCGCCTGGCAGATCGACGCCTACCGGTTCGAGCTGCCGCTGATGGCGTGCCCGATGGACAGCGTGGTCTCGCCCGCCACCGCCATCGCGATCGGCGAGCTCGGCGGCCTGGGCGTGCTCGACCTGGAAGGCCTGTGGACCCGGTACGAGGACCCGGAGCCGCTGCTGGCCGAGGTGACCGAGCTCGACGAGCAGGCGGCCACCAAAAGGCTCCAGGCCATGTACGCCGAACCCATCAACGAAGACCTCATCGGACGAAGGATCGAGGAGGTCGCCCGGGCCGGCGTGACCACCGCCGCCAGCCTGTCCCCGCAGCGCACCGCGCGCTACGCCAAGGCCGTGGTCGACGCGGGGGTGGACATCTTCGTCATCCGCGGCACCACCGTCAGCGCCGAGCACGTCTCCGGCCGGGCCGAGCCGCTCAACCTCAAGCAGTTCATCTACGAGCTCGACGTCCCGGTCGTGGTCGGCGGCTGCGCCACCTACACCGCGGCGCTGCACCTGATGCGGACCGGCGCGGCCGGCGTGCTGGTCGGCTTCGGCGGCGGCTCGGGCCACACGACCGTCAAGGTGCTCGGCGTGGCGGTGCCGATGGCGACCGCGGTCGCCGACGTGGCCGCCGCCCGCCGCGATTACCTGGACGAGTCCGGCGGCCGCTACGTGCACGTGATCGCGGACGGGTCCATGACCAGCAGCGGCGACATCGCCAAGGCGCTGGCCATCGGCGCCGACGCGGTCATGGTGGGCTCGCCGCTGGCCCGCGCGCAGGAGGCACCCGGCCGCGGCTACCACTGGGGCAGCGAGGCCAACCACACCGAGCTGCCCCGCGGGGCCCGGGTCCGGGTCGGCACGATCGGCACGCTGGAGCAGATCCTGACCGGCCCGTCGACCGTCCCGGACGGCTCGATGAACCTGATGGGGGCGCTGCGCCGCACCATGGCCACGGCCGGCTACTCCGACCTGAAGGAGTTCCAGCGGGTCGAGGTGGTCGTCGCCGATTCCGGGCCCTCAGCCGGGAATCGGTAGGGCCGCCGGCAGCCGCTAAACTCCTCCGCATGCGCGTCCTCTCCGGCATCCAGCCCACCGCCGATTCGTTCCACCTCGGCAACTACCTGGGCGCGCTGCGCCAGTGGGTGGAGCTGCAGGACAGTTACGACGCCTTCTACTGCGTGGTCGACCTGCACGCGATCACCGTCCCGCAGGACCCGGCCCTGCTGCGGAAGCGGACCCGGGTCGCCGCCGCCCAGCTGCTCGGCGCCGGCCTCGACCCGGAACGGTGCACGCTGTTCGTGCAGAGCCACGTCCCCCAGCACGCCGAGCTGGCCTGGGTCCTCGGCTGCATCACCGGCTTCGGCGAGGCCAGCCGGATGACGCAGTTCAAGGACAAGTCGGCCAGGGAAGGCCACGACCAGGCCTCGGTCGGCCTGTTCACCTACCCGGTCCTGCAGGCCGCGGACATCCTGCTCTACCAGGCCGACCAGGTGCCGGTGGGCGAGGACCAGCGCCAGCACCTCGAGCTCAGCCGGACCCTGGCCACCCGGTTCAACCACCGGTACGGCCAGACGTTCGTCCCCCCGCAGCCGTACATCCTGGCTGACGTGGCCAAGATCTACGACCTGCAGGAGCCCACGGCGAAGATGAGCAAGTCGTCGAGCTCCCCGCAGGGGATCATCGACGTCCTGGACGACCCGGCCGTCATCCGCAAGAAGATCGCCCGCGCGGTCACCGACCCGGGCTCCGAGGTCCGCGCCGACGCCGAGGCCAAGCCGGGCGTGACCAACCTGCTGCGGATCTACTCGGCGCTGTCCGGCGAGCCGGTGGCCACCCTGGAGGCCACGTACCGGGGCTCGGGCTACGGCGGGTTCAAGAAGGACCTGGCCGAGCTGGTCGTGGCCAGCTTCGCCCCGATCAGGGAGCGGACCGAGCAGTACCTGGCCGACGAGGCCGGGCTCGACCGGCTGCTGGCCGCGGGCGCGGCCCGCGCCCGCGAGGTCGCCGGGCAGACCATGGCGACCGTCCGCGACCGCATCGGCCTCCTCAAACCCATGTGAACCGAACGGGCCTGGCTTTCACGGCCTCCTGACCGCACTCCGGTCATCCCCGGCCCCCGGTCGCGGCCTGCTTGCCCCGCCAGCGCCCGGCCGCTGGCGGCGGCTGTAGGCGAAGCCAAGGGCCGCCGCCAGCAGCGCGGCGGCGCTGAACCCGGCCGTGGCCAGCATGGAAGGTCCGCCCGGCCCCGCCTGTGCCTTGGTCGCCCGCGGCGGCGCCACCGCCGGGCGGGTGGGCGCAGGAGCCGCGGCCGGCTGCTTCGGGCCGACCAGGGTGCCGATCGGCGAGATCTTGCTATCGACCTTGAAGCCCCAGTTCAGCAGGCTCTTGGCCGCGTCGATCTCGGTCAGCGCGGGGCAGTGCAGCAGGGTCACGATCAGCGTGTGGCCGTTCCGCCTGGCCATCCCCACGTAGGTGGCGCCGGCCGCGCTGGTCCAGCCGATCTTGCCGCCGATCGCCCCGGGGTACGTGGCGAGCAGCGAGTTCTGGTTGTACAGGCCGACGGTCTTCTTCTTGCTGATCCGGAACGTCGCGGACCTGGTCTGGTCGTACTTCAGGAAGGCCGGCAGCGTCAGCGCCCGCCGGCCGAACAGCGCCAGGTCGTAAGCCGAAACATGCTGGCCGGGGGCGTCGAGCCCGTTGGGCGTGACCGCCACCGTGTCGTCGGCCTGCAGGTGCCGGGCCTCGGCGTTGATCACGCTCATACCCTGGCTGAGCGAGCCGGCCGCCTGGGCCAGCGCCATCGCGGCGTCGTTGGCCGAGATCGTCAGCAGCGCGGTGAACAGGTCGGAGATCTTGTAGGCGTGCCCGGGCAGCAGGCCCACGATGTTGGGGGAGACCGAGGTGGCCTGCCTGGAGGCCACCGTGGTGGCGTCCGGGTCGAGCACCGGGATCAGCGCGATCGCGGTGAGCACCTTGAGCGTGCTGGCCGGCCGGAACCAGCCGTGCGGGTTCTTGGCCGCGAGCACCTGGCCGGTGCCGGCGTCGGCGATGGTCCAGGCCGCGGCCTTGATGGCCGGCAGCTTCGGCACGGTGTTGGCTGCTGGCCCCGGCCCGTAGTTGACGATCACGCCGCGGCCGGCCAGCTGCGCCCCGCCGATGGCCGCGGGGTTCGCGGGGGGCGGTGACGCAGCGGCCATTGACACTGGGGCGGCCGCCGGAGCGACCGCCGTGAGGGCCGCCACGACAGCACCGGCGGCCAGCGCGGTCCGACGAGGACCGAACCGGTCCAGCATGGGCCTCCCGCTCTCCTTCTGGGGGCCCATGATCGCTCCGAAGTAACCTGATCCCTATGGAGCGCGCGTCTGAGTCTGGGTTCCCCGTCGATCCCGTCTACGACGCAAGCAAGCTTACGGATTTCCGGCCGGAAGCAAAGCCCGGCAGGCCGGGAGAGTATCCATTTACTCGCGGTGTGTATCCGCGCCTTCGACCTGCCCGCCCAGCTGGGGTACGACTCCGACGCCCCGGTCGCGCACGGCGAGGTGGGCAAGGCCGGCGTGGCCATCGACTCCGTGGCTCCGGTCTCGCCGTCGACGACTTCGCCCCCCGCCTGGCGTTCTTCTTCGTGGCCCGGACCACGCTGCTGGAGGAGGTCGCGAAGTTCCGCGCGGCCCGCCGGATGCGGGCCCGCCTCATGAAGGACGAGTTCGGGGCCGAGGAAATGGGCGGGGCGGCCGCCGCCATCGAGCGGGGATTCCAGAAAGCCGAGATCGAGAGCGCGGCTTACCAGGTGGCCAGGGAAATCGACGAGGGCGATCGTATTGTCGTAGGCGTAAACAAATTTGCCGCCGACGGCGAGGAGCACTATCAGCCACTGCGCGTCGACCCGGCTATTGAGGCGGCCCAGGCGGAACGGCTCGCCCAGTTGCGCCAGGCGCGGGACTCCGGCGCGGTGAGCCGAACGATTTCCGCGCTCAAAACGACCGCGGAAGGCACCGGGAACGTTCTTTACCCGCTCCGCGACGCGTTGCGAGCCGACGCCACGCTCGGTGAAGTATGCGATGCGCTCCGAGACGTCTGGGGTGAGTATCACCCCAGTGAAATGTGATTTCCCGCACCGCATCAGGTACGGCGCACGGCACTGAAGGCACTGAGGCACGGAGGCTGGGCATGGCTATCGAGTGGAATCCCTCCCGCGGCGCGACGCTCGGCGTCGAATGGGAAGTCCAGCTCATCGACAGCGAGACCAGGATGCTGCGTCAGGAGGCGGGCAAGCTGCTCGACGAGCTCCCGGTGGGCGCCGATACCGGCGAGCACCCGCGTATCCGGCACGAGCTGATGCAGTCCACTCTTGAGCTCGTCACCGGCATTTGCAGTACGGTGTCGGAGGCAAAAGACGACCTCGCGGCGACGATCATCGAACTCCAGCGCATGGCCGCTGAGCACGGTATCCTATTGGCGTGCGCCGGGACGCACCCGGTAAGTGACTGGCGAGACGCGGCGATGGCGCCCATCCAGCGCTACGCGGAGCTTGTCGAGCAAATGCAGTGGCTTGCCCGCCGGATTCAGACCTTCGGCGTGCATGTTCATGTGGGAATAAAAGACGGGCGCAAAGCGATTCCGATCGTCAATGCCCTGTCGGCTTACCTTCCGCATTTTCTCGCCATTACGGCGTCGAGTCCGTTCTGGTGCGGGTACGACACCGGGCTTGCCTCCAGCAGGTCGGTGACCTTCGGCTCGCTGCCGACGGCGGGGCCGCCGCACCGGCTGGCGGACTGGAAGCAGTTCGAGGACTACATGGACACCCTGCTGCGCGCGGGGACCATCCGCAGCATCAAGGAGGTCTGGTGGGACATCCGGCCGCACCCGGACTTCGGCACCGTCGAGATCCGCATGTCCGACGGTGTGCCCACGCTGCGCGAGGTCGGCATGGTTGCCGCGCTTTCGCAGTGCCTGGTCCAGCTGTTCGACTCCCAGCTGGACCGCGGCTACACGCTGCCCAGCCCGTCGTCATGGGTGGTCAGGGACAACAAATGGCGCGCGACGCGATTCGGGCTGGACGCAATCGTGATCACTGACGAGGCCGGCGCCACGGCGCCGCTGCGGGACGAGCTTTTCGAGCTCCTCGCGCAGCTGGAACCGGTAGCCTCGAGACTAGGCTGCCAGGACGAGCTCTCCGTGGTTACCGAAGTGCTCGAGCATGGCGCCTCTTACGAACGGCAGCGAGCCGTCTACGCGCGGACCGGGGATCTGACTAGCGTGGTGGACGCCCTCGTTACCGAGTTCGCCGAAGATAGGTTCTGCACGCACGGGGATGGTGGGCATGGCCGGAAATGAGCCGGGCAATGATCTGCTGGCGGATCTAGACGCGTTCCTGGCTGAACACGAGGCGGAGTTCATCGAGTTCCGCCGGGACCTGCACGCTCATCCGGAGCTGGCCTTCAACGAGCACCGGACGACCCGCCGGGTCGCGCTGCGGCTGGCGGCGGCCGGCCTGCGGCCGGTGATCCTGCCCAAGGGCACCGGCCTGCTCGTCGACATCGGCTCGGAGCAGGTTCCCTACACCGAGCGCCCGGTCGTCGCCCTCCGCGCCGACATGGACGCGCTGCCGATGGCGGACGTCAAGGACGTGCCGTACCGGTCCACCGTGCCGGACGCCTGCCACGCCTGCGGCCACGACGTGCACACCACCATCTTGCTCGGGGCCGGCCTGTTCCTGGCCGAGCAGGCCGCGGCCGGCCTGCTGCCCGGCCGGATCAGGCTCGTCTTCCAGCCCGCCGAGGAGGCGGCCGGCGGCGCGCTCGACGTGCTCGCCGCGGGCGGGATCGCGTCCGTCGGCCGGATCTTCGCGCTGCACTGCGACCCGCGCCTCGACGCCGGCCAGCTCGGCGTGCGCTCCGGTGCCATCACCGCGGCCTGCGACAAGATCGCGGTGCGGGTCTCCGGGCCCGGCGGCCACACCGCCCGCCCGCACCTGACCGCCGACCTGGTCTACGCGCTCGGCAAGATCCTCACCGAGGTCCCCGCGGCCCTGTCCCGCCGGGTCGACCCGCGGTCCAGCCTCAGCCTGGTCTGGGGCCGGGTCAGCGCCGGCACCGTGGCCAACGCGATCCCCGACGAGGGGATCGCGGAGGGCACCGTCCGCTGCCTCGACGACGAGGCCTGGCACACCGCGCCCGACCTGCTCAAGGGCCTGATCGACTCGGTCGCCAACTCCTACGGGGTGAACGCCGAGCTCAGCTACCAGCGCTACGTCCCGCCCACGGTCAACGACCAGGCCAGCGCGGCCATGATCTCCGCCGCGGCGCTGGACGTGCTCGGCGCGGGTTCGGTCGTGCAGACGCCGCAGAGCCTCGGCGGCGAGGACTTCGCCTGGTACCTGGAGTCCATCCCCGGGGCCCTGGCCCGGCTCGGCACCCGGGTTCCCGGCACGACCGTCACGCACGACATCCACCAGCCGACCTTCGACGTGGACGAGCGCGCCATCGGCGTCGGCGTCCGGGTGATGGCGGCCACCGCGATCACCGCGCTGTGGGATGACGGCGCGATCGTCGCCCAGCCCCTGCCCGGCGTGACCGGCGCGTAACTCCGTCACCCACCCACCCGGCCGGCCCCACCCGGCCCGCTCACGCCCGCCCTCACCACGGCGTACCCTGATCGGGTGGAAAAGCCGCAGACGTTCCGTTCCCCGACCGCGCTCGTGGTCTGGGTCGTCTGGCTGCTGTTCGCCGTCGGCAACTGGGTCGACCTGGCCGTCCAGGGCCGCGACCACACGTCCGTGATCGCCGCCGCCATCCTGCTCCTGGCGACCGGCATCGCCTACGTCACCGCCCTGCGCCCCCGGGTCATCGTCGGCGACACCGGCGTGACGATCAAGAACCCAGTCCGCGACCACGAAATCTCCTGGGCCGCCGTCACCGGCGTCGACCTCGTCGACCTGATGCGCATCCACTGCACCCTGGACCACGACCACGACCACGACCACGACCACGATCAGGACCAGGTTCAAGGCCAGGACGAAGCTCAAGGCCAGGAAGAGGCTCAGGGCAAGGGCCGGGGCAAGCGCAAGATCATCAGCGCCTGGGCCGTCCATTACTCCCGGCGCCGCCAGCTCGCCGCCGACTCCAGGTCCCGCCGCGCCGCCGCCCGGGAGGCCGGCGGCGGTCGCCCGTCCCTGCTCGGCGGCTTCTCCGCCACCAGCCGCGGCATGTCCTACGGCAACCCCGCCGCCACCTCGGCATCCTCCAGTTCCGAGACCGAGGCCAAGATGATCGTCCGCCTGATCTCCGAACGCGCCACCGCCGCCCGCGCCGAGGCCCTCTGGGCCGCCAGCCCCTCCGGCACCAGCCCCCCCACCCCGGCCACTGCCGCCAACGGCGCCACTGACGCCGGCCGTGCCACCTCAGCCGGAATCTCCGCCCCCGCCAACGCAGCCACTTCAGCGACTCCGGCCAACTCAGCTGCTACCGTCACTTCCGCCGATCCCGCCCCAGGCGTCCCTGCCGCAGATGTCCCCGTCACCGGCAGCACCAGGCCCCTCACCAGCACCTGGAGCAACAGCGCCATCGCCGCCGTGGTCGTCCCCGCGCTGATCCTGCTGATCGTCATCCTGCTCTAAGCGGCGGCAGTGAGTCGATGCGCCTCAGCATCAGCCCACCGCCCCTCAGGCGGCCCAGCGACATCAATGGAGCATCAATGCCGTGATTGCGACATCGATGGAGCATCAATGTCGTTGCCGGAAGCCGCAACGGAGCCGGACGGGTGACGGCCGGGTCCTATGGTGCTGATGCGGCAGCTGAGGTCAGGAACTCCGGGTCGTGTGCCAGCCGCCGGACCACCCACTCCGAACGGGCTGCCCCGAGCGCCGCCCCTGCGGCTTACGGACCGCCGGGCGCCTCGTACCCAGCGTCGCCATAACGAGTATTGGAGTCGCCCATCTTGGCACAAGGCAGCGCCCGCAACCCCGAAACGTAATCAGCCGGCGCCCCCGCCCGCTCCGCCGAATCAGCCAGGATCCCGACGCTCCGCGCCGACGGCAGCCCGCCCTCCCAGAAGTTCAGCACGTACAGCCACGCCAGCACGTCCCCGTCCAGCGTCTCCACCCGCACCTTCACCCGCCGGTAGTACCCCAGCGAGACGCCGTCCCAGTTGTCGAGTTCCCTCTCGTCCCCCTCGGACAGGTCGTACAGCACCACGAACACCCGGGACGAAGCAGACTCCACCACGGTGGCCAGGGCACCATCCCAGCCGATATCTTCCCCGCCGAACGTCAGCCGCCACCCCTCCAGCCACCCGGTTCCACGCTGGGGCGAATGGGGGCAGCGGAGGAGCATCTGCGCCGGGTCCATGTTGCTGCCGTAGGCGGCGTACAGTGCCACGGGGGCAAGCGTACGGCGTAGCAAAGCCGCGAGCCGCGCATAAACCAGCACCCGATACCTGACTGCGACCAACTCAGCGGAAAGAATTACCTATCGTGACCTTGCCACGTCAGAGAATCGCGATCCTCGGCGGCGGGCCCGGCGGCTACGAGGCCGCCCTGGTCGCCGCCCAGCTCGGCGCCGACGTCACCGTCGTGGATTCCGACGGGCTCGGCGGCGCCTGCGTGCTCACCGACTGCGTGCCGTCCAAGTCGCTGATCGAGACCTCCAACGCGATGACGCTGCTCAACCGCGGCGCCGACCTCGGCATCGCCACCGGCGGCCTGGCCACCGTCAACGCCGCCCGGCTGTACGAGCGGATCACCGACCTCGCCCGCGCCCAGTCCCGCGACATCACCAGCCGCATCAACGCCGAAGGCATCAAGGTCATCAAGGCCCACGGCCGCCTGGCCGGCCCCGGCACCGTGGAAACAGATCACGAGACCATCAAGGCCGACGCCATCCTGATCGCCACCGGTGCCATGCCCCGCGTGCTCCCCGGCGCCGAACCCGACGGCGATCGCATCCTCACCTGGCGGCAGCTCTACGACCTGACCGAGGTGCCCCGCGACCTGATCGTGGTCGGCTCCGGCGTCACCGGGGCCGAGTTCGCCTGCGCCTACCAGGCCCTCGGCTCACGGGTCACGCTGGTCTCCTCCCGCGACCGGGTGCTGCCGCAGGAGGACGAGGACGCGGCCAACCTGATCGAGGACGTGTTCAAGCGCAGCGGCATGCACGTACTCGGCCACTCCCGCGCCCAGTCAGTGCAGCGAGACCGCGACGGCGTCACGGTCACCCTCCAAGGCGGCCAGGCCATCAAGGGCAGCCACTGCCTGATGACCGTGGGCATGATCCCGCGGACCGAGGGCGTCGGCTGCGACGAGGCCGGCGTCAAGACCGACAAGAACGGCTTCATCGAGGTCGACCGGGTCTCCCGCACCTCGGTGCCGGGCGTGTACGCGGCCGGGGACTGCACCGGGAAGCTCATGCTGGCCTCGGTGGCGGCCATGCAGGGCCGGATCGCGATGTGGCACACCCTCGGCGAGGCGGTGCACCCGATCCGGCTCGGCCACGTGGCCGCGACCATCTTCACCAACCCCGAGATCGCCACCGTCGGCGTCTCCCAGCGCGCCGTCGACGCCGGCGAGGTAACCGCCCGCACCCTCAAGCAGCCGCTGGCCACCAACCCGCGGGCCAAGATGGCCGGCTTCCACGACGGCTTCGTCAAGCTGTTCACCAGCCCCGGCACCGGCGTGATCCTCGGCGGCGTGGTCGTCGCCCCCCGCGCCAGCGAGCTGATCCTGGCCGTCTCGGTCGCCATGGAGCAGCGCCTGACGGCCGAGGACCTGGCCCAGACCTTCGCCGTCTACCCGTCCCTGTCCGGCAGCGTCACCGAAGCCGCCCGCAAGCTCATGGAGTTCACCCCCGATACCTGACCAAAAATTCAAAACCCAGGCACCGAACGGGTGCAGTCCCCGCCCTCGCTCAGTGCGACGGCCGTCCGAGGTCAGGATCCGCGGGCGGCTCGATCCCGTGCCGTCGCAGCCGCGATACCCGGATGTCGTCGGCGTACAGCGCGACGATGCCCATGGTGCAGAGCAGGAAGAACCCGGCCACCATGACGCGGATCCACAGCGCGCCCGGCAGCAGCACGAAGACCACGCAGACCGGCACCGTCACGATCAGGTGACGGCCCAGGAGCCGGCCGCGCCAGCCCGCGTCGGTCAGCTCGTGCCTGACCCACTCCCGGTTCCGGTCCGGCAGCCGGGCGCCGAACGCGAACAGCGCCTGGCGCCCCAGGCCCGGGTCACCCGGCAACCTGCTCACGACTCGAGCCTAGCCGTCCGCGAGCTCGCAGATCGCCGCGCCCGCGGAGACGGTCTGGCCCACCTCCACCGCCAGCCCGGTGACGGTGCCGTCCTTGTGCGCGGTCAGCGGCTGCTCCATCTTCATCGCCTCGAGGACGACGACCGTGTCCCCGGAGGAGACCTGCTGCCCCTCGGTCACCGCGATCTTGATGATCGTGCCCTGCATCGGGCTGGTGAGCGTATTACCGCTGCTCGCCTGGGCCGACTGCCGGCCACGCGACCGGGCGCCGGCCCGTCCTGACTTACCGCCAGTACCGCCAGTACCTCTAGACCCCCAGGCCCCAGCGGGCAGGGTTACCTCGAGCCGCCTGCCGCCGACCTCGACCGTGACCGCATCCCGCTCGGCGGGCTCGGCCACCTCGGCCGGGTCCTGGTCCGGCATGGCGGTGTCGAACTCGGTCTCGATCCAGCGGGTGTGCACCCGCAGCGGCTCCTGCGTGAACGCCGGGTCGGTCACCACCGCCCGGTGGAAGGGCAGCACGGTGGGCATGCCGCCCACCTCGAACTCGGCCAGCGCCCGGGCCGAACGCTGCAGGGCCTGCTCCCGGCCGGCGCCGGTCACCACCAGCTTGGCGATCATCGAGTCGAACGCCTGGGGCACCGTCATCCCGGCCGTGAACCCGGTGTCGAGGCGCACGCCGGGCCCGGACGGCGGGTTCCAGGCCGTGATCGTGCCGGGCGCGGGCATGAAGTTCTTCGCCGGGTCCTCGGCGTTGATCCGGAACTCGATCGAGTGGCCGCGGGGCACCGGGTCGTCGTAGCCGATCGGCTCGCCCTCGGCGATGCGGAACATCTCCCGCACCAGATCGAGCCCGGTGACCTCCTCGCTGACCGGGTGCTCGACCTGCAGCCGGGTGTTGACCTCGAGGAAGCTGATGGTGCCGTCCTGGCCGACCAGGAACTCGCAGGTGCCGGCGCCGACGTAGCCGGCCCGCCGCAGGATGTCCTTGGACGCGCGGTAGAGGATCTCGGTCTGCTCCGCGGTCAGGAACGGCGCCGGGGCCTCCTCGACCAGCTTCTGGTGCCGGCGCTGCAGCGAGCAGTCCCGGGTGGAGACCACCACCACGTGGCCCTCGGTATCGGCCAGGCACTGCGTCTCCACGTGCCGCGGCCGGTCCAGGTAGCGCTCCACGAAGCACTCGCCCCGGCCGAACGCCGCGGTGGCCTCGCGCACCGCGGACTCGTAGCGGTCGGTGACCTCTTCTTCCTTCCAGGCCACCTTGAGCCCGCGCCCGCCGCCGCCGAACGCGGCCTTGATGGCCAGCGGATAGCCGTGCTCCCGGCCGAACGCCGTGACCTCATCCGCATCCCGCACCGGATCCGGGGTGCCGGGGGTGAGCGGCGCCCCCGCCTCCAGCGCGATGTGCCGGGCCCTGACCTTGTCGCCGAGCGCCTCGATGGCCGCCGGCGGGGGACCGATCCAGGTCAGCCCGGCGTCCAGCACCGCCTGGGCGAAGCCGGCGTTCTCGGCCAGGAAGCCGTAACCGGGGTGCACCGCGTCCGCGCCGGACTCCAGCGCCACCTTGAGGATCTTGTCGATGTCCAGGT
The DNA here is from genome assembly GCA_025934635.1 of Streptosporangiaceae bacterium. The sequence goes on along the minus strand of JAICWX010000020.1, from coordinate 5,702 downwards.
AGGTCTCGGCGCTGGTGGCCCCGCCCAGCGCGTAGGACTCGTCGGCCATCCGTACGTGCAGCGCGTCCAGGTCGGGCTCGGCGTAGACCGCCACGCTGCCCAGGCCGGCGTCGCGGCAGGCCCGCGCGATCCGTACCGCGATCTCCCCGCGGTTCGCGATCAGCACCTTGCGCACTACCGCCTCCAGGTTTCTCTGCGGCACAGGAATATCAATGAGTCACCCCATGCTGCCACAACCATCGACATGTCCAGCTACCCGTAAAAGCCCCGCTTAGATGTGATAACAGGCACATACTTCTGATAAGAACGATCAGCACCAGCGCAGACCGCGCGGTCCGGCGAGCAGGCCTGAGTTTGTCGCCCGCTGTACGCCCTTCCTCAACCGAAGTGTGATCTCGGGTACGTAGAGTAAGCATCAGACCGGTTGCGAGACCGTCGTATTGGGGCAGTGCCCGCCCGGGTTTCCGAATGAAGGAAGCCGTGGCGGGCAGGGGACTCGCGGCGATCGCCGACGCAAAGATCTGCGCGGCGACGGCGACTTTTCGTTACGACGAGGTAACGAAAGCGTGACTTAGCTATCCGCTTTTGCCCGACGTGCGTTGAGTACTTCAGAACAGCGCGTACTTCAGAACAGCGGGGCGGAACGGAAGGAGCCCGGGTGCGCTTCAGGACGGAGCGCCGAGTATGACCGTCTTCGGCATGCTGGCGTGGTTCGCGGCGGCGGTGAGCCTGTGGCTCGGCGCCCGCCGCTACGACCATGCCATCGGGCGGGCCTACCAGTGGCTCGCCGCCGGCGCCGGGCTGTACTGTTCCGGGCTGGTCGTGCTGGAGATCCTCGGCGGCACGCTGAACCCGGCCCCCGGCCTTTCCTTCACCAACCTGCCGGCCCTGCTGGCCCTGGCCGTCACCGGGGTGGGCACCGCGGTGCTGGCCACCGCCGAGCGGGACGCCCGCTCGCCGCGGCCGGACGCACCCGACGGCGCCGACGGCAACTCGGCCCCGGCGGGCGCCCGCGATTCGGTCCTGCCCGGGCTCGCCGACGGCTACGTGATGGCGGTCGCCCTGCTGGTCATCGGCTGGACCGCGATCTTCAGCACGGAGTTCCACAAGTCCGGGGACCGGCCCGGCACCTTCCTGCTCGCGCTGGTCCACCCGCTGGCCGACCTGGCCGTGCTGGGCGCGCTGCTGCCCATGGTCACCGCCGCCTGGCGGCGGGTCATGCTGCCCTACCTGGCCGTGGGCGTGATCGCGGTGGGTGACTCGCTGGCCGTGGGCCAGCGGGTGCTCGGCGGTCACCCGGGCATCGCGGCCCAGCTGCTGCCGGTGTTCGCGGCGCTGCTGCTCGGCGCGTCCCCGTGGCGGGTCACCGAGGGCTTCGGGTCGAACTGGACCCGGCGGGCGACGAGCTCGGCCGCGTCCACCATCGTCGCCGCGCTCACCGCGTCCGCGGCCACCCTGTTCGTGATCGTGAACGGCCTGGCCGGGGCGCCGGCCTCCGGGGTCGCGCTGGTCGTAGCCGGCGGCGCCGGGGTCCTGGTGCTGGCCGGCCGGGTCTACATGCTGGTCCGGGAGAACCTGGCCGTCCTCGGCATCTGGCGCGAATCGAGCCGCAGCCTGCGCGACCTGGCCAGCCGGACCAGCGACGTGGTCCTGGTGTGCGACCTGGACGGCTCGGTCCGGTACGCGAGCCCGACGGTCGCGGACTACGGGTACGCGCCCGGGACGCTGACCGGCCGCCGCCTGCTCGACTACGTGCACCCCGAAGACCGGTCGGCCGTGCTGGCCTCGGTCCGGCTCGCGCTGGGCGGCTACCAGCCGGCCGGCATGGGGCCGGCCGGGCACCGGACGGATTCCGACGCCGGGGAGAGCACCGAGGGATCCGGGGGAGCCGGCGCGTCCGGCCGGTTCCGGGTCCGGGTGCGGGCCGCCGACGGGACGTGGCGGCACATCGAGTCCACCCTGCTGCGCTACCAGGCGCCCGGTGAGCCCATCCAGATGCTGGTCACCGCGCGCGACGTCAGCGACCAGGTCGCGCTGCGCCAGCAGGTCACCCATCTCACCTTCCACGACGGGCTGACGGGACTGCCCAACCGGGCCTACGTGGAAGAGCGCGCCCGCGACGTGCTGCGCGACGCGGCCCCGGGACAGCCGGGCGACGCGGGCCGGACCGGCGTCATCTTCCTCGACCTGGACCGGTTCACCGCGGTCAACGACTCGGTCGGCCACGGCGCGGGCGACCTCGTGCTGGCCCAGGCGGCCCGGCGGCTGCGCGCCGTCGTCCCGGTCCACGACACGGTGGCCCGGTGGGGCAGCGACGAGTTCGCCGTGCTGGTCGAGAACGCCGGCAGCGACCAGGAAGTGGCCGAGATCGCCGACCGGCTGGCGGGCGCGGTCGCGGCCGAGCCGTTCCGGGTGGCCGGCCAGCAGATCGCCCTCACCGCGAGCGTCGGCGTGGCGCTGGCCGACCTGGGCCCGGGCGACCCGCCCGGCCTGGTGCTGCGCAACGCGGACGTGGCCATGTCCCGCGCCAAGGACAGCGGCGGGGACCGGGTCGAGGTCTACGCCGCGCACATGCACGCGGACGTGGTCCGCCGCCTGGAGATCGTCAGCGACCTGCAGCGGGCCATCAGCGAGGGCGAGCTCACCCTGCAGTTCCAGCCGATCGTGGACCTGGCCAGCTCGCGCGTGACCGGGGCCGAGGCGCTGGTCCGCTGGTGGCGCGGCGACCAGGTGGTCTCGCCGCGGGAATTCCTCGGCGCGGCCGAGGAATCCGGCCTCATCGTCCCCCTCGGCGAGTGGGTGCTCCGCGAGGCCTGCGCGCAGGGCGCGGCCTGGCGTCACTCATCCGGCGGGTCCGCCTGGGACATCGGGATCTCGGTCAACCTGTCCGCCCGGCAGATCACCGCGCCGGCCTTCGGCGCCCGGCTGGCCGCGATCCTGGCCGAGACCGGGCTGCCGCCCGAGGCACTCACCGTCGAGGTGAACGAGCGGATCCTGGTCGAAGAGGACGAGCTGATCATCGAGCGGCTGGCCGGCCTGCACCAACTGGGCGTGAAGCTGGCCCTGGACGACTTCGGCACCGGCTACGCCTCGCTGGCCTACCTGCACCACCTCCCGCTGGACATCATCAAGATCGATCCCTCGTTCGTGGCCGGGCTCGGCCAGGACGAGACGCTCACGCTGCTGACCAGGACCGTGGTCCAGGTCGGCCGCGACCTCGGGCTGCGGGTCATCGCCGAGGGCATCGAGCAGCCGCGGCAGCTGATCGCGCTGCGCGAGATGGGCTGCGAGTTCGGCCAGGGATTCCTGGTGGCCCGGCCGATGGGCGCGCCCGGGGTGGAGGCCCTGATTAATACGGCCGAGCTCAATGCGGCGGAGCTCAAGACGCCCCAGCTCAATGCGGCGGAGCTCAAGACGCCCGAGCTCAAGCCGTCGGGCGATGCCGGAAATGACCAGGAAGAGCGCCCTTCTGTCTCGGAATGTGAGACAAGCCGCGTCAGTGGTTGACGCGGCGATTCCGATTGGCAGTAAGGTGTTATCCGTGAAGTACCCGCAGATCCTCGTACTTGGCCGGCGCGCAGGCAGCTGACCAAGCAGCTCACTGCGCGCTCCCCTCGACTGCCGTCAGGCACGAGGGGATTTTTTATGCCGCCGGATCCCAGCCGATGGACTCAGCCAATGGAGACTTACCGATGACCGAGCAGATGACTCCCGGGACTCCGGGTCCTCCGGGACCCAGCCCGCGAGACCTGGCCGCCCGCTCAGCGCATCACCCGCCCGCCCGCTCCGACCAGCCGCGGCCGTCCGAGACGCCGGTGCCGGCGCCCTCCCCGGCCGCCGCGGCGGAGACGCCGCGGGTGCACGTGACCAGCCCGGGCAAGGTCCGCGCGACCGGGGCGCAGGCGCTGGTGTACGCGCTCGAGCGGGTCGGCGCGGACACCGTGTTCGGGATCCCGGGCGGCGCCGTCCTGCCGGCCTACGACCCGCTGCTCGACTCGAAGATCATCCGGCACATCCTGGTCCGGCACGAGCAGGGGGCCGGCCACGCGGCCACCGGGTACGCGCAGGCCACCGGGCGCGTCGGCGTGTGCATGGCGACCAGCGGCCCGGGCGCGACGAACCTGGTGACCCCGATCGCCGACGCCTACATGGACTCGGTCCCGATGGTGGCCATCACCGGCCAGGTGGCGACCGCCATGATCGGCACCGACGCCTTCCAGGAAGCGGACATCTCCGGGATCACGATCCCGATCACCAAGCACAACTTCCTGGTCACCAGGCCGGAGGACATCGCCCGGACCATCGGCGAGGCGTTCCACGTGGCCTCGACCGGGCGGCCAGGACCGGTGCTGGTCGACGTGGCCAAGGACGCCATGCAGACCATGACCGACTTCGTCTGGCCGGTCGCGTTCGACCTGCCCGGGTACCACCCGGTGACCCGGCCGCACGCCCGCCAGGTGCGCGAGGCCGCCCGGCTGATCAGCGAGTCCCGGCGCCCGGTGCTCTACGTCGGCGGCGGCGTGATCAAGGCGCGGGCCGCCGCGCAGCTGCGCGAACTGGCCGAGCTGACCGGCATCCCGGTGGTCACCACGCTGATGGCCCGGGGTGCGTTCCCCGACCGGCACCCGCAGCACATGGGCATGCCCGGCATGCACGGCACGGTCGCCGCGGTCGGCGCGCTGCAGCAGGCCGACCTGCTCATCGCGCTGGGCACCCGGTTCGACGACCGGGTGACCGGCAAGCTGGACACGTTCGCGCCGGGCGCGCTGATCGTGCACGCCGACATCGACCCGGCCGAGATCTCCAAGAACCGCCGCGCCGACGTGCCGATCGTCGGCGACTGCCGGGAGGTGATCGCCGACCTGACCGTCGCGGTGCGGGCCGAGCGCGAGCAGGGCCGCCAGCCGGACCTGACCGCCTGGCGGGCCCAGCTGGACACCCTGCGCGGCACCTACCCGCTGGGCTACGACCAGCCGGACGACGGCACCCTGGCGCCGCAGCACGTGATCACCCGGATCGGCCAGATCGCCGGCCCGGAGGCGGTGTACGTGGCCGGCGTCGGCCAGCACCAGATGTGGGCGGCCCAGTTCATCGACTACGAGCACCCGGGCACCTGGATCAACTCGGGCGGCCTCGGCACGATGGGCTTCGCCGTGCCGGCCGCGATGGGGGCCAAGGTCGGCCGCCCGGACGCCACCGTGTGGGCGATCGACGGCGACGGCTGCTTCCAGATGACCAACCAGGAGCTGGCCACCTGCGCGCTGGAGGGCATCCCGGTCAAGATCGCGATCATCAACAACGGCAGCCTCGGCATGGTCCGGCAGTGGCAGACGCTGTTCTACAACGAGCGCTACTCCAACACCGACCTGCATCCCCGAGGGGGGCATGGGGGGGCGAGTAGCCCCCCCATGATCGGGGGGTCCAGGGGGGTCGTCCCCCCGGACGATGTCACCAAGCTGCCCGGTACCCGCATCCCCGACTTCGTCAAGCTGGCCGAGGCCTACGGCTGCGAGGGCATCCGCTGCGAGGACGCCGCCGACGTGGACAAGACCATCGAGCGGGCCATGGAGATCAACGACCGCCCGGTCGTGGTCGACTTCATCGTCCACCGGGACGCCATGGTCTGGCCCATGGTCGCGGCCGGCACGTCCAACACCGACATCAAGTTCGCGCGCGGCCTCGCGCCCGACTGGGGAGGTTCC
>JAICWX010000609.1 GCA_025934635.1 Streptosporangiaceae bacterium | reverse complement strand
CGCTGAGCCACGGGCTCAGCGGCCCGGCGAGAGCCGCTCGCACGAGCTGGTAGCGCTGGCTGTAGATCCGGCCCGCCCGGCGCAGGTGCCGGTCAACCGTGCCGTCCTCCAGCAGGCTGGCCAGGGCGGACTGGGTCATGGTGGGCGGATGCCAGTCGATGAGCTGCCGGAGCGCGGTGACCGGCCCGGCCAGTGACGGCGGCAGGACGGCGAACCCGAGCCGCAGCTCCGGGGAGAGCACCTTCGAGAACGAGCCGACGTAGATCACCCGTCCGCTGTCATCCAGCCGATGGATCGGCTCGAGCGGGCGGTCTACGTGGCGGAACTCGCTGTCGTAGTCATCCTCGATGATCGCGGCATCATGCCGGGCGGCCCAGCTGAGCAGCTCACGGCGTCGTGTCATCGACAGCACGGCGCCGAGCGGGTACTGGTGCGAGGGGGTCAGGTAGATGATCCGCGCTGTCCGGGGCAGCTGATCCACCATCAGGCCCTGCTCGTCGACCGGCACCCCGGCGACCTGAGCGCCCAGCGAGCGCAGCAGCCGCACCACCGGCAGGTAGCCGGGATCCTCGACCGCTACCGTGTCCCCCGGCTCGAGCATCACCCGGGCGACCAGGTCGACGGCATGCTGCGCGCCCGAGGTGACGATGACGGTGTCCGGCTCGGCCGTCACCGACCGGGACCGCCCGATCCACCGGGCGATCGCCAGGCGCAGGCCGTACTCACCGGCCGGATCACCGATGGCGGCCGGCCGGCCACCGGGCCGCATCACCGCCTTGACCCTGCGGTGCCAGGCGTCGCCGGGGAACAGCCGCGGGTCGGGTATGCCCGCCCGCAGGTTGTACCGGACCGGGGAGGGCCGCAGCGGCCCGCTCGCGGCGGTCCAGCCGGCGAAGCGGCGTGACGGCATGACCGCGGTCGGGATGGCCGCAGGCCCGGATCCGGGCTCAGGTCCCGGGACCGGGAGTTCGGCCACGAAGCTGCCGCCCCCGGCCCGGCCGCAGACGAACCCCTCGGCCACCAGGCGCCCGTACGCCGTCGTCACGCTGTGCCGGGAGATTCCCAGCTGTCGGGCGGCATCGCGGCTGGGCGGCAGCTGGTCTCCCGGCCGCAGCCTGCCCGCCGCGATCGCCCCTCTGATCTGCTCGTAGAGCTGCTCGCTCAGGCCTCGCCCGCCGGCCGCGTCGATGAACAGGTCCACCAGCCCAGTATCTGAGGATGTGACGTAACAATGCTTGCCTGATGTCCGGTTTTCATGGCAGAGTCCGACTTCGTCCAACAAAATGCCACGGGGCCTGCCAGGAGGAACGCGATGAACCGACCCTTGACCGACGCAAACGACGCTCCACCCCGCGAACGGCGCCGGCTCGGCCGGTCCCTGCCCGTCATAGCCGGTGCGGTGATCGCCGCGGCTGGGCTCGCCTTCGGATCGCTCACGGTGGCGAGCGCCGCGGCCGGTCACGGCGGACCGGGATCCATCGAGCAGCAGGCGGCCAAGGTCAAGGCCGAGGACGCCTTCACGCCGACCAACGGCAACGCCGAGATGAACGTCACGGTGCTCGAGGACCAGATCAAGCACTACTACGGCTCGGCCAGCGCCACCTTCCCGACCGTGGGCGCGGTCACCGTCCCGTCGCCCGACAGCAACTACGCCAAGCAGATGAAGCACATCGTGTCCTCGGCCGAGTCCTACCTGGGCTGGGCCATCCACCAGCACCACGGCTCGGGCAAGCCGGCCGTCGTCTTCGACATCGACGACACCCTGCTCAACACCTACGACTACGAGATCGCCAACCAGTTTGGCTTCACCCCGGCCAGCAACGCGGTCTTCGTCAACGCGGGGGCGTTCCCGGCCGTGTTCTTCATGCCGGCCCTGGTCAGCTTCGCGGCCAGCCACGGCTACGCGGTCTTCTTCATCACCGGCCGGCCGCAGGCCCAGACCGACGCCACGGTGGCCAACCTGATCAGCGCGGGCTACGCCAAGCCCGCCGACGGGCACCTGTTCCTCAAGCCGGCCACGCCGCCGTCCTACCTGCACTGCGCCAACACGCCCACCTGCACCACGATCGAGTACAAGTCCGGCACCCGCGCGCACATCGCCAGCGAGGGCTTCTCGATCATGGCTGACTTCGGCGACCAGTACAGCGACCTGCTCGGCGGGAACGCCGGGCACCAGGTCAAGATCCCCAACCCGATGTACTACATCCCCTGATCCCGGCATAAATTCACGGGCGGCCCGTCGCGTCAGCGGCGGGCTGCCCGCATAATCGTGGCTGTGACCGCTGAGAGCTTCGACGACGGGCAGCCGGACGTCCCGCGCGGGGTGACCGGACCGGTTGAACGCGTGATCGTCGTGGGGGCCGGGATCTCGGGTCTGACGGCCGCGAGCGCGCTGACCCGGGCCGGAGTCGAGTGCGTGGTGCTGGAGGCCAGGGACCGGATCGGCGGCCGGCTGCACACCGTCGACCTGGCCGGCTCCCCCGTCGACCTCGGCGGGTCGTGGATCCACATGCCGGGCGGGAACCCGATGACCGCCTTCGCGCGGCAGGTCGGCGTCCCCCGCCGGAGCGCCGACCCGGAGCCCGAGATGGCCGGGTTCGACTGCGCCGAGGGCCGCCGCCTGACCGATGCCGAGACCAAGGCGGCTCTCAGCCTCTACGACGAGGTATTCCCGGCGGCGGCCGCCGGGCTGGCCGCCGAACTGGGGCCGGACGCGTCCGCGGCCGACGGGATCGAGGCGTACCTGGCCAGGGCCGGGCTGGCCCCGGGCCCGGCCCGGCGGGCACGCCAGCTGCTGTACGGGGTTATCGAGGCCGAATCCGCCGGCCTGGCCGGGCGCCAGTCGCTGCGGTGGATGTGGAACGAGCTCG
>JAICWX010000360.1 GCA_025934635.1 Streptosporangiaceae bacterium | reverse complement strand
CCGCGCGCAGCCGGACGGCCAGCCACGGCGCGTGCCGGCCGAACAGCTCACGCAGTGCCGTGTCGTCGCCGGCCGCCACCCGGGCGACCAGCTCGTCGTCATCCATCGTTCTCTATTGCATCGCAGACTAGGGATGGTTCACGCCGAACGCCGACGCCCGGTAGAAGCGCCAGGAGAGACGTCGTCCGCCGAACCGCCCACCAGGATGCCGACGTGGAAAATTCCGGTATTCAGCGCCAGGGCAAACGCCGCGTCACCTCTGTAATGTCAGTACCGATCGTTAATGTGTTCGCATGTCCCGGTATCGTCTGCTTCCATCGCCTACTCAGGAGGTGGTACTGCGAAATCACTGCGGCCACGCCCGGTTCGTGTGGAACCTGGCGGTCGAGCAGCACGCGTACTGGCGGCCTGGCCGGAAGGGAGCGCCTGGTTACCTGGAACAGTGCCGACAGCTCACCGAAGCCCGCGCGGAACATGACTGGCTGCGGGAAGGCTCCCAGACGGTGCAGCAGCAGGCGCTGCGGGACTTCGCGCAGGCAATGGCCGCGTTCTTCGACCCGGGCAACCCGGCCCGGCGGCCGTCGTGGCGCAAGGAAGGCCGGAACGAGGGATTCTGGATCGTCGCCCTCAAACCACACCAGGTAAGACGGCTTAGCCGCAACACCGGCGAGGTCTGGGTGCCGAAGGCGGGCTGGGTCCGGTTCCGCTGGTCCCGCGCCGTTCCCCCGGGCGTAAAATCCTACCGGGTGACCCTCGATCGGGCCGGGCGCTGGCATATCGCCTTCGCGGCGATTCCGGCGCCGGTGCCTGCACCCGGGAACGGCCAGGTCGTGGGTATCGACCGCGGTGTGAAAGTCAGTGCGGCCCTGTCGACCGGGCACCGGCTGCGGGTCCCGGGTCTGACCTGGCGAGAGCAGGCTCGGCTGCGCCGACTGGAACGCAAGCTCGCCCGCGCCAAGCGGGGCTCGGCGCGCCGTAAGAAGGTAAGACTCGCCATCGCCCGGCTGCGGTCCCGGGAAACGGACCGGCGCAAGGACTGGGCCGAGAAGACGACCACGGACGTCGTGCGGCGGTTCGACGTGATCAAGGTCGAGGACCTGCGGGTCAGGAACATGACCCGGTCCGCAAAAGGGCACCCGGGAGAAGCCGGGCCGGAAGGTCCGGCAGAAGGCCGGGCTGAACCGGGGGATCCTCCGGTCGGGGTGGGGTGTGCTGGTGCGGCGGCTGGAGCAGAAGGCGCCGGGCCGGGTGGTGAAGGTCAATGCCGCGTTCACGAGCCAGCGGTGCTCGGCGTGCGGGCACGTGGATGCGAAGTCGCGCAAGAGCCAAGCGCGGTTCGTATGCACGGCCTGCGGGTTCGCCTGCCATTACCTCTCTCACCAGAGCATGAGCAGCTGGAATCCCCGCCTTCAGACGAGGGAGGATGTCAACGCCCCTCTATTGCACCAAGAAGAGCTTCACTTGGAAGGCCGCACGGGTTCGGGATCGTCCTAGCGGACGGCGCCGAGGGTGAGGCCTTCGACGACGCGGCGCTGGACGATCAGGGCGACCACCAGGACCGGGACCACGGCGATCAGGGAGCCGGCCATCAGCAGGTTGTAGGAGACCTTGCTGATCGTTCCCTCGAAGATGGTCAGCCCCTGCGAGATCATCATCAGCTTCTCGCTGCTGGTCACGACCAGCGGGAACAGGAAGTTGTTCCAGTTCTGCAGGAACGCGATGATCGTGAAGGCCGCGGTCATGGGCTGGGCCAGCGGGCGGTAGACGCGCCAGAAGATGCGCCACTCGGACGCGCCGTCGATCCGCGCCGCCTCGCCGAGTTCCAGCGGCACGCTGAGGAAGAACTGGCGGAACAGGAAGGCGCCCAGGGCCGACGCCAGGTTCGGCACGATGAGGCCCTGGTAGGTGTTGACCCACCCGACGTCGGCGAGCAGCTGGACCACGGGCACCAGCACCACCGTGAACGGGATCATCAGCCCGCTCAGGACCAGGTAGAACAGGACGCGCTTGGCGGGGAAGTCGAACATCGCGAACGCGTAGCCGGCCAGGATGCCGGTCAGGATCTGGCCGGCCGTGGTGACCACGCTGAAGATGGCGGTGTTGAGGAAGAACCGGCCGAAGGGGGCGGCGGTCCACGCGGCTGACAGGTTCGACCACTGCGGGTGGGTGGGGATCAGCGGCGCGCTGGGGTTGATGATCTCGCCGTCGGTCTTCAGCGCCGCGGCCAGCATCCACAGCAGCGGGAACAGCACGACCAGGACCGAGATCCCGACCAGGATGTAGACGGCGACCCGGGTCCCCAGCCTTATCCGCACCGCGGCCTCCTCACTGGCCCTCCGACCGGACCGCGCGGCCGACCACGACCAGCTGGACGATCGTGATGATGATCGAGATGAAGAACAAGATCACGGCCATCGCGTCGGCCAGCCCGGCCGAGCCGCTCGCGCCCAGGCCGAACGCCTGCTGGTACACGTAGTACAGCGCGGTCTGGGTGGCGCCCTGCGGGCCGCCGCCGGTGAGCACGAAGATCTGGGTGAAGGTCTGCAGCCCGTTGAGGGTGGCGAGGATCGCGATCAGCACCGTCTGGTGCCGCAGCAGCGGCAGCCGGATGCGCCGCAGCCGCTGCCAGGCCCCGGCCCCGTCCACGCTGGCCGCCTCGATCACGTCCCGGGGCAGGGCCTTCAGCGCCGCCAGGAACAAGATGACGCACTCGCCGAAGAACTGCCAGGCGCCGAACGCGATCACGGCGATCAGCGCGGTGCTCGGCGTGGACAAGGTGGCCTGGGGTAGCCCGGCGGCGTTCAGCACCCGGTTGAACAGGCCGGTGTCCGGCTGGAAGAGGGTGAACCAGATGAAGGCGGTCGCCACCGGGGGCACCACCATCGGGATGATGAAGAACGCCCGGACCCGGTCCAGGCCGGGCAGCCGCACGTCAAGCAGCAGCGCGATGGCCAGGCCCAGCAGCATGCACACGGCCACGAAGCCGACTGTGAAGACGGCCGTGACGATCAGGGCGTGACCGCCGCCGGTGCTGAACACGGCGCTGTAGTTGGCCAGCCCGGCGAAGGTCAGGTTGGTGCCGAAGATGTTGCCCCGGTACAGGCTGCGCTGGAACACCAGGACCAGCGGCAGCACCGAGAAGATGACGGTCAGCACCAGCACCGGCAGGACGAACGCGTAGGCCGTCCCCCAGTGACGGGCGCGCCGGCTGGGCGGATGCCAGCGGGCGCGCGCCGCCGGCGGGGCGATGGAACTGCGCGGGCGCACCCACCCGCGCCCGGCGGCGCGGGTGGTGCCGTCAGATCTGGTCAGGGCCTGCCCCCGTTAGGAGCCGGATCCGCTGGAGATGGCCTGGTCTCCGGCCGCGGCCGCCTTGGCCAGCGCCTGGGCCGGGCTCAGGTTGCTGGTCAGCGCGGCGTTGATCTCGGTGGCCAGCGCCTGCGAGACCGCCGTGTAGGCCGGCACCGTGGGCCGGGTGTGCCCGGTGTTCAGCTGGCTGGCGAAGGTCTGGTAGGTCGGCTGGGAGGCGATGACCTTCTTCACCAGCGGCTGCTCCAGCTGGTTGGGCGCGCTCGGCAGGCCGCCGTTGACCGAGACGAGGTAAGCCCCCGTGCTCGGCTGGCCCAGCCACTGCACGAACGTGGTGGCGGCCGTGTTGGCCGCCGAGCCGTGGTCGAACACGCTGGCCACGCCGATCCCGATGTTGGTGGCCGACTTTCCTGAGCTGCCCGCCGGGAGCATGGCCACCCCGTAGTCGACCTTGGCCGTGTCGAACTCCGCCACCGCCCACTGGCCCTCGACGATCATGGAGACCGTGTGGCCGGCGAAGGCCGGGGCGCCGTCGTAGCTGCCGGCCTGGGCGAAGCTGGTGGTGGGGGCGGCGTGGTCCTTGCGCACCAGGTTCTGCCACAAGGTCAGCGCCGCGATGCCGGCCGGGCTGTTGAAGGCGGTCTTGGTGTTGTCGGCGTTCAGCAGCTGCCCGCCGTTGGACCACAGCACGCTCTCCCAGTCGTAGGAGATCCACTCGTCGGTGCCGAACGGGATGTAGATGCCGTAGTGATGCTTGGCCGGGTCGGACAGCTTGATGGCGTCCGCCTCCAGCTGGTCCCAGGTCGCGGGCGGCGAGCTGATGCCGGCCTTGGCGAAGTCCTTCTTGTTGTAGAACAGGACGTAGTCACCCACGCCGCCGAGCGCCATGCCCAGCTGCTGGCCCTTGTAGGACAGCGCCGACCTGATCCCCGGGTACAGCGTGGACGTCTCCGGGGCCAGGGCCTTGCTCAGGTCCACCACCTTGCCGCTCTCGGCCAGCAGCGGCAGCGCGGACGGATCCTGGCCGATGACCACGTTGGGCTCGGTGCCGGACTTGATCGCCGAGACTTCCTTGCTGGTGCTCTCGTCCGCGCTGGCGATGTACTGGCCTTGCACCTTGATGTTCTTGTGGGTGGCGTTGAAGTGCGAGTCCAGCCAGTTGATCTCGGCCTGGCTGCTCGACGACCAGTAGGTGATGTTGACCGGCTTGCCCGAGGTCGCCCCCGAGGATGATGACGACGAGCTGCAAGCCGCCGCGGTCAGGGCCAGCAGCGCCGCGCCCGCGACCGTCAGGTACCGCCGGGAGGTCCGTCCGTGGATGTGCACTGTGATCTCCGCCTCCGATCACACAAATAACAACAGGAAGGAAAACTACATTACTGATACCCATACTGCCCAGGTGCCATGGGTCACAGTCCGGCAGCGCCGTGATCGGTAGCACGGGGATCGGTAGCACGGGGATCGGAAGCACGGGGATCGCGGGCACGGGCCAGGGCGGCGGCGGACAGGGTGCGGGCGGCGTCGAGCGACCCGACCAGGGGATGCAGCGCGAAGGCGCGCAGCGCGTCGGCGGCCGAGCCGGTCAGGGCGGCCGCGGCGATGGCCCGCTCGCAGCTCTTCACCGTGCTCATCAGCCCGAGCTCGTGATCGGATGGCGGCGGCACGGGCAGCGGCACCGCGCCGTTTCCGTCCACCTGGCAGACGGTCTCGATGACGGCGTCCGGGGCCAGCGCCGGGACGGCGCCGCCGTTGCGCACGTTCAGGATGAGCCGGGCCGGCCCGGCCGCCCCGGCCAGGGCCGTTCCCGTGAGCGCGGCGGCGAGCCCGATCGCGATGGTCTCGTAACCGCCCGCCTCGACGTCGGCGGCGTCCCGCTCCTCGGTGCGCAGCTCGGCGAAGTAGCTGCGGTTGCGCTCGTCGTTGGCCTCGGCCCACAGGGCGGCGGCCCGGCCGGGATCCGCCGCGGCGGCCGCGAAGAAGCGCTGCTGCTCGGCCCGGACGTGCTCGGCTCGCGTCCGCCCGGCCGCGCGTATGTCCCGCAGCGCCTCGGAGCGGGCGTAATACCAGTACACGTACTCGTTCGGGATCGTGCCGAGGGCCTGCAGCAGGTCGGGCCCGAACAGCCGCCCTTCCTCGGTCCGCTTCAGCGCGTCCGGGTCGGCCAGCAGCCCGGGCAGCCGGTCGGTGCCGTTCACCAGCAGCCCGCGGAGCCAGCCCAGGTGATTCAGGCCCAGGTAGTCCACCTCGACTCCGTCCGGCACCTGAGCCAGCCGGGTGCCCGGGTCCACCCCGGCGGCGGCGCAGGCCCGGCGGACCAGTCCCATGGGGGAATCGCAGACGCCGATGACCCGCGGGCCGAGCGTGGCCGCCATGACCTCGGTCACGATGCCGGCCGGGTTGGTCATGGAGATGACCCAGGCTCGCGGAGCGAGCTCGGCCACGCGCCGGGCGATCGCGTCGGCCACGGGGACCACGCGGGCCGCGTAGGACAGCCCGCCCGCGCCGACCGTCTCCTGCCCGATCACGCCGGCGTCCAGCGCCGAGCGCTCGTCGGCGACCCGGCCCTGGAGGCCGCCCACCCGCAGCGCCGCGAAAATCACGTCGGCGCCGCGCAGGGCGGTGTCCAGGTCGGTGGTGGTCCGCAGCGGCAGCCCGCCGGCGGCCAGCACGGCGGCGATGACGCCGAGCCGCCCGGGCACCACGTCGTACAGCACGACCTCGCTGACCGGCAGGCCGCTGGACGCCAGTTCCCGGCAGATCAGCGGCACCCGGAACCCGCCGCCGCCGAGGATCAGGACTCGCACGCCCCGACCCTATCGGGCAGACTGGCATGACAGGTGATCAACGGACGGCTGGCGGGAGAGCCGGGATGAGGGAGCAGAACGAGGAGAAGTTCGACCTGTTCGTACACGGCACGGTGTTCTTCGACGTGGTTTTCACCGGCCTGGAATCGATGCCCGTACGCGGCACCGAGCTCCAGGCCACGGGGATGGGGTCGTGCCCGGGCGGTATCGCCAACCTCGCCATCGCGGCCAGCCGGCTGGGCGTGCACACGTCCCTGGCCGCTGCCTTCGGTGACGATGTCTACGGCGATTTCTGCTGGTCGACGCTGACCGAGCAGGAGGGCGTCGACCTGACGCACTCACGGCGGTTTTCCGACTGGCACTCCCCCGTGACGGTGTCCATGGTGGTCGAGCGGGACCGGGCGCTGATGACCCACATGCACCCGCCGCCCGTGCCGGCCAGCGAGCTGCTCTGCGCCATCCCGCCCGCCCGGATCGGCTTCGCGCACCTCGATCCCGAACCGCGTGAGTGGTTCGGCAAGGCGGCCGCGGACGGCATGCTGCTGTTCGCCGACACCGGCTGGGACGAGGACGAGAAGTGGTCGCCGAGCGTCCTGGACCAGCTGGAGAGCTTCCACGCCTTCCTGCCCAACAGCGTCGAGGCGATGGCCTACACCCACACCGACGACCCGCACGACGCCCTGCTCGCGCTGGCCGAGCGGGTCCCGGTCGCGGTGGTCACCTGCGGCGGGCAGGGCGCGATCGCCATCGACTCCACCACC
Organism: Streptosporangiaceae bacterium; assembly: GCA_025934635.1. The sequence continues at coordinate 1,753 of JAICWX010000360.1, read as the reverse complement.
GGCGAGCAGGAATGGGTGCCCGCGCTGCCGGTCAACGCCCACGACCCGACCGGAGCGGGGGACGTCTTCGGGGCCGCGTTCGTGCTCGGCACCCTGGACCAGTGGCCGCTGCGGCAGCGGCTCGCGTTCGCCAACCTCTGCGCCGCGCTGTCGGTCCAGTACGTCGGCGGATCGCTGGCGGCGCCGGGATGGGGCGACATCATCGACTGGCTCGGGCGCACCCGGGCCAAGGCCGCCGACGGCTCCAGCCACGCCGCCGAGCTGGCCAAGGCCTACGAGTTCATCACCGACGTGCTGCCCGAGTCCGGCCGGATCTCGGTCCGCCGCGCCCGGGCGACCATCGCCCGGACCTCGGACGCGGAGACGCACCGGCGCCGGGGCTGAGCCGTCCGGGACCGCGGATCAGACCGGGCGGCCGCCTTGACCGGGGCGGCGGCCGACGATGACGGTGGCGTCCAAGTCCCCGGAGCTGACCACCTGGACGGTCAGCCCGGCGGCGGCCAGGGCCGCCTCGGCCAGCGGGGCCTGCCGCTCGCTGATCTCGCTGAGCAGGTGCCCGCCGGGTGCCAGCCACCCGGATGCGCCGGCCGCCACCCGGCGCAGCACGCCGAGGCCGTCAGGCCCGCCGTCCAGCGCCGTGAGCGGTTCGTGGGTCCGGGCCTCGGGCGGCAGGAAGGCGATCTCGCCGGCCGGGACGTAAGGCACGTTGGCGGCCAGGATCCCGACCCGGCCGCGGAGCCCGGGCGGCAGCGGCTCGTACAGGTCACCCTGGTAGACCCGGGCGGCCGGGAGGTTCTGGCGGGCGCAGCGGACGGCGGCCGGGTCGATGTCGGCCGCATGCACCTCGGCCCGGTCCACCGCGGCGGCCAGGGCCGCGCCGATCGCGCCCGCCCCGCAGCACAGGTCGACGATCACGGCGCCGGGGCGCGCCCGGGCCGCAGCCTGCCGGACCAGGAACTCGGTCCGCCGCCGGGGCACGAACACGCCGGGCGCCACGGTGATCCGCAGGCCGCAGAACCCGGCCCAGCCGAGCACCTGCTCCAGCGGCTCCCCCGCCGCCCGCCGGCTCACCATGGCGTCGAGCCCGGCGGGCGTCGGGGCGGCGGACATCAGCAGTTCGGCCTCGTCCTCGGCGAAGACGCAGCCGGCCGCGCGGAGCCGGCTGACGACGGCCGGGGCGTCAGCGGGCGGCCGGCCGGCGGACGGAGTGCTGGCGGACGTTACCGGCTCACCGCAGCGACCGGAGCACGTACTGCATGATGCCGCCGTGCCGGTAGTACTCGGCCTCGCCCGGGGTGTCGATCCGGACCACCGCGCGGAACTCCTTGCCGCCGGCGGAGACCGTTACCTCGTTCGGTATCTCGCCGGTGTTGATCTGCTCGATGCCGCGGATATCGAAGGTCTCTTCCCCGGTCAGGCCGAGTGAGGCGGCCGACTCCCCCGGCTGGAACTGCAGCGGCAGCACGCCCATGCCGATGAGGTTGGACCGGTGGATGCGCTCGAAGGACTCGACCAGCACCGCGCGCACGCCGAGCAGCAGGGTGCCCTTGGCGGCCCAGTCGCGGGACGAGCCCGAGCCGTATTCCTTGCCGCCCAGCACGATCAGCGGGGTGCCGCCGTCGATGTACTGCCGGGACGCGTCGTAGATGGCCAGCTGCTCGCCGTCCTTGGTGGTGACGCCGCCCTCGGTGCCCGGTGCGAGCTGGTTGCGCAGCCTGATGTTGGCGAACGTGCCGCGGATCATGACCTCGTG
>JAICWX010000260.1 GCA_025934635.1 Streptosporangiaceae bacterium | reverse complement strand
GAACCCGGCGAAGGCGGCGCGGAAGTTCTCCCGCTTGCGCAAGATGGTCAGCCAGGACAGCCCGGACTGGAAGCCCTCCAGGCAGAGCCGCTCGAAGATCGCCGTGTCGCCGCGCACCGGGCGGCCCCACTCCTCGTCGTGATAGGCGAGGTAGTCGGGCGCGCTCAGCCCCCAGGGGCAGCGGAGGTTGCCGTCGGGCCCCGCGAGCGCACCTCGTTCGGCTGGTTCTGGCGGCTGCCCGTTTGCTGATGGCTGCCCGTTTGCTGATGGCTGCCCGCTTGCTGATGGCTGCTCGCTCACCAGCCCTGCTCCTCGGCCGCGGCCATCGGGTCGTCGTCCGTCACGCCGGCTTGCTCCGCTTCCCCGGCGGCCTTCCGGCGGGCCTGCTCCTGCTGGGCGGCCTCCTGCTGCTCGGCCCACCAGCCGTGGGTGTCGAAGGCGCCCTGCGGGCCCGGCACCTCGCCCGGAGTCTCCGGATTTTCCCCGGCCTCGGTGTTGTCCCTGGCCTCGGCGTTGCCCCTGGCCTCAGCGTTGTCGTCGGCGGGGTTCAGGGTCGCGGAGGGCTCGGTCGGGTCGCGGACTTCCTGCGGCTGGGTGATGGCGTCGCGGGTCTCCGGCGGCGGGGTGGCATCGCGGATCTCGGACGGCTGGGTGACGTCGAGGATCGGGGAGGGCTGGGTGATCTCGTGCGGCTCGGGCTCGTCCGGCTCGGGCGCGGAGGGCGGCTTGGGGCCGGAGGCCTTGAGTACCAGCGGGGTCTGGGGATACGTGGCGGTCGGGGTGACCGCGGGCGGCTCCGCGACGGGCGGGGATCCGTGCACCGCGAGCGGCTCGAGCGGCTCCGGATCGGCCAGCTCTTCCAGGGCGTCGTACTCGTCCGGGGCGTCGAGATCCTCGGGCGCCTCGAATCGCCCCGGGGCCTCGAAAGACTGCTGGGCCTCGAAAGACTGCTGGGCCTCGTAAGACTGCTGGGCCTCGAAAGACTGCTGGGGCTGGTAAAACTGCTGGGGCTCGAGATCCTCGGGGGCCTCGAAGGATCCCGGGGCCTCGAAGGGGTCCCGGGCTTCGAAGGGATCCCGGGCTTCCAGGGGGACGAATGCGTCCGGGGGTGTCGGAGCGGAGCCCGGGCGGGCATGCGCTCCCCGTGGCACGGTGTAGGCGCCGTTGCGCTGGACACCCGCCAACTGGTCCTGCAGGTAGGCGATCGTGACGTCACGCTCGCGCATGGCCCGGGCGATCTGGTCCAGGGCCGCGTCGGTGACCTGCATGTTGTAACCCCACATGGCGCTCGGCGGGCGCAGCAGGGCGATGTCCGCGGCGGAGACGGGGCCGAGGTCGAGCGGGGCGTGATCGGCCTGCTCGTAGGCCAGTTCGCCGCCCCGCCCGGTCGCGACGAAGAAGATGCCGACGAGCACGACGGCGATCGCGATGAGCATGAGAACAGGCACACATGAATCGTGCCACGTCCGGTCCGCGATGTCGCATTCGCGAGCGCCCGTGCCGCCGGGCCGGCGCGTCGCAGCCCCGGGACAGCGACGCCCCCGGGGAAGCGACGCCCCCGGGGAAAGCGACACCCCCGCGCAGCAGCCGTCCGCCCCTTCGGGCACCTTCGCATTACGGCATCAATGGAACATTGATGTCGTAATAGCGACATTGATGCTCCATCGATGTCGTTGGCGGGAGGCAGGGACGGGGTACGGACGAGGGCTGTGGTGCGAATGTGACACGTGGGTCTCGTGGGCCCGCCTGGCGAGGCCTGGGGTGCCAGGGATCAGGATGTGGCCGTTGTGGGGTCTGTGCTGTTCGGAGCGCTAGCGGCTCTGGGGGTCAGGCCGTGGCCGTTGTGGGCTTCGCGGATGATGTCGACTACCTCGCCGGGCTCGTCGGCCAGTTTGATCAGCGCGAGCTCGCTGGGGCCGATGTTGGCCCGGGCGAGCATGGTGTCCTGCAGCCAGGACAGCAGGCCGGACCAGTACGCCCGGCCGACCAGCACGATCGGGAACTTGGTGATCTTGCCGGTGGCGACCAGGGTCAGCGCCTCGAACAGCTCGTCCATGGTGCCGAACCCGCCGGGCAGCACCACGAACGCCTGGGAGTACTTGATGAAGCAGGTCTTCCGCACGAAGAAGTAGCGGAACTCCAGGCCCATGTTGACGAAGTCGTTGAGGCCCATTTCCCTGGGCAGTTCGATGCCCAGGCCCACGGAGACGCCGCCGGCCCCGGTGGCGCCCTTGTTGGCGGCCTCCATGATGCCGGGGCCGCCGCCGGTGATTACGGCGTAGCCGGCCTCGGCCAGGCCGAAGGCGATGCGCTCGGCGGTCTCGTACTCGGAACTGCCCCGCGCGGTCCGCGCCGAGCCGAAGACCGAGACCGCGGGCCCGAGCTCGGCCAGCAGGCCGAACCCCTCCACGAACTCGGCCTGGATCCGCAGCACTCGCCAGGGGTCGGTGTGCACCCAGTCGGACGGCCCCCGCCGGTCGAGCAGTCGCTGATCGGTGGTGGTAGGTGGTATCTGCTGGCCGCGCAGCGTGACGGGTCCCTGGCGACGGACCCGCCGGTGCGGCTCGGAATTTCCATTCATCTCAGCTACCAAGGTAGTCACCTGCGCCGGATGCGCCGCGCAGCCACGCGTGGCAGGTACGGTCGTTTTCGTGCCGCACAATCCCGCTCGGCTCAGGGCCAGGGCCATCGTCGGGAGCACACTCCTGCTGGTACTCGGGGTCGCGATCTACGCGATCTACCACGTCGGCCCGAGCGGCACCCCGCCCCCGCCGCCGCCCGGCTGCCAGGCGGGCACCGGCGTCGAGGCCGTCACGCTCGACAACGACCAGGCCGCCGTCGCGGCCACCATCGCCGGCGTCGCGGCCCGGCGGCACCTGCCGCGGCAGGCGGTCACCATCGCCCTCGCCGCCGCGCTGCAGGAATCAAAGCTGCACAACCTGGACTACGGCGACCGCGACTCGGTCGGGATCTTCCAGCAGCGCCCCTCGGAGGGCTGGGGCCCGGCCGCCAGCCTGCAAGATCCCGTCTACGCCACCACCAAGTTCTTCACCGCCCTGACCCACGTGAAGGGCTACACCACGATGCCGGTCTCCGAGGCGGCCCAGGACGTGCAGCACAGCGCCGACGGCTCGGCTTACGAGCAGTGGACGCAGCTCGCCGGGCAGCTGGCGGGCTACTTCACCGGGCAGTCGCCGCACGGCGTGTCCTGCTGGTTCACGCCGGCCGCCAAGGCCGCCAAGGCGAACCTGACGGGAGCGGTGCAGCGGGTCGCCCAGACGTTCGGGCCAGCGGGGCGGAAGGGGGTAGTGGCCAGGGTCACCCTCACTCGTTCGGGTAAAAAGGGGACGGGGAGCAGCGCGGTCCTGCACGTGCGGCAGGCCCAGGCCTGGACGGTGGCCGGCTGGCTGGTGGCGCACGCGCAGGATTACGGCCTCAGCCAGGTGCGGTACGCCGGGTATGTATGGAAAGCCGCGAATGGCAGTATGGGCTGGCAGCGCGCCTCCACCCCGACACCGCCGTCAGGGAAGAACGCTTCGCAAGGCGGTATTGTCGCTGGCTGATGCGGCATCTGGTGGGCCGACCCGACATACTGTGTTAGCAGCAGGACGACGACAGGAGTTCACCCGTGACCTACATCATCGCGCAGCCCTGCGTTGATGTGCTTGACAAGGCGTGCATCGAGGAATGCCCCGTTGACTGCATCTACGAGGGTGAGCGCATGCTCTATATCCACCCCGACGAGTGCGTGGACTGCGGTGCGTGCGAGCCCGTCTGCCCGGTCGAGGCGATCTACTACGAAGACGACGTACCCGACCAGTGGAAGGAATATTACAAGGTCAACGTCGACTACTTCGCGGACCTCGGCTCCCCCGGCGGCGCTTCCAAGGCCGGCAAGATAGGCAAGGACCACCCCGTGGTAGCGGCGCTGCCGGCCGGCATCAACGCCGAGGAATGACGCTCGCGGCCCGGCTTCCCGCTTTTCCCTGGGACCGGATCGCGCCGCTGCGCGAGAAAGCCGGGCACCATCCCGGCGGCCCCGTGGACCTCTCCGTGGGGACGCCGGTCGATCCGGTGCCCGGCCTCATCCGCGCCGCCCTGGCGGCGGCCGCCGACGCACCCGGCTACCCCGCGACCTGGGGAACCCCCCGGTTGCGGACCGCCGCGGCCGGCTGGCTGGCGCGCGACCACGGCGTCACGGTCTCGCCCGATGACGTGCTGCCGGTCATCGGCACCAAGGAACTCGTCGCCGGGCTCCCGCTCATGCTCGGGCTCGGTCCCGGTGACGTGGTGCTGCAGCCCGAGCTGGCCTACCCGACGTACGACATCGGCGCCCGGATCGCGGGGGCCGCGGTGGTGTCCTCGGACAGCCTGCTCGGAGCCGGGCCGTCCCGGGTCCGGCTGGTGTGGGTGAACTCGCCGTCCAACCCGACCGGCCGGGTGCTGCCGCCTGACCACCTGCGCAAGGTGGTGGACTGGGCCCGGGAACGCGGCGCGATCGTGGCGGCCGATGAGTGCTACATCTCGCTGGGCTGGGAGGCCGCGCCGGTCTCGGTGCTGCATCCTTCGGTATCGGGCGGGTCGCACCAGGGCCTGCTGGCCGTCCACTCGCTGTCCAAGCGGTCCAACCTGGCCGGCTACCGGGCCGGGTTCGTGACCGGTGATCCCGCGCTGGTCGCGGACCTGCTCGCGATCAGGAAGCAGGCCGGGATGATGATGCCGGCGCCGGTGCAGGCGGCGATGACAGTCGCGCTCGAGGACGATGAGCACGCGCGGGAGCAGCGGGAACGGTACGCGACGCGGCGTTCGGTGCTCAGGGGGGCGTTCGAGGCGGCCGGCTGGCGCATCGACCATTCTGAGGCCGGGCTCTACCTGTGGGCGACGCATCCGGGGCACGACTGCTGGTCGGCGCTCGAGTTGCTGGCGGTGTCGGCGGGCATCTTGGTGGCGCCGGGCGAGATGTACGGGCCGGGCGGGAAGCGGCACATCCGGGTGGCGCTCACCGGCACCGACGAGCGGATCGCCGCCGCTGCCGTCCGCTTGCGCGCGCTCTGAAGCGCGTCTCGTCGATCAGTCACTCCAGAGCGGGTCAACGGCATCGATGCTCCATCAAGGTCGCCCGAGCAGCATCGATGCTCCATCGATGCTGTAAGCCGCGGCCGTCCGCCCCGGCCATCGGCCGCTCCTCCGGCCCCGCCATCGGCCGGGACGGGGTACCCGGCAGCAGGGCGCGGACGAGCAGGCCGGCGGCGAGGGCCCAGAAGGCGGCGCTGATGCCGGCGAAGGTCAGGCCGGAGGCGGCGATGACGAAGGTGATGGCGGCGGCCTCGCGGCCCTCGGTGGCGGACAGGGCGCCGGCCAGGGAGGACGAGAGCGTGCCGAGGAGGGCGAGGCCGGCCACGGCGGCGGCCACGTCGGCCGGGGCGACGCTGACGAACGTGACCAGGGCGGTCGAGAGCAACGCGAGCAAGAGATAGGACCAGCCCGAGGTCCACGCGGCCAGCCAGCGCCGGGCCGGGTCCGGATCCGCCTCAGGGGACGCGTTCATCGAGGCGGTGATCGCGGCCAGGTTGATGGCGTGCCCGCCGGCCAGGGCGCCGGCGGCGGTGCCGAGGCCGGTCACGGTCATCGTCTCGCGCCACGGCACCTGGTAGCCGTAGGACGACATGACCGCGACGCCGGGAATGTTCTGCCCGGCCATCGTGACCACGTACAACGGGATGGCCAGGCTGAGCAGGCTGGCCCCGGTCAGGGTCGGCGTCGTCCAGGCCAGGTGCGGCAGGACCGCGCCGTGCGGGCCGCCGTGGCGGGCCGCGTCGACGCCGACGACCACCAGGGTGACGGCGAACGCGGCGGGCACGGCCCAGGTGCGCGCCAGCCGGAGCATCACGGCCCAGGTGAGCACGATCGGCCCGACCGACCATGGGTGGGCGGCGAAGCCGTGCACCGGCGCCAGGCACAGCTCGAGCACGACGCCGGCCAGCATCGCCTGCGCGATCGACGTGGGGATGGCGGAGATGAGGTTGCCCAGCCGCGGCCACCGGCCGGTGGTCACCAGGAGCGCGCCGGTGACGAGGAAGGCGCCGACGGCCGCGGGCCAGCCGCCGTGCACCACGCCGGTGCTGGCCAGCAGCGCCGCGCCCGGGGTAGACCAGGCCAGCGTGAGCGGGATGCGGTGGCGGCGCACTAGCCACAAGATGCCGAAGGCCTGGGTCGCGCAGACGGCGAGCAGCCCGGAGGCCGCTTCGGCGGGCGTGGCGCCGACGCCGCGCAGGCCAGCCAGGACGACGGCGAAGGAACTGGTGAACCCGACCAGCGCGGTCACGATGCCGGCCAGGACCGGACGGCCGGTTTGTTCCATAAACAGAACCCTAACGCCTTGGGTTCTGTTTACAGAACTCTTTACTTAGAATAGCTCGTCGTGGACGATCTGGCCCGGCTGGTAGGCGAGCGGCTGCGGGCGGCGCGGCAGGAACGCGGCCTGTCCCTCGGCGCGCTGGCGGAAGCGGCGCACGTCGGCAAGGGGTCGCTGTCAGAGATCGAGAACGGGGCCCGCAACCCCACGCTGGGCACGCTGTACGCCGTCGCGGGCGCGCTCGGCGTGCCGCTGGCCACCCTGATCGCGGACCGGCCGGGCGTGCGGGTCACCTCCCCCGGCATCGAGGCCCGGCTGCTCGACGTGAGCCGCGACGGCGGTCCCGGCGGGGGGCAGACCGTGGAGGTCTACCGGCTGCGGCTCGAGCCCGGTCACGTTCACCGCTCGCCCGCGCACGGGCCCGGCGTCACCGAGCATCTGCTGGTGACCAGCGGACGGGCCCGGGTTGGCCGCCTCGGCGAGGAGACCGAGATCAGTCCCGGCCAGGCGGCGCAGTGGGCCAGCGACGGCCCTCACGGGTACGCCGCGCTCGGGCCCGACCGCGTGGAGTCAGTGCTGGTCATCCGGTCGCCCGGGGCGCCCGGGTCGCCCGGGCCAGGACATGCGGAGCAATCACCCTATTAGCCACATTGGTATCAACGACCCCAATTCTGAGCCGCGAATGCGAACAGAGGTTTTATTCTTCCATGATCATGAAGACTTTTATACGCTATATGTAGTAAAAGTCTTCGTGATCATGGAAAATTGACGTCGACGAGGGCGATGCGGCACACGTTTTTCGCTTCTTTCACATCAGTTACCGCAAGGCGAGATCCGCTGGGAAGAGGCACGATCCGCCGGTGAATTGCGAGGCTGGCGGGCTCGGCCGGAGGCTGGCGGGCTCGGCCGGAGGCTGGCGGGCTCGGCCGGAGGCTGGCGGGCTCGGCCGGAGCTGGTGGTTCAGGCCGGGGCCGGGGGGCGGAGGAGGTGGAGGACGGCTTCCTCGACCGGGCCCTGGGTGGCGAGGCCGGAGTCGGTCTCGCCGAGGAGGTCCAGGGCGTCGGCGATGGTGTCGCCGCGTTCGTACCGCTCGATGACGCGCGGGTCGATGTAGGAGGCCCGGCATACAGCCGGGGTGTTGCCCAGGTAGGCGGAGACCTCCTTGACCACGCGGGCCACGGCCCGGCGGCGGCTGCTGGCCGAGGCGCGCGAGACCGGGGAGACGGCCAGCCCCACCGCGGCCAGCACGGTGGCATTCCAGGTCCGGAAGTCCTTGGCGCTGACATCGAGGCCGGTCAGGTACTTGAGGTAGTCGTTGATGTCCGAGCCGTGCACCGGGTGCCACTGCCGGTCCTGGTAGTAGGCGAACAGCGCGTCGCCCGCGGCCGGGCGGGACCTGAGCTGCCGGACGATCCGGCGGAGCTCCGGGTCGGCCACCGCCTGGACCCGCTCGTAACCGCCCTTGGCCGGGTAGTCGAAGACGATCTCGCCGCCGCTGAAGCGGACGTGCTCCCGGAGCAGGGTGGACAGCCCGTAGGTGCCGTTGTCCTCCGCGTACCGCTCCCCGCCGACCCGGAAGAAACCCAGGTCAAGCAGGCGGAAGGTGGCCGCGAGGACCCGTTCCCTGGTCAGGCCGCGACCGCCCAGCTGGGCGGTGACGATCGCGCGGGCGTCGGGCAGCGCGGCGGCGAAATCGAGGACGTGATCGTGCTTTTCCTTGTCCCGCTTCTCCCGCCAGCGCGGGTGGTACTGGTACTGCCGGCGCCCGGCGGCGTCGAAGCCGACGGCCTGGATGTGCCCGTTCGGCCACGGGCAGATCCACACCTCCTTCCAGGCGGGCGGGATCACCAGCTGGGCGATCCGGTCCCGTTCGGCCGGCGACACCGGCTGCCCGTCCGCGTCCAGGTAGCGGAAACCGCGGCCGGACCGCATCCGCCGGATGCCGGGCCCGGTCACGTCGCTGCGCCGGAGCCGCACGACCCGCGCTCGCTTGCCTGCCAGTCTGACCTCCCAGTTCAGGCGCATCGCACTTCCCGCCAGCGTTCCCGGCAAACGCCGGGGACGCGATCTGGGCCGCGGGGCTCGGCGGAAACGGCACCATGCACTGACGCCGGTGGGGCAAGATTGTGGGGATGTTCCGCAGGCGCAGTTCCGAAGCAGGCAAGACTCCGGCGGCCGTCGCCGACCGGCACCACGGCGCCGTCCCGGCCGGCCACAGCGCCGATCACGGTGCCGATCACGGTGCCGATAACAGTGCCGATCACGGTGCCAGCCACCGACCCGAGCACGAGGCCAGCGATTCCGGGGACGAGCAGGCCCAGCCCTGGGGGCCGCCGCCGGCCGGCCTTGACGTCAGCCTGCCGCATCCGGCCCGGGTCCGGAACTACTGGCTCGGCGGCCGGGACTTCTACGCCGCCGACAAGGCGGCCGGCGAGGAAATCGGCCGTGAGTTCCCGCACCTGGCCGAGGCGGCGCAGGCCGAGCGCGCCTTCCTGGTCCGCGCGGTGCGGTTCCTGGCCGGCCCGGCCCGGATCCGGCAGTTCCTCGACGTCGGTTCCGGACTGCCCGCCGGCGGCAACACCCACGAGATCGCGCAGGGCATCGCGCCGGACACCCGGATCGTCTACGCCGACCACGACCCGGCGGTCATCCTGCACGCCAAGACGCTGCTCAGCAACCCGATGCTGGCCAGCACGCGGGAGGGCGCCGTCTACTACGCCGACGCCGACCTGCGGGACGTGGCCGCGGTGCTGGCCGCCGCGTCCACCACCCTCGACCTGTCCCGGCCGGTCGCGCTGATCATGCTGGGCATCCTCGGCCACATCGACGACTTCGGCGCGGCCCGCTCGATCACCAGCCAGCTGATGAACGAGCTGCCCGCGGGCAGCTACCTGGTCATCGCCGACGGCGTGGCCGACGGCGACTCCGTCGGCAGCGCCCAGCGGCGGTACGACGCGAGCGCCCGGCCGCGGTACGGCGCCAGCGCGCCCGCGCCCTACCGGCTGCGCAAACCGGACGAGCTGACCAGCTTCTTCGCCGGGCTCGACCTGACCGAACCGGGCGTGGTGCCGTGCCCGCGGTGGCGGCCGGACGGGCGCGGAGCCGGCCTCCCGGGCGGGCGGGACGACGCCGGGACGGCGGCCTACTGCGGGGTTGCCAGGAAGCCGTAGCAGTAAAACAACGAATCGTCGTTTTAGAGCGCATTTACGCAACGAATCGCCGCTGACACGCATGGCCGGCGCATGTTTTCCCGTGCGCCTAACCCCTAACCTGGCCTCATGATCACGAAGGAGCGCCAGGCCCGTCCGCGCAGGTACCTGATGTGCCCGCCTGAGCACTTCACCGTCACCTACGCCATCAACCCGTGGATGGCGCCGGACGAGCCGACCGACACGGCCCGCGCCATGCGGCAGTGGGCCCGGCTCCGCCAGGTCTACCTCGGGCTCGGCCACGACGTGCAGACGATCGAGCCGGCGGCCGGGCTGCCCGACATGACCTTCGCCGCCAACGGCGGCACCGTGGTCGGCGGCAAGGTGCTCGGCGCCCGGTTCCGCTACCCGCAGCGGGCCGGGGAAGCCCGCGCGTACCTGGACTGGTTCGCCGGCCGCGGCTACCCGGATATCCGGGTACCCGAGCACGTCCACGAGGGCGAGGGCGACATCCTGTTCGCCGGCGACGTCCTGCTGGCGGGCTACGGCTTCCGCAGCGACCAGGCGGTCGCCGCCGAGCTGGCCGGCCTGTTCGGGCTGCCCGTGCTGAGCCTGCGGCTGGTCGATCCGCGTTTCTACCACCTGGACACGGCGCTGTGCGTGCTCGACGAGGACACCGCCATGTACTACCCGGCCGCGTTCGACGACGCCGGCCGGGCGGCCCTGGCCGCCCGGTTCACCGAGCTGATCGAGGCCAAGGACGAGGACGCCGAGGTGCTCGGCCTGAACGCGGTCAGCGACGGCCGCCACGTCGTGCTGCCGGTGCAGGCGGTCACGCTGGCCGGCCAGCTGTTCCAGCGCGGCTTCGTTCCGGTCGGCGTGGACATGTCCGAGCTGCTCAAGGGCGGCGGCGGCGCCAAGTGCTGCACGCTGGAACTGCGCTCCTAGGGAGGAACCCATGACCGAGACCACGACCAGCCTGCTCAAGCTGGGCGACGAGTACGGCGCGCACAACTACCACCCGCTGCCGGTCGTCGCGGCCGAGGCCGCGGGCGCCTGGGTCACCGACGTGGAGGGCCGCCGCTACCTGGACATGCTCGCCGCCTACTCGGCGCTGAACTTCGGCCACGCGCACCCGCGGCTGGTCGCCGCGGCGCACCAGCAGCTTGACCGGCTCACGCTGGTCAGCCGGGCGTTCCAGCATGACCAGTTCGGGCCGTTCTGCGAGGAGCTGGCCGAGCTGGCGGGCATGGACGTGGTGCTGCCGATGAACACCGGCGCGGAGGCGGTCGAGACCGCGATCAAGGTCGCCCGCAAGTGGGGCTACACCGTCAAGGGCGTGCCGCGGGACGAGGCAGTGATCATCACCTTCGATGGCAACTTCCACGGCCGCACCACCACCATCGTCAGCTTCTCCACCGACGAGGACGCCCGGGCCGACTTCGGCCCCTACACTCCCGGGTTCCGCACCGTGCCGTACGGCGACCTGGCCGCGACGGCCGCCGCGGTCGCCGAACTCGGCGACCGGGTCGTCGCGGTGCTGGTCGAGCCGATCCAGGGCGAGGCCGGGGTGGTCGTGCCGCCGCCCGGCTTCCTGGCCGGGATCCGCGAGCTGTGCACCGCGAACGGCGTCTTGATGATCGCCGACGAGATCCAGTCCGGCCTCGGCCGGACCGGCTACACGTTCGCCTGCGCCGCCGAGGACGTGGTGCCCGACGCGTACCTGCTCGGCAAGGCCCTCGGCGGCGGCATCGTGCCGGTCTCGGCCATGGTGTCGACCTGGCCGGTGCTCGGGGTGCTGCAGCCGGGGCAGCACGGCTCGACGTTCGGCGGCAACCCGCTCGCGTGCGCGGTGGGGCGGGAGGTCGTGGCGATGCTGCGCACCGGGGAGTACCAGGCCCGGGCGCGCGTGCTGGGCGAGCGGATGCACGCGCGGCTGGGCGCGCTGCCCGCTTCGGCGGTCAGCGGCGTGCGCGGGCGGGGGCTGTGGGCCGGGGTCGAGTTCACCTCGCTCCCGGGGCGCGAGGTGTGCGAGCGGCTCGCCGCCCGCGGCGTGCTGGCCAAGGAGACCCACGGGAACGTCATCCGGCTGGCGCCGCCGCTGATCATCAGCGAGGAGGACCTCGACTGGGGCCTGGACCAGATCGAGGCCGCGATCCGGGGTTAGGTCCCCCGGCGGGGGCCGAAGGCCATCCCGGCGAACGAGGCGATCACGGCCGCGACCACGCTGAGCGTGCCGCCGTACAGGAAGTACTTACCCGGCGGGGTCGCCGTGATGATCACGGTGCCGCTGGCGACCGGCATGGACAGCACGAACGCGGCGATGATCCAGCCGATCCCGGGCAGCAGCGCCCCGCTGACCGAGCGCATCGCCCAGGCCGCCAGCAGGCAGGTGAGCAAGATGATGGCGCAGCACGCCAGCGCGGCCACCGGCACCGGCTTGGGCAGCCGGCTGTACTGGAAGCTGCCGATCAGGCCCTCCACCACGCCGGCGATGAACAGCACGCCGTAGACGCCCGCCGCGACGGGCCAGTCCGGCCCGGGCCGGCCGGCG
>JAICWX010000002.1 GCA_025934635.1 Streptosporangiaceae bacterium | reverse complement strand
TCCCGAACGCGCACACGAACTAACGTCACCGCCATCCGCCCGTGCGATGGCGCGCGCGTGAAAGTAACCTGGCCCTGATGATCATTGACTGTCACGGTCATTACACGACCGCGCCGCAGGCTCATACGGACTGGCGCAAGGCACAGAAGGAAGCCTTCAGCGCCGGCGTCACGCCGCCGCCGTACCCGGATATCGGTGCTGAGGAGATCCGCGCGTCGGTCGAGGGCAGCCAGCTCAAGCAGATGACCGAACGGGGCATCGATCTCACCATCTTTTCCCCGCGTGCCTCCGCGATGGAACACCATTTCGGCGACGAGGCGGTCAGCGCCCGCTGGGCGCAGGTCAGCAACGACCTGATCGCCCGCGTGGCCGGCCTGTTCCCGGGCCGGTTCGCCGGGGTCTGCCAGCTGCCCCAGTCTCCCGGGGTCCCGATCGAGAAGTCGATCGGGGAACTGCGGCGCTGCGTGACCGAGCTGGGGTTCGTGGGCTGCAACCTCAACCCGGACCCCAGCGGCGGCCACTGGAGCGCCCCGCCGCTGACCGACCGCTCCTGGTACCCGTTCTACGAGGCCATGTGCGAGCTGGACGTGCCCGCCATGGTGCACGTCTCCGCGGTGACCAACCCGGCCTTCCACGCCACCGGCTCGCACTACCTCAATGCCGACACCACCGCGTTCATGCAGCTGCTGCAGGCGGACCTGTTCACCGACTTCCCGGACCTGCGGCTGGTCATCCCGCACGGCGGCGGCGCCGTCCCCTACCACTGGGGGCGCTTCCGCGGGCTGGCCGACATGCTCGGCCGGCCCCCGCTGGCCGAATCGGTGATGGGCAACGTCTGGTTCGACACCTGCGTCTATCACCAGCCCGGCATCAACTTGCTGTTCGAGGTCATCGAGCCTGAGAACATCCTGTTCGGCTCGGAGATGATCGGCGCCGTCCGCGGCATCGACCCCCAGACCGGCCACTACTTCGACGACACCCGCCGCTACGTCGACGCCCTCGGCCTTCCCCCTGAAATCCAGGCCCAGGTCTACGAGCTTAACGCCCGCCGCGTCTATCCCCGCCTGGACCAGGCCGGGCCCCGGACGCCCGGTTCAGCCGGTTCCTGAGGCCAGGGCGGCGCTACCGGCGCTCCTGAGTTGCCCCAGGTCAGTCGCTGCGGCCGGTGGCGGCGATGCTGACGCCGAGCCCGATCATCACCAGCCCGCTGGTCCCGCCGATGAGGGCCAGCCGCCGGGGCGACCGGACGAACCACTGCCGGGCCGTGCCGGCGACGGCGGCCCAGCCGCTGTCCAGCAGCAGCGCGATGGACGCGAACAGGGCGCCGAGGATCAGCATCTGCAGCTGGACGGGCAGGTACCCGGGCGCGCGGTCGGTGAACTCCGGCAAGACCACCACGAAGATCACGATCGACTTCGGGTTGGTCACGCCGACGATGAACCCGTCGCGCACGGCGCGCAGCGGTCGCACCGGCGCCGTCCGCCCGGCGAGTTCGGAAGTCATCGAGCGCCGGTGCCTGATCGCCTGCACGCCGAGGTAGACCAGGTAGGCGGCGCCGCCCCACTTCACGATGGCGAAGATCTCAGCCGACCGCTCCACCAGCGCGCCGACCCCGAATGCCACCGCCGCTACCTGCGTGTATTCACCGATCTCGTTGCCGATGACCGTGTACAGCGCCGATCGCCGCCCGACCGTCAGGGCCCGGCTGACGGTGAACAGCACGCTCGGGCCCGGGACGGCGATGAGGACCATCGCCACAGCGGTGAACGCCAGGATGTGACTCATTGGCACCATGGCCTCAAGTTAAGGCAGCCGGACCCGGCTAGCACACTGGTTTTCTGCCGTCTTACGCCCGGCGCTCGTCCGGGGTCCTCTCCCCGGCCTCGATCGCCACCGG
Source organism: Streptosporangiaceae bacterium (assembly GCA_025934635.1). The sequence goes on along the minus strand of JAICWX010000002.1, from coordinate 79,033 downwards.
CAGCCGGTTCTCCGGCGGCGGCAGCGGGCAGGTCGCCAGGTCCGTGTAGGCACAGGGCGGATTGGCCGCGCGGTTGAAGTCCAGTACGACCCGACCGTCCGGTCCCGGCGGTCCCAGCTCCAGGACCCGGCTGGCCGCGTAGGTCGTGAACCCGGAGGTGGCGTCGGTGAACAGCACGGTCAGGCGGCCCGGCTCGGCGCCGGGGAAGGCGGTGAGCCGCAGCGGCCGCCCGTCCACCTCGAACTCGACCGCCATGGCCCGGGCGGGGGCGATTAGGCGTCCAGGGCCGCGACCGCGGCCTCCACCGCGGCGCCGATGTCCGCCCGCGCGCCGAGGGAACGCAGGGCCCGGCCGATCGCGGTGACCGCGATGACCGGGCCGAGCGGATAGGCGCTCGTGCCCATGTGGCCGATCTGCAGGACGATCCGGGCCAGGTCGCCCTGCCCGCCGGACAGCATGACGCCGCAGTCCTCCCGTGCGCGGGTCCGCACGTCGCGCTCGTCGATCCCGTCCGGCATCCGGACGGCGGTGACGGTATCGGAACGGGCCTGCGGATCCCGCGCCCACAGCGTCAGGCCCAGGGCCTCGGCGCCGGCCCGGGCGGCCCGGGCGGCGGCGCGGTGCCGCTGGAGCACCGCCTCGGCGCCCTCGGCGAGGTACTGCTCCAGGCACGCGTGCAGGCCGTAGACGTCGGTGACCGGCGGGGTGAACGGGAACGGCCGGCCGGCCAGGTGCGCGTCGCGCCAGTCGAGGATGGACAGCGCGGAGCCGCGCGGCGCGGCCGGGTTCGCCTCCATGCGCGCCCAGGCGGCCTCGCTGACATGGAGCAGGGACAGCCCGGGCGTGCCGCCCAGGCATTTCTGCGGCGCGGTCACCACCAGGCCGGCCTGCCAGCCGGCGATGTCGCAGCGGATGCCGCCGAAGGAGGAAACCGCGTCGACGATGAGCAGCGCGCCGTGCCCGGCCACCACGGCCGCGATCGCGTCGAGGTCGTTGACGGTCCCGGCCGGCGTCTCGCAGTGCACCACGCTGACCACGGTGATGTCGGGCCGGCCGCGCATGGCGTCGGCGACGCTGGCGGCCGGCACCGAGCTGTCGTAGGGAACCTCGATCTCGACGACCTCCCGGGCGTACCGGCGCGCCCATGCGCCGTAGCCGCGGCCGTAGCTTCCCGACACCAGGTTCAGCACCACGTCCTCGGGGCCGGTCAGCGAGGCCGCGGCCGCCTCCAGCCCGACCACGGCCTCGCCCGGCAGGATGACCGGGCTCTCCCGGGTGCCGAACGCCTGCTGCAGCAGTTCCGCCGTCCGCTGGTACAGCGCGCCGAAGGCCGGATCCAGGTGGTGCAGGACCGGCCGGCCGAGCGCCGCCAGGGTGACCGCCGTGGCGCCGGACGGCCCGCCGGTCAGGTTGAACGCCGGATCGGCCGAAGCCGGATAGGCAGGCTGCCCCACGTCACGAACCTCCCCGCCCCGGTTCCTGCTGACATCACGGAATTTATCAACCCGGGTCGCGGTCAGCTCGCCCGCCGGGGAACGCGGTGCGGTCAGGCGGCGGGGGCCTGCCCGGCCATCCGCTCGGGCCGGGTGGCCGGGTCCTGCGTCCCGGCGGTGATGTCGTCCAGGCTGAGCCCGGCCGGTTCGGGAAGCACCAGGGTGAGCGCGAATCCGAGGCCGGAGACCGCGGCGGTGAGCAGCAGCGTGCCGCGCAGGCCGAGCGAGGACTGCAGCACCGGGAACAGGAAGACGCCGATGAACGCGCCGAGCTTGCCGATCCCGGCCGAGATCCCGTGCCCGGTGGTCCGCATCGCGACCGGGTACAGCTCGCTCGGCAGCACGAAGGTGGTCATGTTCGGGCCGAACTCGGTGAAGAAGTAACTCACCCCGTACACCAGCAGGAACGGGACCACGGCGGTGGTCAGGCCCGGTACCGCCCCGATGACCAGGAAGCAGGCCGCCATCACCGCGAACCCGGCCAGCTGCAGCCGCCGGTGCCCGATCCGGTCCAGCCGGGCGATCGCCAGCACGTACCCGGGCACCGCCGCCACCACGAAGATCGCCAGCTGCAGCGCGATCTTGTCCATGGTGCTGGCGTGCGGGGAGATCAGGCCGAGGATCTGCGGCGTGGAGATGGTGTTGCCGTAGTAGGCGTAGTCGAGCAGGAACCAGCAGCCGGCCGTGCCCGCCAGCGTGATCAGCCAGCGGCGGCTGGTCAGGAACGCCCGCAATCCCGCCTCGGGCCGGGGACCCGCGGGTTCGCCGTGGACCGCCCGCAGGGCCCGCTCCTGGACCTGCGCCCGGTAGCGCGGCGACTCCGGCATCCGGCAGCGCAGGTAGATGACCGCGGCGGCGGGGACCGCGCCCAGCGCGAGCAGGACCCGCCAGGCCACGTCGTCGGTGGCGCCCGAACCGAGCAGGGCCAGCGCGATCAGCGGCCCGACGATCAGCCCGAGCGCCTGCGTGCCGAACACCATCCCGACCAGCTTGCCGCGGTCCTTGCGGTTCGCGTACTCGCTCACCATGACCGCGCTGACCGGGTAGTCACCGCCGACGCCGACCCCGAGCAGGAACCGGAACCCGATCAGCATCCAGAACGACCCGGACAGCGCCGATCCCACCGCCCCGGCGATCATGATGACGGCGACCAGCCAGTACACCCGCTTGCGGCCGACCATGTCCGCGTACCGGCCGAACACCAGCGCGCCGAAGAACGCGGCCGCCAGCATGGTGCTGTTCAGCACGGCAAGCTGGCCCGAGCTCAGGTGCCAGTCCCGGGTGATCAGCGCCGAGGCGATCCCGATGACGAACAGGTCGTAGGCGTCGGTGAAGAACCCCATCCCCGAGGCCAGCACCGCCCGCAGGTGGGACCGGCCCAGTGACGCCTCATCCAGCGCCGTAACCAGATCACCGGGCTGGATGTCGGTCACCGCATCACCCCGCAGGTCACGCCGTCGGCACCGCCGCGGCCAGCCTTTGTTCCTGTTCTTGCCGCGGAACGTACCTATTTTTGGCAACACTGAGCCGACATATAAATGAACAGCAGATGAACGAGTGATGTCTGGCAGACGAATGTGACCGCCAGGCGGTCTCGGCTGGATCGGCCGCCGCACGTACCATGGGCGGTAATGGCAGATTTCCGGAACTGTGAGCAGTGCGGCATCGTGTTCACGCCGCGGCGGGAACACGCGCGGTTCTGCTCAGCCCGCTGCCGGGCGGCCTGGAACCGCCGCCACGCGAACGACACCCCGGCCGACACGGGCGCACTGGACTGGTCCATCACCGCCATGCGGGAGACCATCGCCCGGCTGTGCCGGGCCAGCGGCTGGGACCGGGCCGACGGCTACGCCGTGATCAGCGAGGCCGTGTGGCGGGTGACCATCGTCGACGCCGCCCTGGTGCGGTACCACCCGGAAACCTACAGCCGCGCCCTGGCCAGCCAGGACCCCGCCCGGCGGCGGATCACCGAGGAGACCTTCGGCGGCCTGCGGTTCGTGCGCAACCGGATGGGCTACGACACCCACCCTGCCGATTTCATCGAGCCGCTGGACCCCGGCCCCGGCATCGCCGCCTGGACCTGGAAGCCGGTAGCCGAGCCGGCCGTCGCCGAGCTCACGCCCCGCGGCCAGGACTGGGAGCTGACCCGCTACCAGGCCTATCAGGCCCAGCTCGCGACGCATGCTATCGGCGAGACCTTCACCCGGGCCGCCGCCTTCCTCGGCACCGCCACCGAAGGCATCCTCAGCCACACCTAGCGCGGGTGCGGTGTTCCGCCCCGTACCTGGCTGCGATGAGCGGCTACTCCGCCAGTAGTACCCGGCAGGCCGGGTGACTCCCTGCTGACCAGCAGAAAAGCGCTTCGCGGGCAGGACGACAGCGCACCGGCGGGACCGGCACCATCGTTGTCATGCTGACGCTGAACATCGTGCGGATGGCGCTGACGGTCAGGGAAAAGGCCGGCGCCACGCCGAACGGGTCCCGCGCGGCCGTGGCCTGGTGCGGAGCGCTTCCTATGATCGTGCCGTGGACTCCGGACCGGGGACGGCGAAGATCAGGGCGCGGGCGGCGGCTCAGTGACCGGCCTGCACATGATCGTCTTGCCCGGCGGCGGGTACGCCACGCACGCCCCGCACGAAGCCGAGCCGGTGGCCAGCTGGCTCAGCGATATCGGCGTGCAGGCGAGCGTGTTCCGCTACCCGCTCAACGTCCGGCACCCGGCGCCGCTGGACGCGCTGCGCGCCGAGATCCGCCGCCGCCGAGCAGAAGGCGCACAGCGCATCGGCCTCATCGGGTTCTCCGCAGGCGGACACCTGGCCGGGATGGCCGCCCTCGCGCCCGGCGCCGCGGCCGACGAGACGGTGCAGTTCGCCGTGCTCGGTTACGCCGTCACCTCGATGGAGACCGAGACCTACCGCCCGTCCCAGCTGATCCTCCTCGGCGCGGACGCCAGCCCTCAGCTGCGCCGGTCGGCCTCGCTGGATGCGCTGGTCACGCCGCAGTCGCCGCCGTTGTTCATCTGGCACACCGCCGAGGACTCCCTGGTCCCCCCGGAGCACGCCTACCGTCTCGCCGCGGCGCTCGCGGCCAGTGGCGTTCCCCACGCCGTGCACGTGTTCGCCCACGGCCCGCACGGCCTCGGTCTGGCCCGCGACGCCGGCCAGACCGCCACCTGGACCACCCTGGCGAATGCCTGGATCCACGAGCAGGCGGCAACGCCGGGATAACCCAGCTGCCTGGCGCGATCGGCTCATCAGGCGCCGGGTTCCACGACGTACAGCTGCCACTCACCGGGCACGCCCGTCAGCTCGGCGCGCCCGTCTCCGGCCGTGTCGGCCTCACGGCCCCCGAAGCGATCCAGCTCGCGCCGCCAGATGAGATCGAACGGCCCCTCGCCGACGACCTGATAGGCGATGCTGACCTCGCCGCTTCGCGCCTGGCGAGTCGCTGGAGTGAGCACCGCCCCAGTCCGTCTGCCCTGGTCATAACCGGCAAACGTGGCAATGACCTTGTCCGAATATGGCCAGCCCGGGCGCCGCGCGGCGGATATACCGAAAGAGATGACGACGTACTCGGCCGTGGTGACCACCGGCATCTACTGCCGGCCCGGCTGCCGCGCGCGGCCGCGGGCCGAGAACGTGCGGACGTTCGAGCTGGCCGCGAGCGCGGAATCGGCCGGGTACCGGGCCTGCCTGCGCTGCCGGCCGTACCGGACCGCGGGGCTGCCCGGCGCGGATGCCCCCGAGCTCGTCTGCCGCGCGGTCCAGCTGATCATCGAAGGGGTGCTGGACACCGGGACCGAGGCGGCGCTCGGGACGAGGCTCGCGGTCTCGCCCCGGCACCTGCGGCGGATCTTCCACGACCAGCTGGGCATCACCCCCGACCAGCTAGCCCGGTCGAGGCGGGCGCACTTCGCGCGGCGGCTGCTCGACGACACCGACATGGCCGCGGGCGACGTGGCGTTCGCGTCCGGATTCGCCAGCGTGCGCCAGTTCAACCGGCAGATGCGCGAGGTCTTCCGCGCCGCGCCCAGCGAGCTGCGAGCCCGCCGGAGGCGGGCCGACCGGCTGGCCGCGGACGGGGGGCTGACGATGCGGCTGCCGTTCCAGCCGCCCCTCGACTGGGATGCGATGGCGGCGTTCTTCGCGAGCCGTGCGGTCCCCGGCGTGGAGTCGGTGTCCGACCGGGTGTACCGCCGGACGATCAGCCTCGACGGCGCCCCGGGCATGCTCGAAATCCGCCCCGGAGGAGCAGACCACCTGCTGCTCCGGGCCCACCTGCCGTACTGGGAAGGGCTGATACACGTGGTCGGCCGCGCAGGCCGGATGGCCGGGACCGATGCCCGTCCTGACGTCCGGGTACCGGGTGCCTGGGGGCCGTTCGAGGCCGCGGTCCAGGCCGTCGTGGCCCAGGAATGCGATGACCCCGGCCAGGCCCGTGCGCACCTCGGCCGGATAGCGGACCGGTTCGGGTCGCCGGTGCCCGGCCTTACCCACGGGCTGACGCGGCTGTTCCCGTCCGCCGAGGTGCTGGCGGCCGCGGGTCCGGCCGGGCTTGACCTGCCGCCGGTGGCCGCCAGGACCCTGGCCAGCCTGGCGGCCGGCGTCGCCACGAGACAGATCGCGCTCGACCACAGTGCCAGCCGTGCTGACCTGATGAGCTCGCTGACCGCGGTCGCCGGCATCCGGCCCGCCACGGCCCGCCAGATCGCACTCCGGCTGGGCCACCAGCCCTGAACCTGAAAGGACTCACCATGGTTTCCGAACGCCAGCACGCCAAGGCCGTCACGCTGCGTTCCCTGCACGAGGACGGGATCTTCGTCTTGCCGAACGCCTGGGATGCCGGCAGCGCGGTGATGATCGCCGCCGCCGGGGCACAGGTCATCGCCACCACCAGCGCCGGCGTGTCCTGGTCGCTCGGCCGCCCGGACGGGCAGCACCTCAGCCGGCCGGAGGCCGCCGGGGTGGTCGCGCGGATCGCGGCGGCGGTCGACCGGCCGGTCACCGCCGACATCGAGGGCGGCTACGGCCGCGATCCCGGCGCGGTCGCGGCGACCGTCGCCGCGATGATCGGCGCCGGCGCCGTCGGGATCAACCTCGAGGACAGCGGCGCCCCGGACGGCGGCCTGTTCGATGCCGCGGCCCAGGCGGCGCGCATCCGCGCCGCCCGCGCGGCCGCCGCCGACGCGGGACTGCCCGAGCTCGTGATCAACGCCCGCACCGATGTGTTCCTGTTCGAGATCGGCGAGCCTGCCGGGCGCCTCGATGACGTGCTGGCCCGCGCCGCCGCCTACGCCGAGGCGGGCGCGGACAGCCTGTTCGTGCCCGGGCTGCTCGACCTGGGCACCCTTGCCGCCCTGACCGGCAAGGTCTCCCTGCCGGTCAACGTCATGGCCGGCCCCGGAGCGCCGGACGTCGCGGCGCTGCGCGCGGCCGGGGTGCGGCGGGTCAGCCTGGGCCAGGCGATCACCCAGGCCGCCTACACCCTGGCCCGCAAGGCCGCGGCCGAGGTCCTCACCGCCGGCACCTACGACTCGATCGCCGGCGCTGACTCCTTCGGCGACATCAACCGGGCCTTCCCGGCCCGCTGACAAAGGACTGGTCATGAGCAACACACCCGCAGCCGCCGTATCCGCGCCGCCGGTGCATCAGGGCGACCTGTTCGAGGACCTCGGCCCGGCGGTCGACGCCGGCTTCACGACCAGGCGGCGGATCGAGCTGGACCAGACATCGTGGATCGAGCATGCGCCGGGCTGGCTGCGCGGCAGCGGCAGCCTGTTCGATGAGCTCATGGCCACCGCGCCGTGGGAACAGCGCGACCGGTACATCTACGCGCGCCGTGTCACCGAGCCGCGCCTGACCGCCGAATACCACGACATCTCGGCCGCCCCGCAGCAGCTGCTGCACACCATCACCGCCACGCTCGCGCGGCACTACGGGGTCGCCTACCGCTACCTGTGGCTCAACCTGTACCGCACCCACCGTGACTCGACCAGCTGGCACGGAGACCCGATCGGCAAGATCCAGGAAACCAGCATCGTGCCGGTGCTCAGCCTGGGCGCCACCCGGCGCTTCCTCATCAAGCCGGCCGGGGGCGGCCAGAGCGTGTCGCTGGCCGTCGCCTCCGGCGACCTGATCGTCATGGGCGGCCGTGCCCAGCGCGACTGGCGTCACTCGGTGCCCAAGCAGGCCACCCCCGCCGGCCCTCGCATCAGCATCAACTTCGCCCCAGCCCTGCCCCGACGCCAGCCCTGCCCCGACGCTGGGGCCGGGTGATGCCCGCGGTGCGCCTGGTGCGGGGCCGCCGCGCCCCGGCCGGCCCAGTAACGGCATGGATGGAGCATCGATGCTGCTGGCACGACGTGGATGGAGCATCAATGTCGCTGCCGGAAGGCGGGGCGTGTGACGGGCGAGACCTGTGGTGCGGACGTGGATTCTGGGGCGGCAACCCAGCGCAGGGCTGCCAGCTTCCGCCGGAGCCTGCGCCCGCTGCGTTTACGGGAAACGCCCTAGCAGGCCTGTTATCAAATGCCATTCGCTGATCGAGGCGATAGCCAATACGGCGGCAACGCCCGGGTGCCAGCGGCTTGTGAAGCGTGTGACCAAAGTGATGAGCGACCTGCGACGCGACGGCCAGCATGGCTCGCAGCTACTGGGAACGACCGCCGATTAAAAGGAAAAGCGCAACTTTATTCGGCCCGGTCAAGATGTTGAACATTACCGTTCCCGGTGTCGCGGTTATGTCGCATACTGATCCGGTGGAGCCGGCAGCCGATTCCGTCGGAAGGCAGGTCCAGCCGTCCGCGGGCCGCCAGCAGCGGACACGCCGCGCACGGCTGGCCGGGCCATCCGACCAGGCCCTGAACCGGCTGGCTGGCTATTACGTGATCGCCCTGCGCCTCGGCGGCGCGGTGTTGTTCACCGCGATCGCCGTGCTGGCCGCGACGAGGCAGATCTCCGGCTGGTGGCTGGGCGCGCTGCTGACGGCCCTGTGCGTGTGGTCAGCTCTTTTCGCCTGGCGGATCCGGCGGTCCGGGCTGACGCCGGCCGTGGTGCTGGCCGACGCCGCGGTGATCTCGGCGCTGGCGCTGGCGCAGCAGCACCTGGTCCCGGCCGTGCTGATCAAGGACGACACGACCTGGATGCTCCCGCTGGCCTGCACGTCGGTGTACATCCTGCAGATCGCGCTGCGGCCGTGGCTCGGGCTGCCCGGGGCCGCGATCGTGGTCATCGCCTACGGTCTCGGCGCCGGCCACCCGGCCGACGCCTGGCTGCTGATCGTGGAGACGATCGTCGCCGCCGGGCTGGTGGCGGTGATCCGCGGCGGCGCCCGGCAGGCGGACGCGGTCGTCGCCACCAGCCTGGAGACCGAGCGGCAGCTCCGCGCCGACCAGGCGCGGCGCGCTGACCAGCGCGAACAGCACCGCCAGTTGCACGACACCGTCCTGTCGACCCTGACCATGGTCGCGGCCGGCGCCTTTGCCGGGCCGTCTCCGGCGCTGACCGCGCAGGCCGCCCGCGACCTGGACGTGCTGCAAGGGCTCGCGACCGCCCCAGTCAGGCCAGGCGCCGAGACCGTACCAGTCGGCCCGGTCCGGCTGACTGACCTGCGGCCGCGACTGGAGCGGGCCGCGGTCAGCACCGGTGACCTGGCCGTGCGGCTCAAGCTCGTCCCGGTCACGCTGCCGTCGCCGGTCGCGGACCAGGTCGTCGCCTGCGTCGGCGAGGCGCTGCGCAACGTCGAGCGGCACGCCGGGACCGGCGAGGCCGACGTCACCGTCACCGGCGGTGAGGGCTGGGCGGTCGTCAAGATCACTGACCGAGGCCACGGGTTCGACCCGGCTGCCACCCCGCCGTCGCGCCGGGGCATCCGCGAGTCGATCACCGGGCGGATGGTGGCGGCCGGCGGTCGGGCCGCGATCGCCAGCCGTCCCGGCGCGGGCACGACCGTCACCGTGAGCTGGCCGGCATGACCCCCATGCAGCCAGCAGCGCAGCCGGCCGCGGTGATGTCGGGCCGCTACCAGCGGGCCTTCACCATCGCGGTGGTCTTCCTGGTCGCCGGCTGGCATCTGGCCGGAGCGGGCGGGCAGCTGCTGCATGACCGGCCGGCCTACGGCTCGTTCGCCTTCCAGGGCGTCATGTGGCTGGTCATGGCGCTGGCGATCACCGCCGGGACGGTCCTGGTGCTGCGCGGAGAGCCCGGCTGGGTCCCGGCCTGGGCGGTGGCCGTGATCGCGCTGGCCGCCAGCACGGCCGCGGCGGCGGCCAGCCCGGCGGGCCAGATGCTGGCGGTCAACTGGGCGTGGGGGAGTGCCGGCTGGACTGGCGTCCTGGTGCTGCTCCGCCGCCGGTTCGCCGAGCTCGCGGTCTTCCTCGCCGCCGAGGCCCTGGCCACCCTGGGCGTCCAGGTCTGGGACGGGCTGCACCGCGCCGACCTGGCCGGGTTCCTCGCCGTGCTGGCCTGGTCGACCGGTGCCCAGGTCGCCGTGGCCGCCGGGGTCCGGGCGCTGGACGTCGCGGCCGGCCAGGCCGCCACGGCGGCCGCCAGTGAGCACGCCGCGCTTGAGCGGGCGGCCACCGCAGAGATCATCCGGGTCGCCCGGCGCGCCCGCTGGCTGGCGCTGCAGGAAAGTGCCGCCCCGCTGGTGGCCGAACTGGCCGCCGGGACGGCCGACCCGGGCGATGAGCAGGTGCAGATCAGGTGCGCGGTCCAGGCCGCCCGGCTGCGCCGGCTGCTGGCCGAGGGCGATGAGGTACCCGGATCGCTGGTGCACGAGCTGCACGCGAGTGCCGACGTGGCCGAGCGGCGCGGGGTCGCCATCGAGATCGAGACGGCCGGGTCGCTGCCGCCGGTGCCCGCCCCGGCCCGGCGGGTGATCACCGACGCGGCCATCGCGATCCTGACCGCCGCGCACCGCCAGGCGCGGATCACCCTGGCGACGGTGGCCGACGGCATCGCCGTCAGCTTCGTCGCCGATACCAGCGCAGTCGTCCGGCTCCCGGCAGCCGGTGAGGGGGTTCTCATCGAGCAGCAGCAAGACGGCGGCATGCTCTGGGCGGAGGCACGATGGAACAGCCGGTGACGGTCGCGATTATCGAAGATCACCCGGTCGTCACCGAGGGGGTGGCGTCCTGGATCCGGTCCGATCCCGGCCAGCGGGTGCGGCTGGTGCAGACGGCACGCGACCTGGCCGGGCTCCGCGCGGCGGCGCGGCCGCCGGCCGACGTGGTCATCCTGGACCTGGAGCTGGACGGCGTGCTGGTCACCCCGCAGATCCCCGGGTTGGTGGCCGCCGGGAACCGGGTGGTGGCCTTCTCCGGGCACAGCGACCCGGCGATCGTGATGGAGACGCTGGACAACGGCGCCCACGCCTACCTGTCCAAGGACGAGGGCCGCGACCACCTGGTCGAGGCCGTGCTGGCGGCGGCCGCCGACCGGCCCTACGTGACCCGGTCCCAGGCCCGGGCGATGCTCGCCGACCAGCGCCCGGCCCGGCCGGCACTGTCGGAGCAGGAGCGGCAGGCGCTGCTGCTGTGGTTCCAGGGCATGTCGAAGGCATCGGTCGGCCGGCGCATGTCGATCAGCGAGAACACGGTCCGGCAGTACATCACCCGCGCGCGCGCCAAGTACGCGGCCACCGGGCGGACCGCGACGAGCAAGGACGCGCTGCTCGCCCGCGCCATCGAGGACGGCGTGATCAGGCCAGGCGAGATCATGCCGTACCAGTCATTCGCCCGCACCGCTGCGGACCAGCCCAGCCCGGGTGCCCGGAGCCAGTAAATGGTCCCGGGACACCCAAGCCTCCCCCCCGGGAGCTGTCGTACAGTCAGCATTCTCCCGAGCCGGGGACGAAGTGTCATGACGCCCGATCGGGTGACACGGCGCCGTCCTAGGCCGGCACCTGGCCGAGCACCTCGGTCCTGATCCGGGCGAGGTTGTCCGCGCGCTCGGCCCTGTCCCTGCCCAGGTTCCAGTCGGGCAGGATGAACTCGTCAAAGCCGAGGTCAGCGTACTGCCCGAGCTGGTCGACCAGTTGCTGGGCGGTGCCCGCGATGGCCGGGTAGCCGGGCGTCGGCGCGCTCTTGCCCAGTTCCACCAGGGCATTGACCGACGTCCACATCGTGGCCGGGGCACGGCCCACCGCCTCGCAGGCCTCGACCAGTGCGGTACGCCGGGCGGCCAGGTCCGGCGCGCTCCAGGTGTTCCACTCGCTGGCGTTGCGGGCGGCGATGCGGAGCATGCGCGGCCCGCGGGTGCCGACCAGCAGCGGCAGCGGCGACTGAACGGGCTTGGGGTCGCACGGGGCGTCGGTGAAGTCGTAGAACTCGCCGTGGAAGGTGGTGGCGTCCTCCGCCAGCAGGGAGCGGACGATCCCGATGGCCTCCTCGAACCGGCTCACCCGCTTGCCGGGCGGCTCGAGGTCGATGCCGTAGGCATGGTGCTCGTTGATCTGCCAGCCCGCGCCGAGGCCGAGGACCATCCGGCCGCCGGAGAGCCGGTCGATCGTGGCGGCGCGCTTGGCGAGCAAGGCCGGATGGTGAACCGAGGTCGGCGAGACGAGCGTCCCGATCCGGACCCGCCCGGTCACCGCGGCCAGGGCAGGCAGCAGCGCCCAGCACTCGTAGACGTCGCCGCGCTTCGGCGTCGTGTCGCCGGTGTCGGGCATGTAGTGGTCGGCCAGCCAGACACCGTGCCAGCCGTCAGCGTCCGCCGCGCGGACTTCCTCCAGGAGGTCGGCGGGCGGGCGGTTGTTCCGGGGCCACAGGGAGAATTTCACAGCCCAACTCTAGAGACCGCCGGGCTGGCCGCAGCTCACCAGGGCGCGGCCCTGCACTCACCCGCAGGCAGAAAATCAAAGTGCAAAAGCAGGCGACCGAACGGTCCCGGTGAAACGCCACAGAAAACTGCGTGCCATGGCAAATGGCTACGGGGCTGGTGCCGGCGGCCCAAGCCGCGATTCGAGCAGGCGGGTGTACCAGTCGGCGAACTGGCTGACTCCTTCCTCCTCGACGGGTGCGTACGGCCCCGGAACGAAGGCGGGTGACGACACCCCGAGCTGGGCGCGCGCGACCAGGGCCGCGTCCTGCTCGTTCGTCCTCAGCCACACCTCGGTCAGGCGGCCGGGGTCGTAGTCGACGCCTTCGACGGCGTCCCCGGGGACGAGCCACGTGGTACGGAGCTGGGTCGACCGCGGGCCGGCCGGCAGCAGCCGGAAGGTCACGACATGGTCGCCCATGAAATGGCTCCACGTCGACGGGTAGTGGTAGAAAAGCACGTCACCGACGTCCCCGACCGCGTCCGGCAGGCCGGCGAACCGCCGGGCGACGGCGGGCGAGCCGTCCATCGTCATCGAGCGGGCGCCGTTGTCCAGCGCCATCCTCATGACGCGGTACTGGTAGTCCGGGCTCGCGCGGAACGCGCTCGGCAGGCCGGCCCGCTCGCACCGCCCGGTGAGCTCGTTGGTCGCCCGCGCGTCGTCGCCCTGCGCGTTGCCTGAGTGCAGCGGAGCCAGCGGGAACGTCCGGGTCAGTTCCGGGTGGCTGCGCGCGCAGTGGTAGCACTCGCGGTTGTTCTCCATGACGAGCTTCCAGTTGCCGTCTTCGACGACGACCGAGTCCGCGGCGACCCTGGCCGCCGGGAGCCGGAACGGCGCCAGGTAGGGCTCGACGAGCATGCGGAGCGGTTCGACCGGCGGTGCCTCGTCGGCGACGCAGACGAACACCAGGCCGCCGACGACCGCGCAGCGGGCGGGCAGCAGGCCGAGCCCGGCCGGTTCGGGGCCGGGCCACGCCCGCGCCCGGTAGAGCCGGCCGTCCAGCTCGTAGGCCCACTGGTGATAGGGGCAGACGAACTTGCGGCGGGTCGTCCCGGACGGCGCGCTGCAGATCAGGGCACCGCGGTGCCGGCAGACGTTGTGCAGCGCCCGCAGTGTCCCGTCGGGCCCGCGGACGACGACGAGCGGGTAGTCCCCGACCGTCAGGGTAATGAAGTCGCCCGGACTGGTGAGCTCGCATTCGTGCCCGGCGAATACCCATTCCCGGTACCAGAGGTGCCGCAGGTCCGCGGCGTGGGTCTCGTGGCCGCCGTACATGGGGCCGGGCAGGCAGTAGCCCGGACGGCGCCGCGCCAGCAGGTCCCGGACGGCGGCGGTGATGACATCGGTGCCGGCGGTGTCGGCGCTCATCAGATGGCCCGGCACAGCCGGGCGGCGTCGAGCATCGCCGCGTGAACGTTCCGGCCGGCCACGGCGTCGCCGATCCGGAACAGCTGATAGCCGCCGTCCGGGTTCCGGACGGCGGACTGCGGGCGCAGCGCCATGAGGTCTTCCAGGTCGATCTCGCCGCGATTGCGGGACCCGGCGACCAGCGCGTCGTAGACGTCCGTCACCGGCTGGGTGCCCAGCTCCGTGACGACCGCGTCGAAGACCTGCTCCTCGTCATGGCCGGACCCGTCGACGCCGAGCGTCACCACGAGACCGTCCGGCGTGCGCCGGACGGCCCGCAGCCGCCGCAGGACGGTGAACCGGACCCCGGCCTGGGCGAGGTCGGCGAAGTAGCCGGCCGCGACCAGCCCGCCGACGTCCGGTGCGACGGCCCGTTCGGGGGTGACGACCTCGACCGTCCCCCCGGCCCGGACGACCGCCTCGGCCACGTCGAGCGCCTGGTTGCCGCCATGGTCGTCGTAGATCAGCACCCGTCCCGCGACCCGCCGGGCGCCGGACAGGACGTCCCAGCCGTCGACCGCGTGCTCGGCCCCCGGGACATCAGGCAGGCCGGGCAGCCCGCCGGTCGCGACGACGACGACGTCCCAGTGGCCGGCCGCGAGCGCGTCCGGCTCGGCGTAGCGGCCGAGCCGCACGACGACCCCCAGCCGCGCGAGTTCGTCGCGGCGCCAGTCGATGATGCCGCGCAGGTCCCGCCGCCGAGGTGAGCTGGCCGCGAGCACGAGCTGGCCGCCGAGCTGGTGGCCGGCCTCGAACAGGGTCACCGCGTGGCCGCGCTCGCCGAGCAGGCGCGCCGCCTCGAGCCCGGCCGGGCCGCCGCCGACCACGGCCACCCGGCGCCCGGCGGGCGCCCGTTCGACGCGATGCGGCAGCTGGAGCTCGCGGCCCGTGGCGGGATTGTGGATGCAGAAGGCCGCGCCGGTGGTGTAGATGCTGTCGATGCACATGTTCGCGCCCACGCAGGGCCGGATCCGGTCCTCCTGCCCGGCGGCCACCTTGGACGGCAGGTGCGGATCGGCGAGCAGGGCGCGCGTCATCCCGACCAGGTCGAGCAGGCCGGCCTCGATCGCGTGGCGGGCCGTCGCGACGTCGGCGATCCGCGCCGCGTGCATGACGGGAACCGCTAGCTTGCCCTTGACCTGGCCGGCGAACTGCAGGTGCGGGCTGGCCGGCGTGCCCATCGGCGGGATCACCCGCGCCAGCCGGGCGTCGGTCTCGATCGAGCCCTTGATGACGCTGATGAAGTCGACCCCCGCGGCGACGACGTCTTCCGCGACCGCCAGCGCCTCGTCCGGCCCGATGCCGGGATCACGTTCCTCGTCGAAGCTGATCCGGGCGCCGAGCAGGAAGCTGTCCGGGACCGCGGCCCTGACGTCCGCGACGACCTGCAGCGGGTAGCGCATCCGGTTCTCGTACGACCCGCCGAACTCGTCGGTGCGGCGGTTCCAGAAGGGCGTCAAGAACGAGTCGAGGAAGTGGCCGTACATCATGAGCTCGATGCCGTCGAGGCCGGCCGCGACGCTGCGCTCGGCCGCGGCCGCGAAGTCCCGCCGGATCCGGTCCAGGTCCCAGCGCTCCGCCTCCTTGGCGAAAGCACGGTGGGCCGGCTCACGCACCGCGCTCGCCGACACGGCCGGGAGCCAGTCGTGGGCGTAGTTGCTCGTCCGGTGCCCGAGGTGGGTCAGCTGGATCATGACGGCCGCCCCGTGCTGGTGGCATTCGTCGGCGAGCCGGCGCAGCCAGGGCACCGACTCGTCCTTCCAGAGCTGCAGGTTCCCGAAGGCCGGCGCGCTGTCCCGGCTCACCACCGCGCTGCCGCCGATCATGGTCAGGGCGACGCCGCCCCTGGCCTTCTCGACGTGATACGCGCGGTACCGGTCCTTCGGCAGGCCGTCCTCGCTGTAGGCGGGCTCATGTGAAGTGCTGACAATCCGGTTCCGCAGAGTCAGCGTCTTCAGGGTGAACGGGGTCATCAGGGGATCAGTGGCCACGACATTGACGATGCACCGGGACGACCTCCGACGCGAGACCCGAGGCGGACATCGATCCGGCGCTGAGTCACCGAGTCACGAAGTTCGTACTATCGATGCATGCCCGCACCCAGCCAGGATGCCGCGGTGCGCACCCTGCTCGCCGCTCCGCTGCTCGCCCCGGCCGCCGGGTGGACCTCCCGCACGATCGCCGAGCTCACCGGCACCACCCAGTCCGCGGTCGCCCGGGCGTGGGCCCGCGCCTACACCCGCGGGGCAACCGACCTCGGCGACCGCCTGCCGGCCGCGGGCCTGCGCCTCGTCGCCGCGGCGGCCGGTGCCGGGAACAGCGTCCTCGTGCTGGCCGGCGGCGGCCAGGCCGGACCGGTCTTCGCCGGCTCGTTCATGCGATCCCCGCGGCGGCCGCCGTTGCAGGCGCTGCTCGCCGCCGACCTCCTCGCGCCCGGCGGCCCGGCGGCAGTGCCAGCAGCCCCGGGCCGGGCCGCCGACGTGGCGCTCGCGCAAGCCGCCCGCCGGCACGCCGGCCCGGACGGCCCGGTGTACGTGCTCACCCGCCGCCCGCTCGCGGATCCGGGCGACGGCGCGGCCGGCCACGGCCAGGCAGAGATCCTCATCGCCGAAGCGTCCGCCTGGCAAGGCCTGCTCCGGGAGCTCGTCCGGCGGTGCACGCGCTCCCGCGCCGAGGAACTGCTCGCCGCCCAGCACCTGGTCATGGAGTGGGCCCGCGGCGGCCGGGCCCGATTCGAGTGGGCCGTGCCGGGGACCGGCCGCCCCGGGAGCGCGTCACCTCCGGGCGCCGCCCGGACGGTGCCCCGGGCCACCAGCCAGGCGCTGGCCGATGATGTCCTGGCGGTCGTGCTCGACCGGGTCGCGTCCGGTCGCCTGGCCGGCGGCGACCGGGTCACCGAGAGCTTCCTCGCCCGCTCGGTCCATGCCTCACGCGGCCACGTCAGAGACGCCTTGCGCAGCCTCGCGTCGAGCGGACTGGTCGATCTCGAGCCGCACCGCGGCGCGGTCATCCCCACCCCCCACGTCGCCGACGTCGCCGAGACGTACGCCGCCCGCCGGGCTCTCGGTGCCCTCATCGTCCGCCGCGCCGCGCACTGGTCCCCGGGCGCGCTCAACCCGGTCGAACGCGCACTGCGGGACCTCGTCGAGACCGGCCGCACCGGCAACGCCTGGGCGGCCGGCGAGGCGGACCTGCGCTTCCAGGACACCCTCGCGGGGAGCACCGGGATGCGCCGGATCCCGCCGCTGTTCTACGGGCTCACGGCCCAGCTGCGGATGTTCATCGCCGTCATGGGCCTGGACTACACGTACTCGATCCCCGGCATGTGCCGCGACGACACGATTCTCCTGGACCGCATCCGGGCCCGGGACGAAGCCGGGGCGGCTCGCGCCTGGCACCGGAAGATCGACGACGCCGCGGCGTACATGACGACGCAGCTGACCGTTTCCGGCGCCGCTGGCCATTCCCGGCCGCGCCGTGGCTGACTACGCCGGCTCCTCTTCCTGGCTGCCGGGCCGCACCGGGCGGCCCGCCGGGTCGGTGAAGGCCTGGCGGAAGCGCTGGAGCGCGGTGTCGCTGTCGCCGGAGGCGAATGCTTCCAGCCCCACGACGCCGTCGTAGCCGGCCTGGTGCAGGGCCCGCGCGATGGCCGGGTAGCTGATCTCTCCGGTGCCGGGCTCGCAGCGGCCCGGGACGTCGGCGACCTGGATCTCGCCGACCCAGCCGATGCTGTCCCCGATGAGCTGGATGAGGTTTCCCTCGCCGATCTGGGCGTGGTAGAGGTCGAGGTTCATCCGCAGGTGCGGGCTGCTGACGGCCTGCACCAGGGCGCGGGTATCCGCGGCCCGGGCGAACGGCGTGCCGGGATGGTCGACGGCGGTGTTGAGGTTTTCCAGGCAGAACACGACGCCTTCGCGTTCGCCGAGGGCGGCGATGCGGGTGAGGGTCTTTTCCGCGGCCATCCACATGGCACCCGTGACGGTGTCCACGGGCCGCACCGGCAGGCCTTGCGGGCCCAGGCCGGTGCCGTGCAGGTTCAGGTTCGGCGTCCCGAGCCTGGCGGCGGCGGCGACGGACTCCTCCGCGGTGCGCAGCAGCGCCTCGGTGCCGTCCGGTTCGGTCAGGTTGCCCTCGATGTAGCCGGTCATCGAGGTGAACCGGGCCCCGGTGGCGGCCAGCGCGCTGAGGTCCTTGGCGGTCCAGTCCCAGATCTCGACCGCGAAGCCGAGCTCGTGGATGTGCCGCACCCGGTCAAGGAGGGGCCGGTCGCGGAAGACCATCTCCGCGCATACCGCCAGGGTGAACCCCGCGTTGCTCATCGCTTTTGCGGCGTGGAGGGCCCGACCTTCAGGTCGGGGAACAAACGCCGCTCCCCCTCTCGGTGTGTTGTGTTTACATATCCCGAAATGGTCGAATAAAGTTTCTGGTCGTGAGGACGGCGTACAAGTGCCGGGCATACCCCGACCCGGAGCAGGCCCACGTGCTGAACCGCACGTTCGGCTGCGTCCGCGTGGTCTGGAATCGGACCTTGGCCTGGCGCCGCCAGCGGTACCAGGCCGACAAGACCGGGACGAGCTACGCCCAGGCCAGCGCCTACCTGACCGCCATGAAGACCACCGAGGAACTCGCGTGGCTGAACGAGGTGTCTTGCGTCCCGCTGCAGCAGGCGATCCGCCACCAGCAGGCCGCCTACGCCGCGTTCTTCGCCAAGCGGGCCCGGTACCCGCGGTTCAAGTCCCGCAACAGCCGGCAGGCCGCGGAGTACAGCCGATCCGGGTTCCGATGGCGCGACGGCCGCCTGTACCTGGCCAAGATGGACACCCCGCTGGCGTTCACCTGGTCTTGGCCCGAGGTGGACCCCGCCGCTATCGACCCGACCACGGTGACAGTCTCCCGCGACCCGTGCGGCCGCTGGTACGTGGCGTTCGCCGTCGAGGTCCCCGAGCCCGAGCCGTTCCCCGTCACCGGCCGGGCCGTCGGCGTGGACCTGGGGGTCAAGGATTTCGCGGTCACCAGTGACGAGCAGCGGATCCCCAACCCCAAGCACCTGGAGCGCCGGGCCCGGAACCTGGCCCGGTACCAGCGGCGGCTCGCCCGCTGCCAGGAAGGGTCCGCGAACCGCGCCAAAGCCAAGGGGAAAGTCGCTCGCGCGCACCGGAAGATCCGCGCCGCCCGCGCCGACTTCCTCCACAAGACCAGCACCGTCTTGGTCCGCGACCACGACCTGATCTGCCTGGAGGACCTCGCGGTCAAGAACATGGTCCGCAACCGCAAGGTGGCGAAGGCGATCTCGGACTGCGGCTGGCGCAGCTTCCGGGAAATGCTGGAGTACAAGGCGGCCCGGTACGGACGGCAGGTGATCGTGATCGACCGGTGGTTCCCCAGCTCGAAGATGTGCTCGGCGTGCGGGCAGGTCCTGGCCGAGCTGGGCCTGAAGGTCCGGACGTGGCAGTGCCCGTCCTGCGGTACCCGGCACGACCGGGATGTCAATGCCGCGAAGAACATCCTGGCGGCAGGTCTTGCCGTAGCCGGGGACACGTTTCCCGGTCGTGCCTGCGGAGCTGACGTCAGCCACCCGGGTCCCCCGGGTGCAGTCGCGCTGTGAAACAGGAACCCCGGCCCGCAAGGACCGGAATCCCTGCCTCTTATGGCGGGGAGTAGTCAACGCGGGTCCACCTTGTCGACCAGGACCGGGGTGGCCGTCTTGACCGACTCGATGCAGGCCAGCGCCACCAGCAGCGCGCGCCGCGCGTCCTCGCCGGTGACCGCGGGCGGGTGTCCCTCGCGCACCGCGTTCGTGAACTCGGTGAACTCAGCCGTGTAGGCATCGCGGAACAGCTCGACGTCCCCGCGGACGGTGCCGGCCTGCCGGCCGGCCGCGGTGAAGTGCACCAGGGAAGACCGGGCCGTCTCGCCCATCGTGACCATGCCGGCCGAGCCGAAGACCTCGCCGCGCACGTCGTACCCGTACGCCGCGGCGAAGCTGGCCTCGGCCACGGCGATCGCGCCGTTGTCGAAATGAATGACCACGACCGCGGTGTCCAGCAGGCCGGCGTCCTTGAACGCGGGCGCGATCAGCGCGTCGGCGGTGGCGTGCACCGTGACCGGCGTCGCGCCGGGATTCAGCCACAGCAGCGTGTCGAAGTCATGGATCAGCGTCTGGGTGAAGATGGTGCCGGGCGGGACCGCGGCCGGGTTCGCCAGCCCCGGGTCGCGGGTCAGCGATCGCATCAGCTGCGGCGTGCCGATCGCGCCCTCGGTGATCAGCTGGCGGGCGGCGGCGAAGTCCGCGGCGAAGCGGCGGTTGAACCCGACCTGCAACGGCACGCCGGCCGCGCGGGCCGCGGCGATACCGCGGTCGATCTCGCCGATCGTCAGGCCCATCGGCTTCTCGCAGAACACCGCCTTCCCGGCCGCCGCGGCCGCGCTGACCAGCTCCGCATGGGCCGGGCTGGCGGCCGTGATGACTACCGCCTCGACGTCCGGGTCGGCGAACAGCTCGGCCGGATCGGTCAGCGCCCGGGCGCCCAGGCCCGCGGCCAGGGCCTGCGCGGTGCCGGGTCGCGGGTCGGCGACCGCCAGCAGCCTCGCGCCTGGTACCTGCCGGGCCAGCAGCGTGGCGTGCGAGGTGCCGATCCGGCCCGCCCCGACGAGCCCCAGGCGTACCGGGTCCGCCAGCGCGGCTGCAGCGGTGTTCATGGCTGTGCTCCCATCCGGGCGGCTACTAGAGCGCTCTAGCGCTCAACGAAATAGTAATCTCGCGCGCGAGCAAAAACTAGAGCGCTCTATACTTTCCTGCAAGCGGCGCCCGGGAGGTGTTCGTAACGAAGTCTGGCAAGCGCGCGCCCACGGTCACGATGGAAGACGTGGCCCGGCGGGCCGGGGTGTCACGAGCGCTCGTGTCGATCGTCTTCCGCGGCGTGCCCGGGGCCAGCAGCGCCACCCGGGAACGCGTCATGCAGGCGGCCGGGGAGCTGGCCTACCGTCCCGACCAGCGGGCGCGCCTGCTGGGCCGCAGCCGCACCCGCATGGTCGGGGTGGCCTTCGGGCTGCATGACGAGTTCCACGCCGAGCTGGTGGAACAGCTCTATCTCGCCGTCGACGGCACTGGCTATGAGCTCGTCCTCGGTGCCGTGGCCCCGACCCGCGACGAGCACCGGGCCGTGCAGTCGCTGCTCGGCTACCGGTGCGAGGCGCTCATCCTCGTCGGCCCGGCGCTGCCCCGCGCGGCGATCGAGGAACTCGCGGGACGAATGCCGGTCGTCGTGGTCGCCCGGGCGCTGCGCGCGCGCACCGCGGACGTGGTCCGGACCGATGACGTCGCCGGCACCCGCCTCGCCGTCGAGCACCTGGCCGGCCTCGGGCACCAGTCGATCGTGCACGTCGACGGCCAGCGGGCGCCGGGCGCGGCCGAACGCCGCCGCGGCTACCGTGCCGCCATGCGGGACCTCGGACTGGATGCGTACGCCCGCGTGATACCCGGGGGGCTCACCGAGCAGGACGGCGAGCGCGCCGCGGCCCAGCTGCTCGCCGGCCCGCTCCCCACCGCGGTCGCCGCGTTCAACGACCACTGCGCCGCGGGCCTGATGGCCGCCGCCCGCGCCCGCGGCGTCCGCCTACCTGATCAGCTGTCGGTTACCGGCTACGACAACAGCCACATCGCTAGCCTGTCCACCGTCGCGCTCACCACCATCGCCCAGGACGCGCCGGCCCTCGCGGGCAAGGCCCTCGAGCTCGCCCTGACCATGGACGAGCACGAGCACAGCACGTCGTCCGAGACCGTCCTCCCGCCGCGGCTCGTCCTCAGGCACACGTCGGCCCCGCCCGCCTGACCGCCGCTACGCGTCGAGTCCGGCTGCCAGGCCGAAAGCCGCGAAGACCTCGGAACCCTGGAACACCGAGTTCCGGCTGATGCCCCCGGCGGTGACGGTGAAGACCTGGAGCGTGTGCGGCTCGTACCTGCCACCAGCGCACGAAGGCGGCGAAACCGGGCTGGCCGTTGGCCGCGACGTCCTCAGGCGCCAGTCCGTTCCGCACACCCCGAAGACCCAGTCCATGAACAGGCCGTAGTTGCCGCAGCCGGCGAACCAGTTGAGCATCGGCGGCATCTCCATGACTACGTCCTCGGTGAGCAGCCGCTTGAGACCCTCGACGTCGGCACGCTCGAATGCCTTCATGTAGCGGTCGATCCAGGCGCGCTGCTCGGCTGCCGACGGCTCGCGGAGAGGTTCCCGCTCACCCCCGGCTTCCTTCACCCGGGTACGCGCCCGCTGCCGGGAACTGTTCACCGAGACGGCAGTGGTGCCGAGGATTTCCGCCGTCTCGGCCGCGGAGAAGCCGAGCACGTCACGCAGGATCAGCGCACCGCGCTGACGCGGCGACAGGTGCTGCGGCACGGCCGCGAACGCCAGGCGCAGGCTGCTGCGGTCGGCCTCGCTCACCGCGACCGCGGCGTTCTCGCCCAGGAACCGGATGGTCCCCAGCTGGTCGATCGCCGTGCTGCCCTTAAGGAAAGACGCGAAGCCCTCCGCCATGCCCTGGCGGACTTCCTCCCTGGACTTGCGGTAGATGCCGGGCATGATCACGGTGGCGGTACATACCGGCGAGAACCCCGGAATTCACCGCACCGGCCCGAGGAACCTTCCGGCCTCTTCCGCCGCCGGCCAGCCCGGGGAAGGGGCAGTCAGCATCGCGCGGCCGTCACCGCCGTGGCTGATCAGGCTGGTGATGCCTGGCTCCCGCCGCTGATGCGCGCCCTGCGGATGGCGCGCCGCTCGTCCTCGGTCGTGCCTCCCCACACCCCGGTGGCGACGCCGTGGTCCAGCGCCCACGTCAGGCACGGCGCCTGGACCGGGCAGGCGCGGCAGATCCGCTTAGCCTGATCGATCTGGTGCAGCGCGGGTCCGGTCGCGGCGACCGGGAAGAACAGGTCCGGGTCGGCATGCCGGCAGACGGCGTCGTCTCGCCAGTTCACGCGGTCGCTCATCAGCAGGCGATGCGCAGGGCGAGGCGCGGAGGACAGCCGCGCTGGACCAGCCGGGCGATCTGATGCCAGTCCAGGTGGTCAGCGTAGAGCTCGGCCAGTGACCCGGGGATACCGAGCCGGATGAGCTGCGTCACCCGCCAGGCGTGCACGACGTGCTCCTCGCGGTCGACGGCCTCGTGATCAACGGCGGTCGGTTCCATCGTTTCCCTCCAGTCAAGCAAGATTTCCTGCCGAACGGGTTCATGCGCGTGCACCGGGCCCAGTGCGTGCTGGCCGGCCCGGCGGCCTGGTCCTTGGACCAGGATCGCGCTGCGGGTGCCCGGGCCGCACCCGGGCAAGTCCCTAGCCCGTACCCTGGCCCGCGTCCGGCGCTACCGGTCATGAGAGCCAGGCGTGCAGCCCCTCGTCGGTCAGCAGCGGTGACCTGGCCGGCGGCGAGGTCCAGGAGGTCAGGGCCGAAGCCGCCGTCCGCAGCGGACCAGCCGATAACCGGTTGCCTGCCAGCGACCGGCGCGGCGATGATGCTAGCGCGGTGGCGGTCGGCGCCCCCAGGCAACGGAGGCACCCCGATGGCGAGCGAGCAACTGGCGACGGTCCACAACCTGCTGCGCGGCTTCGACCTGGACGACCTGGGGATCGACGAGCGCCGGGCCGTCTTCGAAGCGGTCGCCGCGCCACCGCCGCCGGGGACGGCGGTCGAGCCGGCCGACGCCGGGGGAGTGCCGGCCGAGTGGGTGACCGCCGCGGGCGTGGACAGCGCCCGCGTGCTGCTGTACCTGCACGGCGGGGCCTACCAGGCCGGCTCGCCGGCCGCGGCGCGGCGCATGATCGCGCTCATCTCGGCGGCTGCGCAGGTCCGCGTGCTCAGCATCGGCTACCGGCTGGCGCCCGAGCACCCGTTTCCCGCCGCCGTAGATGATGCGCTGACCGCCTACCGGTTCCTGCTGCAGAGCGGTACCGACCCGGCGGCCGTCGCGATCGCGGGCGATTCAGCTGGCGGGGGCCTGACCCTCGCCACCCTGGTGGCGCTGCGCGACGCGGGCGACCCGCTGCCCGCGGGGGCAGTCGCGATATCGCCCTGGACGGACTTGGCGCTCACCAGTGAGTCGCTGGTCACCCGCGCGGACGCCGACATGATGATCAAGCCGGACGGGATACGCGAAAGTGTGGCGACGTACCTGGCCGGCGCGGATCCCGAGCACCCCTATGCCTCGCCGCTGTACGCCGACCTGCACGGGCTGCCGCCGGTCCTGATCCACGTCGGCGACGCTGAGGTGATCCTCGACGACTCGACCCGGTTTGCCGCGAAGGCCCGCGCCGCCGGGGTCGACGTCACGCTGGAGGTCTGGGACCAGATGCCGCACGTCTGGCACGCGTTCGCCGGCCTGCTGCCCGAGTCCGACCAGGCGATCGAGCGCATCGGCGACTGGCTCCAGGCCATCCGCGCGCCGGCCGTATAGGGCGCCTGCCGTGTTCAACGGGGTACGGCGCACTACGATTTCGCATCTGTTAGTGCAGTGACGGATGTGCTCTGCGCCCGTGTACTGGCCAGCTGCCGCTAGCCCGGTGACCAGGTGAGGTAGGCACCGTGCTAGTACCTGTAATATTCCGCTAAATACCAGGTCTTTCGGGGATGGCGAGGCCAGTAGTGCGGAACGAACGATGGCTGGTCGCAGGGGCTGCCGGACTCGTGCTGGCGGGCGGGATTGCGTACGTGGCGACGGCCAGCCCGGTAAGAGCGGATCACCCGGCCGTACACCGGCTGGCCAGCAAGCCCACGCCGCTCGCGGCCGTGACCGTGACGCCGGCCGACGGCACGGCGAAGGTCGCTCCCGACGTCCCGGTTCAGGTCACGGCGTCCGGCGGCACGCTCACCGAGGTCACGGTGGCGTCCGGCAACTCCGCCGTCACCGGGCAGTACGGACCGGGCAGCACGAGCTGGTCGACGCAGTGGGGGCTGAAGCCCGCCACCTCCTACACGGTCACCGCCGTCGCCAGGAACGACCAGGGTGCGGCGACGACCGAGGTCGCGCACTTCACCACCAAGCGCGTGGCCAGCACCCTCGAGGTCACCAGCATCACTCCCAACTCCGGGGAGATCGTCGGCGTCGGCATGCCGATCATGGTCAATTTCAACTACGACGTGGCCCGCTCGGACCGGGCCGCGGTGGAGCATGCCCTCGAGGTCCGCAGCGACGCCCCGGTCATCGGCGCGTGGTTCTGGGCCTCGGACAGCGAAGTCATCTTCCGTCCGCAGAACTACTGGCCGGCCCATGAGCACGTGATGCTCGCCGCGCACCTGACCGGGGTTCCCGCCGGACCCGGCGTTTGGGGCGCGAGCGACCTGACCCGTTCGTTCACCATCGGCGACTCGCACATCGTCAAGGTCAACCTGAAGACCGACTACGCCCGCTTCTACACCAACGGGTCGCTCGCCCGGAAGATCCCGGTCAGCGGGGGAGCGGGCGGGTACGACTCCCACGGCAACGACTTCTACACCACCGCCGGCATTCACCTCACCATGGGCAGCTACGACTCGGTGGTGATGACCTCGCCCAACATCAAGCCGGACGAGGCCGGGTACTACCACGAGGTTGTCTACCACGACGTGCAGATCTCCGACAGCGGCGAGTACCTGCACCAGAGCCCCGGCGGTTTGTGGTGCCTGGGCGTCGAGAACTGCAGCCACGGCTGCGTCCGGATGACAGCCGACGGCGCTGACTGGTGGCAGCACACCGCCTACCGGGGCGACCCGGTGACCATCACCGGCTCACCGCGCCTGCTCGCCTGGGACAACGGCTGGGGCTACTGGCAGCAGTCCTGGCTCGCCTGGACGAAGGGCAGCTCGGCCGGGGTGGTCACCACCGCCACGCTCGCAGGCCAGCCCCGGGCCGGCGGTACCGGCCAGGCCTTCGTCTTCCACGACTAGGTCTCCCGCGCCCAGGCCGGCCTCACAGCCGGGCGGGCTCTGCCTGCGGCGCGGCTTCGCTTGCCGGAACGTGACCGTAGACGGGCAGGCTCACGGTAAAGAGCGCGCCGCCGCCGGAGTGGTTGCCCGCGTCAATGCGGCCGCCGTGCAAGCGCGCGTTCTCCCAGGCGATCGCCAGGCCCAGGCCACTGCCTTCAGACCGTGCCCGCGCGGTATCGGCCTTGTAGAACCGGTCGAAGAGGTGCGCGATCGCGGCGGGCGGCAGCCCGTCGCCGTGGTCGCGCACGTCCACGGTCAGCCGCGTCCCGCCGTAGCCGTCAGGCTGGAGGCCGGCCGTGACCGTCACCGGAAGAGCGCCATAGCGCAGGGCATTGCCGACGAGGTTGGCCAGGATGACGTCGAAGCGGCGGCGGTCCAGCCGCACGGTCAGCCCCGCGGGCACGTCAGCCGATACATCCGTCCAGCCCCGCGCGCGCAGGCACTGGCCGACGGCCGTCGCGACGTCGGTGTCCGCGGTGACAAGCTGGGCGGTGCCGGCGTCGAAGCGGGAGATCTCGATGAGGTCCTCGACCAGCCGGTTGAGGTGGAGCACCTCCTGATGTACCAGCCGCGCGGCGGTTGCGGCGTCTCCGGCCAGTCCCGGGTGCTCGTAGAGAATGTCGGTCACCGCGGTCATCGCCGTCAGCGGGGTCCGCAGCTCGTGGGACACATCGCCGGCGAACCGCCGGGCGCGCGCCTCCATCTGCTCCAGCTCACCGACCTTGTCCTCCAGGGCGCCGGCCATCCCGTTGAACGAGGTGACCAGCTGGGCGAGCTCGTCCCGGCCCTGCGGCTGGATCCGGACCGACAGGTCGCCGCCGGACATCCGCTGCGTAGCCCGCGCCAGCCGCCGGACGGGCAGCAGAACCCGGCGGGAAGCGGCGATGGCGGCCGCGGCGATCACCGCGAGCAGCAACCCGGCCTCCGCCCCGAAGATGATCAGGGCGGTATGGCGCAACGGGTGGGGTGCCGGCTGCCCGGGATCGGTGTGCACCAGGTTCTGCAGCCAGCCCGGCCCCAGGACCACGTCGCTCAGCCAGCCGGGGAGGCGATAGGCCGCGATCAGGGTGTGGAACCATGACGAGGCGAGAGCTGACAGCAGCGCCACGACGATGAACGCGATGATCAGTCGGGTTCGCACCGGGCATTCCTCCTGTTCTGCGGCTACACCGGGCCG
Organism: Streptosporangiaceae bacterium; assembly: GCA_025934635.1. The sequence goes on along the minus strand of JAICWX010000002.1, from coordinate 52,184 downwards.
AACCGGTATCCGAAGCCCCGGACGGTCTGGATGTAGCGGGGCTCGGACGTGTCGGTCTCGATCTTCGCCCGCAGCCGCTGCACGCACGCGTCGACCAGCCGGGAATCCCCCAGGTAATCGTGCTCCCACACCAGGTCGAGGAGCTGCTCCCGGGAGAACACCTGCCGGGGCGAGCCCGACAGGACCAGCAGCAGCCTCAGCTCGGTCGGGGTCAGCGAGACGTCGTGGCCAGCCCGCCGGACGATCAGCGAGCTGCGGTCGATCATGAGCTCGCCGTACGTCTCGGCCGGCGAGCCAGCCTGGGCCGTCCGGCGCAGCACGGCGCGGATGCGGGCGTCGAGCACGCGGGGCTGCACCGGTTTCACCACGTAGTCGTCGGCCCCGGCTTCCAGGCCTCCCACGATGTCCAGGTCGTCGCTCCGTGCGGTCAGCATGATGACCGGGATGTCGCTGCCGCGGCGCAGCCGGCGGCAGACCTCGAAGCCGTCCAGTCCCGGGAGCATCACGTCGAGCACCACGACGTCCGCGGCGGCGTCGCGGACGTCGCGGAGCGCGGCCTCGCCGCTCTCGGCGGCGTGCACCCCGTAGCCGAGACGGCGCAGGGCCAGCTCCAGACCTTGCCGGGCGGCCGGATCATCCTCGACCAGCAGTACGGTTGCCATCACCTGCCATTATGTCTCCGCGCGGGCGCGAACCAGCCGCGCATCGCGCCGCCCCCCGGGCGGCGGACGGCCGGTATTGCCGCCCTGACTATGCGGCCCCGATGTCATGAACCGATCCGGGTAGTGTCACAACCGTGTCACAGACGACCCGGGGCAGCCTGTGACACGGTTGTGACCTGAGCCAGACAAACCGGCGAAATCGGTATCGCACCGTCGCGGGTATGCAACCACTGAGCACCCGGCCCGCGCACAAGCCGGCCCAGGCACGAACCGGTCACCGACGGCCCAGGGGCATCCTGGCGCTGCTCGCCATACTCGCCTGCCTGGCGGGTTTCACCGTGGTGAAGGTGACGGCATCGCCCTCCGCGCCGGCGCCATCTCGCCCCCAGGCGACCTCGCCCGCCGGAGCGTTCACGCCGAGCGCCGGGACGGCCACCCCGCGGCAGAAACTGCTGGCCGCGATCTCGTGGCCGGCCGACGGGGTCTCGGCCGCCGCCATCAGCGGCGTCGGCGTGGTGAACGGCCCGGGTGCGACCCGGCCGGTGCCGATCGCCAGCGTCGCCAAGGTGATGACCGCGTACGTGATCTTGCATGACCATCCCCTGCCCGCAGGAGGATCGGGTCCGGATATCGGGGTCCTGCCAGCGGAGGCAGCCGCCTACCCGATGCAGGTTCACGACGGCGACTCGCTCGTGCCCGTCGTCGCCGGGGAGACACTGACCGAGCGCCAGGCGCTGGAGGCGCTGCTGCTGCCCTCGGCCGACAACGTGGCCTGGATACTCGCGCGGTGGGACGCCGGCAGCGAGGCCGCGTTCCTGACGCGGATGAACGCCACCGCCCGCCGCCTGGGTATGACGGGCACCAGCTACACCGACTCGTCTGGGCTGGCCCCGTCCACCACCAGCACCGCGGCCGATCAGGTGCGCCTCGGGATGGCGGCGATGCGGGTGCCCGCGCTGGCCGCGATCGCGGGGATGCCCACGGCGGTCGTTCCCGAGGCGGGCGTGGTCCGCAACTACAACACGCTGCTGGGCCAGGACGGGATCGCCGGCCTCAAGACCGGCAGCACGCAGGCCGCCGGCGGATGCGTTCTCCTCGCGGCCTGGCAGCAGGTGCACGGGCGCCGGACCCTGATCGTCACCGCGACGTTCGGGCAGCCCGGCACCGCCCAGACCATCCTGCCGAACGCATTGGCCGCTGGTCACATGCTTGTGCTTGCCCTGGATCGTGCCCTCGGCCACGGCCCGCGCGCAGGCGCGCCATCACAGCTGCCTATGACAAGCCCATGACAGGTCTCATGACTAAGCTGCGGCATCGAACTGGCTGGCTCTGACGTTCATGAGCAGGTCCCGGAACTTGGCGGGTTCCTCCAGGTGGGGCGAGTGCGCCGATGATTCGAACCACACCAGTTCCTTGCTCGGTGCTGTCAGTGAGTCGTGGAACCGCTGCGCCGCTTCGCCGGGTGCCACCTGGTCCAGCCGCCCCTGCGCCATGACAATGGGCACGTCGAGACGCGGCACCGTGCGAACCAGGTCCGTGCTGGCCAGCTGGGGCAGCAGCGCCGCCTGCGACGCGCCGATCCCGCGCAGCGTGCGGACGACAGCCGTGGCCGAATAGTCAGGCGAGCGGACCAAGCTGACGAGCAGCCCGCGCAGCAGGCTGCTGAAGGTCGCGTTGGCCGCTACGCCGCCGAAGTTGGCCACCCAGCGGGCCCGGGTGGTGAACTGCCTCACCGTCGTATGCGGCGGTGGCCCGATGGCTTCCAGCTGCCGGATCGCGCGGCGATGGCCGCGCTTGCGGGCGGCGTCGAGCGCGAAGGCATAGGCGTTGTCTTCCGCCATCGGCAAGTCGATGTCCATGCCGGTCGCCACCAGTGCCGCCATCAGCTCCGGGCGCCGCACCGCGGCGTACGCGGCGAACGTCGCGCCGAACGAGAACCCGGCGACCAGTGTCTTGCCGCCGAACCGGTCGCGAAGTAGCTCCAGCAGCGTCACCGTGTCGTCGACCATCCGGGTCACGCTGATTTCGAACCCGTCCGGGTTCCTGCTCAGCGGTCGTGATGCCAGGCCGGTGCCCCGCTGGTCCCAGTAGACAACCGTGAAGGCATTCTCCAGCCGGAGAAGGCGCTCCCAGCGTGCCGCGTCATTGATCATCGGCAGGCCGGGGCCCTGCTGCATCAGCAGCAGCACCGGGTTGGCCACGTCCGCCCCGCGGACCCGGATCCACTGCGTGATGCCGCCGAGCCGAACCCCCTCCAGCGAGTCGATCGTCACCTCGTTCCTCCCGCCGGCCTGCCGTCCAGCGCAGGCTGGCCGTCGAGGGCCACCTCAGCGCCGGTCGCATCGGTGACCAGGCCGGCGCCGAACAACTGGCCGGGGGTCCACGCGCCGGGTCTGGCTCCGGCCAGAACGCGCCGGGCTGTTTCGGCGGCGATGGCGGCCGTGACGAGGACGCCTTCGCCGGCCCGCAGCTCAGCCGTGAAGGTCTGCCCGCCCGGCCCGACCGCCTCCGCCCAGGTAAAGGATCCGGTTCCGCTGCCGGGCGCGGCCGGGTCCGTGATGTACGCCACGACGTTGGCGGCGCCGCTGGCTAGCCGGGCCGTCTCCAGGTCACCGACGGGCCCGGGCAGCATCTGCCGCTGAATGCCGCCGAATGTCAGGACCGTGGCGCCGCGGCCGAGGGCCTCCCGGACCACCTGGCCATCGCGGTAGGTCATGGCGACGCCTTGAGCCAGGGACTCCTGGATCGTCTGGCGCACCCCGTCGCTGCGGTGGGTCACCTCCGCGGCGGCTGCGACCCGGACCAGGCCGGGCACCGCACCCATCTGGTCAACCAGGCGCAGGACCAGCGTCTCGGTCGCGGCCGGGCCGAACCCGGCTCCGGTCACCAGCGTGACCCCGCGCGCACGGGCCTGGTCGCCGCGGTCAAGCAGTCCCCGGACCGCTGCCCACTCGTTGGCTATGTCCACATAGGAAACCCCGGCGGCCAGGCAGGCGTCGATCACCGGGGCGGCCTGGCGGGCGAACGGCCCGATCGTGGACAGGACCAGCCCGGCCCCGGCGATCACCTCGGCCAGCGAGGCGGCGTCACCCACGTCGACGGTACGCACGCCGGCCGTCGCGCCGTCGGCGCCCAGGGCCCGGGCGAGATCCTCCAGCGGGCCACGGCGACGGCCGGCCAGCCGGACGGACAGGCCGCGGGCAGCTAGCTCAGCCGCGATGAGCCGGCCACTGCTTCCCGCCGCCCCCAGCAGCAGCACATCCGTGGTCACGGCGCACCTCTCGTCGGCTGAACCCGCGCCCGGGCCTGACCCACCCAGGCTGCCGCCGCCGCACCGCTGCGTCAGTGACCTCAGTCGTGCGCCGGACGACTAAAGTCACAGGGCCGCCGGGCCGCCGGACTCGGCGTACAGCCGGGCCGGGTCGAGGATCACGACGCTGTCCGCCGTAGTGGCCACGATCCCGGCCGCGCGCAGGTCACGCAGCGCCCGGGCCACCACCTCGCGGACCGACCCGGTTGCATCCGCCAGTTCCTGCTGCGACACGGGGGCCACCAGGCGGTCGCCAGGCCGCTGCCGGTCGGAGGCGAGATCGAGCAGGTGGGTGGCGACGCGCTGGCGGACCGACCCGAACGCGTTGACGGCGGTCTGCTCCAGCACCTCATACAGCCGCCGGTTCAGCTCCTCGGCCATGATCCAGGCCACCCGGGCATCGCGCCGTGCCGCCTCGGTCAGGGTCCGCGCGCTGATCCGGAACACGCTCGAGGGATCTACCGTCTGGACGCCCGTGCCGGCCGGCCCGCCCACGAGCACCGCGATCCCCAGCACATCGCCGGGCCGGGCGTAGCGAACGGTAATCTGCCGGCCGGCCGGGGAGCTCAGGTAAACCCGGATCAGCCCCCGGACCACCAGCGCCGCCCGCGGATCGTCACCGGCCCGGTACACCGTCGTGCCTGCTGGGTAGTCGGCCCGCTCTCCCTCAGCCCGCAACCTGCCGGTCAGCTCGGCCGGCAGGTCCGCAAGGAAGCTCCGCGCCAGCGCGTCATCTACATCCCGGTCGACCACGCCATCAGAGTATGGTCACGGTTTGACTCGGCCACCACGATCAGCGTGCCGTCGCGCACCGCGCTAAGCCCCATTTTGGTGACTTTCGATCGGTTATGAGCGCTCTCTGCTACTGTCCCAGGACGGCTGCAGAACCGGGTCTGGGCCGGTGAGGAGGGGTCCTGGTGAGCGTCACCCGTAGGCGTTTCCTGGTGAGCACGGCCAAAGCAGGCGGCCTGACCGCGGTGCTGGCGTCGGCGGGCATCTACGAGCGAGTCGATCAGGTTCAAGGCCGTGCCGTCCGCGTGGCCACCCAGGCCGCCACCGCCAGCCTGACCCCCGAGCAGCACCTGATGAACTTGCAGACGATCCCGGTCAACTTCAAGGGAATCCAGCAAAGCGGCCAGGGGTCGGTGAACGTGGTGGTGCCCCCGCTGCACTTCCAGGTGGTCACGGCCAGGCTGAACGTGTCGAAGAACGCACCTTCGGTGGCGGCCGCCAAGAACCTCCTGGAGACCACCCTCAGCCAGCTCGACCAGGACTATGACCCGTCCACTCCGGCCGGACTTGGCGTGACCGTCGCGTGGGGCCTGCCCTATTTCCAGGCCTACGTCCCGGTGCTGAAGCACAAATCCACCTACTTCCCGGCTGGCACCAGCTACCCCGATTACCTTCCGGTCGACCACCGCGCCTCCAGCACGGCCGGGCAGACGGTCCGGGCCGTCATCGACGCCGTGCAGTTCCCGAGCGATACGCCGCCCGCCGGTTTCCCCGGTGCTCCGCACCTGCGTCTGGAGCAAAACCAGGTCGCCGTGCTGCTGCGCAGCGACTCGCTGGCCAACGTGACGGCGGGGGCCAACGCCATCTTCGGCACCGGTTCCGGGCAAGCGGGCAGCCTGTTCACGGTGACCAGCATCCGGAAGGGTTTCGTGGGAGGCGGCTTCGGCGGCAACCAGAGCCTGCCCAAGCAGATGGCGCTGAGCGGCGGCATCCCCGGCGCCGGCGCCATTCCCGACAACGCCGAGCTGTTCATGGGCTTTGCCTCGACGCAGGCCGACTCCATCGGCCACGGCGTCATCGCGAACATGGAAACGCTCCCCGGTCTCACCGACCAGTGGCCCGGCGGGTATTTCATGCACGGCACCGCGATGCACCTGTCCCACCTCTACCTGGACCTGGCGGGCTGGTATCAGCTGAAGGACAGCAACCGGGTCAGCCAGGCCTTCGACACCAGCCTGAGGGTGCCGACGCCGACGCAGGTGGTGCCGGAAGGCCCCGCCCAGACCAAGACGCAAGCCCAGGTCAGCAACGACCTCCAGGCCAACGGGGCGGTGGGCCACAGCGAGAGCCTGCAGCCCGTCACCAGGCTCGGCTCGGCGCTGACCGACAATTACGGCAACTCCTACGTCGCGGGCACCTCCATTCCCCAGCGCAGCGACTTCGACTCCCTGGACAACCCGTTCTTCTACACGTCCGACCCAGTCGGCGACGGCTACTCGAACACCCCGGCGGCCAGCCTGCATTTCATCGCCTTCACCCCCACCAGCGACGCCTTCCACCGGGCCCGGCAGGCCATGGACGGGCGTTACCCGAGCGGAGCGAACCTCAATCTCAACGTGCGCACCCAGGCCGGCTTCAACCAGTACCTGCACACCACCCACCGCCAGAACTACCTGGTGCCGCCCCGCGCCCACCGGTCCTTTCCCCTGGCCGAGTACCTTTAGCCGGCCCGAGCGGGGACCCGCCACTTAAGAACCTGGCGGCAACGAATAAGGCCATGCCACCCCCCTGGGGGTGTCATGGCCTTATTCCTGGTGGGCCGTACTGGATTTGAACCAGTGACCTTCTCCGTGTCAGGGAGACGCGCTCCCGCTGCGCCAACGGCCCTTTAATGCCTCGCCGAGATGCTACCAGAGCCGCGCCTCCTCTGCGCACTCCCGAAGCCACCCCCACCGGTCCTGATCTGTCACGGCTAGGGCCTTCCCCTGCGTCTAGCCCTTCAGGGCAGCCGTGAACGCCGCCCACGCGGCGAGGGGGAAGTCCAACGGGGGGTTACGGGACACGCCCTAGCCTCGGCTACCCCTCGAGCGCCAGCGGCAGACCGAACCTCGCCAGGTTCCCGTTGTCCACGAACCGCGTCAGCGCCGCGATCCGGTCGCCTTCCAGCGTCAGCACCATCATCCCGTGCGCGCCGAACACCCCAGCCGAGCCCTCCCGCAGGTAACACCCGAACGCCGGCTGCCCGTTAGCCCGCACCGGCACCAGCCGGTACCGCCGCAGTCCCCGCCACGTGCGGATATCCCGCAAGAAGCCCCCGATCGCCTCGGCGCCCTGAAACTCCAGCGTCGCCGGCGGCATGGTGAGCCAGGCATCCTCGGTCAGCAGCGCGACCACCGCGTCGATGTCATCAAGAGCGAACGCGGTGGCGAACCGCCCGGCGACGTCTCGCTCTCGAGCCGAACGCGGCAGCGGTGCCCGCTCCCGCCCCGGTCCCGGCAGCCGCTGGGCCATCGTCGCCCGCGCCCGCTGCAGCGCGCTGTTCACCGAGGCCTCGCTGCTCTCCAGCATGTCCGCCACCTCAGCGGCCCGGAACCCCAGCACGTCCCGGAGCACGAGCACGGCCCGCTGCCGCGGCGGCAGGTGCTGGACGGCGGTGACAAAGGCCAGCGCCACCGACTCCTTGGCCTCGTACTGCGCCTCGGGACCCGCCCCCGTATCGGGAAGTCCCTCGAGCAGGGCATCCGGGTAGGGCTCCAGCCACACCGGCTCACCCCGCCGGGTCGGCTCCACGGTGAGGAAGTCCGGCCCGGCGGGCACCGGCCGCGGCCGGCGTTCGCTGGCCCGCAGCGCGTTCAGGCACCGGTTCGTCGCGATCCGGTACAGCCAGGTGCGCAGCGATGCCCGCTGCTCGTACTGGCCGAGCCCCCGCCAGGCGGCCAGCAGTGTCTCCTGCAGGACATCCTCCGCGTCCTGCACCGAACCGAGGATCCGGTAGCAGTGCAGCCGCAGCTCACCCAGGTACGGATCGGTCAGCTCACCGAACGCCCGGTCGTCCCCGCCCCGGGCCTGCTCCAGCGTCGCCTCAGTCGCCACGAAGGTACAGACACCGCGCACGGGCGAAAGTCATCGCTCAGTCGGCCGGAAGCCCGGTGTCAGTACCTAGTGACAGACCACGAGGAGGACAACGTGAGCACGAACCAAACGTCGGGAGGACAGCGCTGGGTGCTGGCGCTGACCTCGGCGGCGTCGCTGATGGTGTCACTGGACACCCAGGTGGTGGCGACGGCGCTGCCGGTGATCCGGCTGAAACTGCATGCCTCGCTGGCCACCCTGGAGTGGACGGTGAGCGCCTACACGCTGAGCTTCGCCGTGCTGCTGCTGACCGGCGCGGCGCTGGGGGAGCGGCTGGGCCGGCGGCGGATGCTGGCCGCCGGGGTCGGCCTGTTCGCCGCGGCCTCGGCCGCCTGCGCGCTGGCGCCGAACGCCACCGCCCTGATCGCGGCCCGCGCCGTGCAGGGCGCGGGCGCGGCGCTGATGCTCCCGCTGGCCCTGGCCCTGCTGTCCGCCGCGTTCCCGCCGCAGCGCCGGGCCTGGGCGCTCGGGATCTTCAGCAGCGTGACCGGGATCGCGGTGCTGGCCGGCCCGGTCGTCGGCGGCGCGGTCACCCAGGGCCTGAACTGGCCGTGGATCTTCTGGCTGAACGTCCCTATCGGCCTGCTCATGATCCCGCTGATAAAAATCAAGATCCCAGCGACCGAACGAGTTCCCGCCCGCCTCGATCCAGCCGGACTCATCCTGGCCACCGGCGGCGCCCTCGGCATCGTCTGGGCCCTGATCCGCGCCAGCAGCCTGGGCTGGGCCAGCCCCGAGATCACCGGCCCGCTCGCGGCCGGCCTCGTGCTGGCGGCGGCCTTCGTCGCCTGGGAACTACGGGTCGCTGCCCCGATGGTGCCGGTGCGGCTGTTCCGCTCGCGGCCCGTCGCGGCCGGGAACGCGGCCACCTTCGCCATCTTCGCCGTGCTCATGGCCATGGTGTTCTTTATGGCCCAGTTCCTGGAAACCGGCCTGGGCTACGGCCCGCTCGGCGCCGGGCTGCGGCTGCTGCCCGGCTGGGCCACGCTGGCCGTGATCGCGCCGTTCGCCGGGGCGCTCATCGGCCGGGTGGGGGAGCGGCCGCTGATCGCAGGCGGCCTGGCCGTGACGGCCGGCGCCATGACCTGGATCGCGCTGATCGCCCGGCCCGGCCTGCCCTACGGGTACCTGGTCGCGCCGCTGCTGCTGGCGGGCTGCGGGGTGTCGGTGGCGATTCCGGCCACGATGAGCGCGGTGATGACCGCCGTGCCGCCCGCCGCCATCGGCCAGGCCTCCGGCACCATCAACATGCTCCGCCAGCTCGGCGGGGTGTTCGGCGTCGCGATCTGCGCCGTCGTCTTCGCCGCCGGCGGTCGCTACGGATCGCCTGCCACGTTCGTCAATGGCTTCGGCCCGGCCATGGGTGCCTGCGCCGGCCTGGCCCTGCTCGGCGCGCTGGCCGGCCTGATCATCCCCGGCCGCGCTCTGGCCCCGTCACCAGTACCAGCAGAAAACCGTCCATCCAAGATCAAGATCAGGAGCTAGCCATGCCACAGAGCATCATCCGCTACCGGACCAAGCCCGGCCAGGCCGAAGCCAACGCCGAGCTCGTCCGCGCCGTCTACGCCGAACTTCACCGCACCAAGCCCGACGGCTTCCGGTACACCACGCTGCGGCTGGACGACGAGGTGACCTTCGTTCACATCACCCAGTCCGAGCGCGATCCGAGCCCGATCCTCGAGATCAGGGCCTTCGGTGAGTTCCAGGCCGGCATCAGGGAGCGCTGCGAGGAGCCCCCGGTCGCGCAGGCCTTCACCGAAGTGGGTTCGTACCGGTTCTTCACTGACTAGCAGGCCTGACCGTCGCGGACACGACCTCATCCCAGGGTGTCGGCTTCAGGCCGAAGGCCGCCTGGGCGGCCGAGGAGTCCATGACGAAGGCGTCGCGGAACTGGTACTCGGTCTCCCGCAGCTCGCGCATCAGCGGCGAGACCAGCCCGATCCCGCGCAGCAGCACCGAAGGCACGGTGCCGACGCGGACCCGGCCTGACCCGGCTCCGGCCGCCAGCGCGAGGTCATTCACGGCCTCGCGCTGGCTGCGCGGCTCGTTCGACGGCGCATGCCAGGCCCGCCCCCAGGCACGGGGATCGCTGCCCGCCACCACCAGCATCCCGGCCACGTCGCCGGTAAACGACCAGGTATGCGGCTGGTCGGCCCGGCCGAGCACCGAGACGCCCCGCCCGTGGCGGATCCGCCCGAGGACCCGTTCGCCCAGCGCGCTCTGCGCGCCGGGACCGACGAAATCGGAGGCGCGGACCTCGGCCGCCCGGACCCGCCCGGCCTGGTGCGCGGCGAGCGCGTCCTGCCAGACGCGAGCCCGGATCCGTCCCTTGGCCCCGGTCGCGGCCAGCGGCGTAGCCTCGGTCATCGGGTGCGCCTCGTCGTACGCGCCGACGCCCAGGGAGCGGCCCGCGGGACCGTAGCCGTACAGGTTCGACAGCGTGACCAGCACCGCCCCGCTGCGTTCGGCGGCGGCCAGCACGCTGGCGGCGATCGGCGGCCAGTCGGCCGGCCAGCGGTGATACGGCGGGTTCACGCAGTTGTAGACGACGGCCGCCCCCTCGGCCAGCCGGGCCATCGCCGCCGCGTCCGCCGCGTCGGCGGCCACGTGAGTGACCCCGGGAACCCCGTCCCGCGGGCCGGACCCCGCCGGGGACGAGCCGCGCCTGCTGACCACCGTGACACGATCTCCGCGCTCGGCGAGCAGCTGGGCGACCCGGCTGCCGATCACGCCCGCGCCGATAACCAGACCTGATTCGCTCATCGAACCCTCCACGTGACTAATGCTCTCATTAGTGAGCATCGCTCTCGATTCGATGGTAGGCGATCCTGACCTAAAAGCAAGAGCACTGCTCTCAATTGTTGCCGCCGATCTCGATCTCGTGCGATCATCGGCGGATGAGCGATGCGAACGACCAGGCCAGCCGGACCGCAGGGCCGCCGTCAGCGCCGCGGACGGCCCGCGAGCGCGCCCGGGCGGAGATCACCGCGGAGATCCTGAAGGCGGCCCGCGGCTACCTGGCGACCGACGGCGCCCCGGCGCTGAGCCTGCGGGCCATCGCCCGGGACCTCGGCATGGCCTCCTCCGCCCTGTACCGCTACTTCAGCAGCCGCGACGAGCTGCTGACCCGGCTGATCATCGACGCCTACGACTCGCTCGGGACCGCCGCCGAGGCCGGCGAGGCGACCGTCGACCGGGACGACCTGGCCGGCCGCCTCGCCGCCGCCTGCACGGCCGTCCGGGCCTGGGCCCTGGCCCACCCGAACGAGTACGCGCTGATCTACGGCTCGCCCGTCCCCGGCTACGTGGCCCCGGCCGACACCGTGCGGCCCGCCTCCCGGGTCACCGCCCTGCTGCTCCGGATCGTCGTCGAGGCCGCGCTGGCGGGCCGCCTCCCGGACGCGGACACCAAGGACGCGGAGGCCCAGCCCGTCGCGGCCGCCGTCGCCCCGATCCGTTCCTACCTGCCGCCCGGCGTTCCCGCCGCACTCGTCCAGCGCGCGCTCATGGTGTGGACGAACCTGTTCGGCGTCGTCTCGTTCGAGCTCTACGGACAGCTGCACGGCGTGGTCGGCGAGGAACCAGGCGACCGCGAGGCCTTCTTCGCCGAGTGCGTCCGCCGCTGGATCCACCTCACCGGCATCACCTGACCGTGTGGTACTGGTGGGGAACGAAAAACGACAGGAGGCGCGCGTCATGACGAGAACCCTGGATGCCGAGCTCGCGGTCCCGGCCCAGTGCGAGCTGGCCGAGGGACCGTTCTGGGACGCCGCTCACGGCCAGCTGCGCTGGGTGGACATCCTGCGCGGCCAGGTGCACGCGCTCGACCCGGCCACCGCCGGGCACACCTGGTTCGAGACCGGCGGCGAGCTCGGCACCGCCGGCCTGACCCGCGACGGCGGCCTGGTCCTCGCGCTGGCCGACCATTTCGCGCTGGCCGGCGACGACGGCAGCGACCTGCGGCGGCTGGGTGACTTCGCGGTCGACGGGAGCGTGTTCCGGTTCAACGACGGCAAGCCGGACCCGTGGGGGAGCTTCTGGGCCGGAACCTGCACGCTGGCCGACAAGGGCCCGCCGTGCGCCCTGTACCGGCTCGCCCCCGACGGCTCGGTCACCGAGCTGCTCGGCGGCATCGGGCTCTCCAACGGCCTGGACTGGGCCGATGACCGCCAGACGTTCTACTTCGCGGACAGCTACGGCGGGGGAGTGGACGTGTTCGACAGCGATCCCGATACCGGCGCGCTGTCCGCCCGGCGCCAGTTCATCCCGGTCTCCGGCGGCCTGCCCGACGGCCTGACCCTCGACGCCGAGGGCGGCCTGTGGCTCGCCGTGTGGGGCTCCGGTGAACTGCGCCGCTACACGCCCGACGGCCGCCTGGACACGGTCGTGAAGCTCCCGGTCACCCAGGTCACCTCGGCCGCCTTCGGCGGCGCGGACCTGGGCACCCTCTACATCACGACCGCCCGGGAGAACTTCACCCCGGCCGAGATAGCCGCGCAGCCCCACGCCGGCGACATCTTCGCCTGCACCCCCGGCGTCACCGGCCGCCCGCCATACTTGTTCGGTGCCTGATCCGAGTTCGGTGCCTGACCTGACCACCCTCCTGGACCGCTACCATCCCGAGGGCGACGCCGAGACAGCCGACGTGCGACGGCTCCGTGCGCTGCTCGAGACCGCCGCTGATCCCTACCGGCGCGACCTGCCGCTGCACGTCACCGCGTCCGCCCTGATCGCGCACCCGCCGACGGCGCGCGTGCTGCTGCGCTGGCACCAGCGCCAGCAGGCCTGGCTGCAGGTCGGCGGCCACGGCGACCCAGGCGAGACCGATCCCCTCGCCATCGTCGCCCGCGAAGCGGAAGAAGAAACCGGCCTGACCGACCTGGTCCCCTGGCCCGACGCCGCCATCCGCCAGGTCGTCATCGTCCGCGTCCCCCCCGGCAAAGGCGAGCCCGCCCACGAGCACGCCGACATCCGCTTCTTCATGGCCACCGCGGACCCGGGTGCCGCGCGCCCGGAGACCCCGGACGCCCCCCTACGCTGGCTGACCCTGCCCGAGGCCCACGCCACCACCTCCGAGCCCAACCTCAGGCAAGCTCTGACCCGGCTGGAGCCTCTGCTGCGCGGCAGCTCATCTGGCGCCTAATGAGGCGGGCCGGGCGGACCGGTAAAAGGCGGCGGGCGGAGCCGAGGGGCCGAATATCTTCATCCAGGCCAGGGCGCTGAACCCCTTTACCTTGACCGGGATCTCGAAGTAACCGGCCAGGTCAAGCGGGTTCAGGCTGTGCTTGATGACCGCCTCGAAGACAAAGCTTGAGGAAATGACTCCGAAGCTGACCGTACCCGTGGCGAAGGCGGCCTTGAACACTGGTGCCTCGAGCAGGCGCGCGGCGATGATGATCGCCTCTCCGGAAACCCCCATCATGTCGCTGGTCACCGGTCCGACGTCGATGGCGATCCGAAGCTGGAACCGGGTAGCTCCGCGATCGGTGCGATTATGCCGGTCAAGCGCGGCGGGCAGATCCCGGTGCAGCAGGGCGATCACCTCCGCCGTCGGTACGCTGGGCGGGATCACCGTGAGCAGGCCGTCGCCGCGATCCTGAGACCAGGCGCCGGGTATGCCCTGCAGGATCTTGCGCGTGATGCCGTAGAGCGCCCTCCTGATGACGAGACGGTCCGCGTCGTTGCGCTCCCTCGAGCTGAATCCGACGATATCGGAATACACAATCGTGCAGTGCTCGCCGTTCAAGGGCGGGAGCGTCGGGACCGTGAGCGCCGAGACCGGGCAGTGGACGGACGCGAGAACGGTGTCCCTGGGCCGGAGCCGATCGGGCCGGACGGCCGCGGTCTCGGTAAGCCGGTCGTAGAGTTGCTGTTCCACGATGTCGAAGACCTGCGGGTGGGCGCTGACAAAGGCCTGGAAGGCTCCGGTGCTCACGGTCAGGACCTCTACCGCATCCAGTGCTATGACGCTGGCAGAACGGATCCGGACCTGGAGCCCGCCGCGTTCGCCGACCAGATCGCCGGGACCGCGCTCGGCTAGTGCGCGCTCCCAGCCGTTCTCGTCGACGCACACCTCGACGTGCCCCGCGGTAATTACCATGACGTGATCCGCTAGGTCGCCCTCGCGCATCAGCGGCTGGCCGGCCGTGAATCCCTCGGCGACTGCCACCGTGGCCAGCGCCACGCGTTCGGTCGCATCGAGCGCGTCCCAGAAGCTGACCGGGGGCAGACCAGGCCGGCCGGGGCGCTCACGCTGCACTGGCGGGATCCCTAGCTCCCGCCACTTCTGAGCCTTCGATATCGACGGCTGGACGGACCGGCGAAGCCAGTCGACGATCCTCGCGCTCACCAGGGCAGGGTGCGGCGCCTGGGCGCTCCGGCGCCGCGGCGGAACACTCCGTAGCCCGGACTGCGTCACCTCCAGCGAGACCGAGAAGGTGACCTTCCGCTTCGAGTCGCCGGGCCGGCCCGGCTCGATGTCGGCCGCCTCCGCGCCCGGCTGGTCGTCATTCGCCTCAGGAAACCCTGCCGCGCGGTCCACACCTCCCCCTTCCACGACATTGGCAGGCAGTGCCGATGTCAAATGGCAAGGTGTTCCTAATGGAACCTTGCGGGTTGGTTATGGCCAGAGCATTTTGTTTGTTTTCGTAGCGAACGACCTGGACCAGGAGAAACTCCTGGTCAATAGGCTTTTTGCTCTCTCCTCGCCCTTGCCGGAGAATCCTGCCGGATGTAAAAACTATGTTTCCGGAGGCTGCTGAGGCGGGATTTTCGTCAGCTCTATAGCGCCCGTGGTAATGGCCAGGTATGATAATCAGGCCGCAATGAGTAAAACGCCTGGTGGATGAGGAAGCGGCGGGCATGTCCGGCTTAGGCCGGATGGACTGCGCTGATCCCTCTGACACGTGCCGAGTGTGGTTCGGGCTCACAACGACGGACCCTCCTCTGGGCTGTGGACTCGGAGCGGTTGGAGGGCCGTCCCTGACGCCCCCTCGATCCGTGGCGCCAACCGTTGATCGGGGAGGCGTGGGGACGGCTTGCTTTATGGTGGCGAGGTTGCTAGCGCTTCGGTGGTGACCTCCTCGGGGGCGAGCTCCGGATGGGATCGCGACTCGCGCCGGAGTTTCGTGTCACGTTTAGTTAACTTTTGTCGCGCTTTTTTATGCAGAATCAAGCAGCGTGTCTACCGATAGTTATGCTACGAGCATGCTACCACCAGGTAGTTAAACCTTACAAGGTGTCATGCTGCGACCTGGAACACACCAACTTGCCAGGTAGCAGAACGAACTCTGATAGTCTGCAACCTAGCCCAGGGAACCTGGCAGCCACTTTGCGATCGCCTCTCGCAAGGGGATGATCAAGGTGCGTGACACACAACACACTGCGCCCTAGCTTCTTGCTACCTGGCATCCCGGTACCCTCAAGAGTCTTGAACTATCAACTACAGAAAGTAATAATTTTCTATGGCTACCGACCAGGGCCCGGTTGTCCAGAGCGCGTTGCTTCGTGGTGAACTCGTGCGTTTGCGGCGGGAGAGCGGGCTGACGCAAGAGCAAATTGCCGCCCAGCTTGAATGGTCTCCGTCCAAACTGATCCGGGTAGAGGGCGGCCGGAGCGCGATTACCAAGGTTGACCTGGACGCCATCCTGGACAGGTACGGAGTCACCTCCGAGAGCACCCGCGAGCGGCTCCAGCTCCTTAACCGGGGAGCGCGCGAGCGTGCCTGGTGGGACAAGTACCGGGATGACGTCTCCCCGACGTACCTCAATTACGTGGGCTTCGAGGCGGGTGCCGCCTTCATCAGGCAGTTTCAGTCCGGATTCCTTCCGGGCATGTTGCAGACCGTCGCGTACGCGGAGGCGGTCACCGTCAACTCGGTCGACGCGGTCCGGGTGGCCGCGATCGTGGGGCTCCGGCGCCAGCGCCAGTCAGAGCTCGCCCAGCGGGATCCTCGGCCCCGTCAGTACTACGTCGTAGACGAGGCGGTCATCCGGCGACACGTCGGGATCGCCAAGGACCCCAACATCATGCCGGCTCAGCTGCGTGAGATCGCGGATAAGGCGGAGCAAGATGAGTTGATCACGGTGCGGGTAATCCCGTTCGAGGCGGGCGCGCACCGCGGCCTGTATGGCCCGTTCACCCTGCTGGAGTTCGAGGGGGGCCTGCCCGATCTGCTCTACATTGACGCCGGCCGGGGCGAATTCGCCAGCATGGTGCAAGGTGAAGATCCCGCGATCACAGAATATCGGGCCGACTTCGAACTCCTGCTTGAGGACGCGCTGACGGCGGAGAAGTCCGTCGAGCTTATCCGGAGCGTAGCGGAAGACATGTCGTAACCAGGCACGAAGCCGGGTCACCACAGCCGAGTACCGTCCGCCGAACCGAGCAACCCAGGAGGTAAGCAGGAAGATCCGCAACTAGCCGGACAGATTTCGTTCACCCGGACGTCTATGTCGGCCAAGCCATGACGCTTAAACTCTATGGCGAAGGATGCCACAGAGTGGTGGTTTTCTATGCTTTGTCGACTTCTTGCGTTCGAGGCCCCTGCGCCAGATATGGGATACTTCGAATCGAACGGCGAACGAAGGATCTAGCTCTATGGCCACTCAGCGGAACCCGAACTCGACACCTGTCTGGCGCAAAAGCAGTTTCAGCGGTGCCGATGGCGGATGTATCGAGGTAGTTACCTCGGAGTCGTCTGTTCTGGTCAGGGATTCGCGGGATCGATCGGGAGCTAGGCTCCGGTTTGGGGCGGACCAGTGGCACGGATTCGTCAGCCGTATCAAGATGGGGCAGGCTGAGCTCGGCTGAACCGGCTACACCAGGATCACTCCCTGGGCACTCCCGGCTCTTAACGCCAAACCGTCACAGACATACCATTGGGCCATGACAGCTATCCGGCTCGCCGACCGCATGGCCAACCTCGGCACCGAGTCCGCCTTCGAGGTGCTGGCCCGGGCCCGGGCGATCGAGGACGCCGGCGGGAAGGTCATCCACCTGGAGATCGGCGAGCCGGACTTCCCGACCGCCCCGCACATCGTCGAGGCCGCGGTCGAGGCCCTGCACGCGGGCGCCACCCACTACGTGCCCGCGCCCGGCATCCCGCCGCTGCGCCAGGCCGTGGCCGCCTTCCTCGAGCGAACCGGCCGGATGCGGGTCACGCCGGACCGGGTCATCATCACGCCGGGCGCCAAGCCGATCATGTTCTTCACCATCCTCGCCCTGGCGGGCGAGGGCGACGAGGTGCTCTACCCCGACCCCGGTTTCCCGATGTACGAGTCCATCACCTCGTTCGCGGGGGCGGTGCCGGTTCCCGTCCCGCTGCGCCAGCGCAACGGCTTCCGCATCGACACCGACGAGCTCGAGCGGCTGATCACGGACCGGACCAGGCTGCTGATCATCAACTCGCCGCACAACCCGTGCGGCAGCGCGCTTACCCAGAAGGACTGCGAGGAGATCGCCGCCATCGCCATGCGGCATGACCTCATCGTGCTGACCGACGAGGTGTACTGGGCCATCCGGTACGGCCAGCAGCACGCCAGCGTGCTCGACGTGGAGGGGATGGCAGACCGGACGATCCTGCTGGACGGGTGGTCGAAGACCTTCGCGATGACCGGCTGGCGGCTCGGCTTCGGCGTGTTCCCGCCCGCCCTGGTGGAGCCGGTCACCCGGCTGGCCATCAACTCGGTCTCGTGCACGTCCGCGTTCAGCCAGTACGCGGCCATCGCCGCCCTGGAAGGCCCGTGGGATCCGGTCGAGGCGATGGTGGCGGAATTCCGCCGCCGCCGGGACGTCGTCGTGGCCGGGCTCAACGACCTGCCCGGCGTCAGCTGCCTCGAGCCGCAGGGCGCCTTCTACGCCTTCCCGGACATCACCGGGACCGGGCAGTCCTCGTCGGACTTGCAAGCCCGGCTGCTGGCGGACGCGGGGGTGGCGGCGCTGGGCGGGCCGGCATTCGGCTCCTACGGCGAGGGTTTCCTGCGGTTTTCCTACGCCAATTCGGTGGAGAACATCCGGCTCGCGCTGGAGGCATTCAGGGCGCAGCTCGGCTAGCGCCCGGGCCTGCCGCGTGCGGTAACGCTAGATCCGGCTCGCCCTCTTCCTCGTCCAGCTTGAGGAATTCCGTCGCGGCGACGCCCATCGACATGTCACCGGGCTGGAGCCCCTCGGCGAGACCGGGGGGGCTGTCCGGATTGATCTTGATGAACGGCGGAAGCTGCGGTTCAGACCACACGACCTTCTTGCGCTTGCCAATGACCCAGCGCCTTATCCTGACCATGCCATTTACATACCCACGGGGCCACTATTAACCGTGCTGCGCGGACCGGCCTGAGATCATTTCTGAAGCGGGCAGCGGACCGCCTTCGGCGTCCGGCCGCTGTACGTCGCGGCGCGTGACGGCCAGGTAGCCGACGCCCAGCGCCACGGCGATGGCCACGATGACCGCGACCCGCCCGGACCCGAAGCCCGCGCCGCTCAGCGAGCGCGCCCGGCCGAAGTAATCGGCAAACGACGCGCCCAGGGGACGGGTCACCACGTAGGCGAACCAGAAGGCGGCGACCGCGTTGAGCCCGAACCGGGACCAGAACAGGGCGGGAATCCCGATGATGACCAAGAACATGATCGCGGACGTGAGATAGCCCAGGCCGAGAACGCTGGCCGTGAAGTCGCCGAGGGCGGTGCCGAGCGCGAAGGTGGCGAACACCACGGACCAGTAGTAGGCCTCACGTCGCCGGGTAACGACGCTGTGAATGGACAGCGTGCCCTCGCTGCGGTGCCAGAGCCAGAAGACCAGCGCGAGCACCACGGCCCAGAGCACGGTGGTGCCCGCATACGGGATGCCGATGAACAGGTGCAGCGCGTCCGATACCCCGGTGCCGGAGATCGCGATGGCGTAGGCCAGCGACCAGTAGGCGGCCGCGACGTAGCGGCGGGTCCTGAACTGCCAGGTCAGCGCGATGACCAGCAGGCCTGCCTCCACCACGGCGCCGACCGGCCTGCTGCCCTGGGCCAGGTAATCGGAAACGGCCTCGCCGCCGCAGGTGGTCAGGATCTTGATCACCCAGAACAGGAAAGTGACCTCAGGTACCTTCGCGGCCACCGGCTCAGGGAACACCCCGGCCCGGCTGGCCCAGGTCCGAAATCCAGCCGGGCGGGGATGAGGGGTCAACAAGCCTCCAAGGGAATAACGACGCCAGCCAACAGTAAGTTGCCGCCAGCTGCCAGCGAGACCTCCCGGAGGACGAAATCCGGTCCGGCGGCATCATCCTCAGGTCTGATACGCAGCCCGTATACCTACTTCTACCAGCGATAATGCGTCGGCTCCCCGCAGCTGGCGGGAGCCGGACGGGTACGCTGCCGGTAGGCGAGGACGAAGGGCACGCATGGGCATCATCACCAGGCTCCCCGCCCCGCCAGGGGCCGGGCCGCGATCGCCGCGCGAGTGGCCGGACGGGCAGCCGCCTGACGAGATCTCCCGCGGCCTGTTCGGCCAGGGCCGCCGGCTGATGCGGACTCATCCGCTCGCCACCGACCTGCTGCTGACCGCGCTGCTCCTGGCCTCGTGCTCGGTCTGGCTGGCCTGGTCGGGCATCTCCGGCAGTAATCCGGCCATTATCCAGACCGCGCTGATCGTCGTCCTGGTGGCCCGCCGTCAGTATCCGTCCCTGGTCTTCGTCGTCAGCAGCGGCATCGCGCTCGCCCAGTGGCTGCTCGGCTTCCCGCTGCTCGGGGACGCGGTGCTGCTGGTCGCGCTGTACACGCTGGCGGCGCACGAGTCACGGGTCCGCGCCCTGCTCGCCACCGGCGTGCTCGAGGCCGGGGCCGCCATGGCGGCGGTCAGGTGGCAGCCGGCCGGCACCGTGCCGCGCTCGCTGCTCTTCCTGTCGGCCATGGTGGTGGCGGCCCTGTTCGCCGGCCTGGCGGCCGGCTCGGGCAGCAGGTACCTGGCCTGGATGGACGAGCGCGCCCGCAGGCTCGAAGTCGAGCGGGACCAGCAGGCGGTGATCGCGGCCGCCGCCGAGCGGACCCGGATCGCCCGGGACCTGCACGACATCGTGTCCCATAGCCTGTCGGTCGTGATCACGCTGGCCGATGCCGCCGCCGTCGTCGGCCGCGCCGATCCCGCCCGCGGGACCGAGGCGATGACCGAAGCCTCGGAGGTGGCCCGCCAGGCCCTGACCGACCTGCGGGCGATGCTCGGCGTGCTGCGCACCGACGAGCCGGCCGCGGGCCTGGCGCCGCAACCTGGCCTCGGCGACCTCGGGGCGCTCGTCGAGCGGATCCGGGCTACCGGCCTGCCGGTCGACCTGAGCGTGGCGGGAACTCCGTTCCCGCTCGGCGCCGCGGCCGAGCTGACCACGTACCGCATCGTCCAGGAGGCGCTCACCAATACCCTGCGCCACGCCGCGGCCGGCCACGCGGCGGTCACCATCACCTACAGCCGGCCTCAGGTCCGGGTCCGGATCACCGACGACGGTTCAGCGCGGGCGGCGGATACGCTCCGCGCCGACGGCGGGCACCGGGGACACGGCATCGACGGCATGCGCGAGCGGGCCGCGCTGCACGGCGGCACGCTGCGGGCCGGCCCCAACCCGGACGCGCCGGAAGGCTGGCTGGTCGAGGCGACCCTCGGGCGGCCCGGATGAGCGTCTCCGTCCTGCTGGCCGATGACCAGCCGCTGCTGCGCCGCGGCTTCCGCATGATCCTCGAAGCCGAGGGCGACCTGACGGTCGTCGGCGAGGCGGGCAACGGCGAGGAGGCCGTCGAGCTCGCGCGCCGGCACACCCCGGACGTGGCGCTGATGGATATCCGGATGCCGGGTACCGACGGCATCGAGGCCACCCAGCGGATCACCGCCGCCGGACCGCTGCCCAAGGTGCTGGTCCTGACCACCTTCGACCTGGACGAGTACGCCTTCGGCGCGCTCCGGGCCGGTGCCAGCGGTTTCCTGCTCAAGGACGTGCGCCCGGGCGATCTCGTCGCCGCCATCAGGACCGTCGCGGCCGGGGACGCGGTGGTGTCCCCGCGGGTAACACGCCGCCTGCTGGAGGAGTACGCCCAGGTCCTGCCGGTTTCCCCGAGCCAGCGGGACCAGCGCTTCCCCCAGCTCTCCGCGCTGACCGAACGCGAGCGCGAGGTGCTCATCGCGGTGGCCCGGGGGCTGTCCAACACCGAGATCGCGGCTTCCCTGTTCGTCTCCGAGGCGACGGTGAAGTCCCACGTCGGGCGGATCTTGTCCAAGCTCGCCCTGCGCGACCGGGTCCAGGTCGTGGTCCTGGCCTACGAAGCAGGCCTCATCCACCCCGGCGTCACCTAGCACGCCGGTTACCAGCCGACGCCGACCACGTCCACACCACAGCTCCGCCCCGTCACCAGCCCGGCCCCTCATCCGGCTTCCTGCAACGACATCGATGCTCCATCAAGGTCGCGATCACGACATCGATGCTCCATCGATGCCGTTATTCGCGCCGTTCCGAACCCGTGCCTCTAGGCGTCTTTCAGCTGGCGGGACGGTCGCTCCTGGTGGCGGGGAACGCCATCTCGCTGAGTAGTTCCTCGATGGGCAGCGTGGCGGCGCCGAGGGCGACGGCGTTCGGTCCCAGGCGGCCGAGCTCGATCGTGGTCTGGGCGAACGAGTACCGCAGCGAGTGCTCGCGGGCCGCGTCCTCGATAGCGGGCAGCATCCGCTCGCCCAGCAGCAGTCCCGCCCAGCCGCCGATGATGATCCGCTCGGGGTTGAACAGGTTGATCAGGTTGCCGATGCTGACGCCGAGGTAGAGCGCGGCCTCATCCAGCACCTCCGCCGCCCGCGGCGACGTCGGAGCCAGGTCGATCAGCGCGGCGAGCGCGGCTTCCTGATCCAGGCCGGGAAAA
This sequence comes from Streptosporangiaceae bacterium, assembly GCA_025934635.1. The sequence goes on along the minus strand of JAICWX010000002.1, from coordinate 30,473 downwards.
ACGTCGCCGTACCGGTCCAGGATGGCCTCGGCCCCGGCGTAGGCCTCCAGGCAGCCGCGGGCCCCGCACCGGCAGGTGCGGCCGCCCGCGATCACGGTGGTGTGCCCCCACTCCACCGCACTGGACGTGGAGCCCCGGTGCGAGGAGCCGTGGGCGATGATCGAAGCGCCCACCCCCGAGCCGATCAGGCAGACGACGGCGTGCTGGGTGCCCCGTCCCGCGCCGAACCACAGCTCGGCCTGGCCCATCGTCTTGGCGCCGTTGTCGATGTGCAGCGGCAGGCTGGTCCCGGCGCGCAGCAGCCGCTCCAGCGGGACCGCGTCCCAGCCGTAGCTCTGCCCGTGCACACGGGCATCGGGCCCGTTCTCCACGATGCCCGGGACCCCGATCCCGACGCCCAGGACGGCCGACGGGCTCACCCCGCTGCGGCTCAGCACCTCGTCAAGACCGGCCAGGATCGCCTCCACGATCACGGCGACGTCGTGCTGCCGGGGATCCAGCGGGTAGTCGACCTTGGCCCGTTCGGCCATGGTCAGGTCGAACAGCTCGACCCGGACCCGGATCTCGCCCACGTCGACCCCGATGACGTACCCGTAGTCCGGGTTCACCTGCAGCAGGACCCGCGGCCGGCCGCCGTCCGAGTCGACCGAGCCGGCCTCGACCACGATGCCCTCGTCGATCAGCTCGCGGACGACATTGCTGACCGACGCCGGGCTGAGCCCGGTGGCGGCGCTGAGGTCGGGCCGGCTCAGCGGCTGCTCGAAGAACAGCGAAGACAAGAGCACCGCGCGGTTGTCGCGACGCAGGTCACGAACGGTCCACCGCCGTCGCTCGCGCATGCTTCCCCCAAGAGGCCTCCGGCTGATCCGACCTTATAACAAGCCGTTCACGAAATGTTTATACCGGCCGCAGGGCCTCATCCGGCCATCCCGTCACATCCGCGCACATTCGTTGCGAGATCTTGACGGTCGAGCAGGTCGTCAACTCCGCCGGCGGGGCCACCCCGTCCAACACCACCCCGGTGGACGTCACCAGTTTCCCCTGACAGCAAAACGAGCGGGCCCGGCCTGATGAGGCCGGGCCCGCTCGGTGTAACCGTGGAGGCGGAGACGGGAATCGAACCCGTGTACAGGGCTTTGCAGGCCCTTGCCTAAGCCACTCGGCCACTCCGCCACAAAACAGCGCCACAAAAAGCAGGGCCACACAAGCAGGGCCATAAAAAAGCGGCGCTGCGTAAAGCAGCGCCACCAAGACCCAGCGGTCCTACCAGAGCGGACGACGGGATTCGAACCCGCGACCCACACCTTGGCAAGGTGATGCTCTACCAGCTGAGCCACGTCCGCACCGCATCCCCTTACGGGGGGTGCGAAGAGAACTGTAGCCGATCCTGCCGCTCACGCAAACTCGGAATCCTCCCCATCGTCATCTCAAGTTTCCGACATACTCCGCGTAGGCCGACACTCCGGACACGTGTTCCGCGATCTCGCGCAGCGTCCAGGCCGGGCTGCGAGAGGCATCCCATGCCTCCGGACCAGCCATTTCGTACGTCAGCAGGTAAGTCCGGGCCAGCCGGCGCAGCCGCGACGAAGCCTCGTCGAAATCTGGCTCGGTCAGCCGGGCCCAGTCTGAATCCAGGGTGACGAACCGGCCGTGCCACGCGTCGGGCAGCGGCTCGGCGCCGGCCAGCAGCGCCTGCACCTCGTGCAGGTGGTCGATCAGGTGGTCGGTGATCCGGCGCAGCGCCTTGGCGGGCGTCCACACGTTCGGGCGGCCGTCGATCGTCCCGGCGATCGGGCGGCCGTCCCAGGCGTGCCAGGTCATCGCGATGGACAGGGACTTCTCGACGCCCTCGGCGACGAGGCGGGCGGGGTTGTCTGTCATCCTTCGATGCTGGTTGAAAGATAGTTGGGTTAGCGTCGAAGTATGACCGCAGTTCCTGAGCAGCCCTACGACACGGACATCGCGCCGGCCGCGGCGCTGATGGCCGACCCGACCCGGGCCGCGATCCTGCGGGCGCTGCTGCCGGACCGCCCGCTGGCGGCGGGGGAACTGGCCCGGCTGGCCGGGGTCAGCGCCGCGACCGCTAGCTTCCACCTGGCCAGGCTGCTCGACGGCGGCATGATCGCGGTCGCCCGGCAGGGCCGGCACCGGTACTACCGGCTGGCCGGCCACGAGGTCGCGACGGCCATCGAGGCGCTCGGCCTGATCAGCCCGCCGCTGCCCGTCCGCAGCCTGCGCCAGTCCCGTGAGGCCGCCGCGCTGACGCAGGCCCGTACCTGCTACGACCACCTGGCCGGCCGGGCCGGGGTGGAACTGCTGGACTCCCTGCTGCGCCACGGCCTGCTCAAGCAAGATCAAGAACAAGGAGGCCGAACGAGCTGGGCTGATACGCCCGCGGCACGCTTCGAAGTCACCGGGGCCGGAGCGAGGTCGCTGAGTTCGTTCGGCCTCGATGTCGGCGAAGTACGGCGGTCACGGCGGCACTTCGCCGGCGCCTGCATCGACTGGACCCAGCGCCGCGGGCACCTGAACGGGGCGCTGGCCGCCGCCATCCTCAGCCGGCTGTTCGAGCTCGGCTGGATTGAACGCGGCCAGCGACGCCGCAGCGTCTGCGTCACCCCGGCCGGGCTGGCCGGGCTGTCCGACTCCTTCGGCGTGGATCTTCCCTGAGCTTCCGGCGCTTCGTCACGAAAAGTAACCCCGACCCACCACGGGGGAGTGGGCCGGGGCGTCCGATGGTTTGTCAGGCCTTGCGCAGCAGGTCGTTCAGTTCCGCTTCGATGTCGATGTGGTCGCTTTCCTGGCCGGGCGGGACGATTTGGTAAGTCCGCCGCAGGAACGCCGCCATCGCCTGGGCCGGCGCCTCGAAGTGGGCCTGGCCAAAAGGTGACGACAACTCGATATTCAGGACCTTTTCCCCGGGCTCGGCCGACCCGGGCAGCCCCAGGTCGGCGCTTAGCGAGCCAGACCCGGAGGAGGGCCACACATGGACATCTCCCTCGCCCTGCCGCGACTCGATCCCGGCCGCCAGCAGGTCCCGGGCGAAGATCCACTCGACCGGCTCGTCAGTGCCAACGTGGAACGCCATGCGCACCGCGTATGGATCGCTGCCACTGTAGAACATACTGGCCACAAGAGGGACAATCGTTTGCTGCGGGACGACAAGCCTAAGCCCGAGCTCGGCCGAGATCGTGGTGCTGCTACTTCTGTTCATCGCCTACCCACCCCATATCTAGCCGGGGCCCGGACACCCGGGCTTTGCCAATCAACGCGACCAGCTGACAACTATGACGCGCACGGAGGGTGAAGTTTTCCCCGATGCTACACGCTCCGTTTTGCGCCTTTCGTTCCCAGCCGGAAGGCGAGCTCTCATCATTGCCCTGACCTGGACAAATGCCGTTCAGCCCGGGCTCCGATGTTGATGCAGTTTAGTGTTCCGGCGAGCCGATTGCATAGCCTGTCGCGCTCATCTCATGCATTTATCTACGTCGCGTTTCATTGTCAATACTGAGCGTAATTAAAGACGTTCCGATGCGCACGTTTGCAAGATTTGGCCACTACTCAGAGTGACCGCCGGCCGGGCCGGTGGCCGCCTCGCGGCGCGCCGCCGGGAACGCGCCGGCGCGCCGGCCCGTTCGCCGCGCACGGCGTGCCGTGCACCCCGAAGATGCGCTAACCTATGGGAGCGCCGGGACGAGTCCCGGCTGCGGGCGATTGGCTCAGCGGGAGAGCGCCTCGTTCACACCGAGGAGGTCACTGGTTCGATCCCAGTATCGCCCACAGACGCCGACGGCCGGTTCCTTTTGCAGGAACCGGCCGTTTTGCGTCACATCCGGGCAGGCTAGCCGTCGATCATGCTGGAGACCCGGAAATTGGTCTTCGGCAGCAAGTGGAACCGGGTCATCGCGCCCACGACCCGCTGGAGCCGGGTCGCGTCCACCCCGAGCGGGAAGGCGGGCAGCGAGATGAACGCCGCCGACTGCGCCTCGATTTTCAGGTACTTCTGGAGGGCCTGCTCCACGGCCGCCCGGTCGGTGTCGGCGACCTGCTGTCCCTGGGACAGCGCCGTGGTGAACGCCTTCAGCGTGTTGGGGTACTTCTTCGCCCAGTCCGCGGTGACCGCGTAGCCCTGGACCGGGAAGTCCTGGGTCGAGCCCTGATCGAGGTCGGCGAGCTCCTGCAGGCCTGCTGCCTCCCCGCCGCTGACGAACGGCTCGGGTGCGAACGCCGCCGCCAGCGTACTCTTCTTGGCGGTCAGGGCGTCGACCACGGCCGGGAACGGCACGGTGATGTAGTTGATCTGCTGGGGGTTGAGGCCGTGCGACACCAGCAGCGAGTCGATCAGCAAGGTGCCGATGTCGTTCTGCGCGTTGACCGAGACGGTCTTGCCCTTGAGCTGGCTGACCTGGCTGATCGGCGAATCGCCGTTGACCATGACGGTCAGCACGTTGGGCTTCAGGAAGGAGGCCTCGGCGATGATGCGCAGGTCGGTTTTGGGCATCCCGGCGCCGATCTGGTTCTGGATGTAGGTGACGTAGTCTCCGGCGCTGATGTCCCAGTGGCCCTCGACCTGGCCCTTGATCAGGTCCTGGGTGCTCGGCGGGGCCCCCTGGGGGACCGGGACGATGGTCACGTGCAGGCCCTGCGCCGTGAACAGGCCCTCATCCTGGGCGATGTAAAGGCCGGCCGAGTCAATGGCCGGGAAGGCGTTGACGGTGATGTTCGTCTTCTCGAGCTTGAGGTGCGTCGCGCCGCCGCCGGATCCGCCCGAGGAGCATCCAGCGGCCAGCATCGTGACCGCGACGGCCGACGCGATGAGCATGTGGCGGGGTTTCATTCCTGGCTCCATCAGACATTGCGGATCACGCGATCCGCGATCAGCTGGGTGGCACCGCGACCCGGGCAGCGGCAGCTACTGCGTCACGATGATCATAATTGTCCGCACCGTCTGTCACATGCCAAACGGTACGACTTGTTCGAATCTGGCATCATTCTGCTAACGACACTAACTGTACGTGACAGATCCGCAATCGTGCCAGGTCAGGGGACGCGCCGGCCCGGCCAGCGTTTAACGCGCTGGCCGCGGGTAGAGGGGCGGACGCCATGACGCGAGAACCGCAAATGAAAGAAGAGCACGGCGCAGAATTCACCGCGGAGGGGAGTCTCAGGGAACTGCACGAGGCACTGCTCAGCACCGAAGGCGTGGAGGAGTTCCTGCACGAGACGGCGGTGCTGGCGGCCGGCCTGGTCCGCGGCGGCCTGTCCTGCGGGATGACCATCCAGCCCAACGGGAGACCGCTCACCGTGGCGTGCAGCGACCCGGTCGCCGCGCAAGTGGACGAGGTGCAGTACGAACTCGATGACGGCCCGTGCCTGCACGCCATGCGGGACGGCCACATGGTCCGCATCGAGGACACCGCCGAGAAGGCGCGCTGGCCCGAGTTCGAGGCGCAGGCGGCTTCGCACGGGATCCGGTCCTGCCTGGCCCTGCCGCTGAGCACGGACGGCAAGCCGGTCGGTGCCCTCAACCTGTACGCGCGTGAGGCCTCGGCGTTCGGCACGGCCGAGGCGCGCCTGGCCGAGAATTTCGCGCACAACGCCTCCGGCGCGCTGTCGCTGGCCATCAGGCTGACGTCGCATGCCGCGCTGATCGAGCAGCTGCGTTCGTCGCTCGCCTCCCGGGGAGTCATCGACCAGGCCCTCGGGATCATCATGGCCAGGGAGCATTGCACCCAGGAGCGCGCGTTCGCGATCCTGCGGTCCGCCTCGCAGAACAGCAACGTGAAGCTCCGCGATATCGCCGGCGCGGTGGTGACCAGCGTGACCGGCGAGCCGCCGCGGCCGGCGCCCCCGTTCGAGGAGGGGTGACGGCCGGAGGCCGGACCTAGGCGCAGCCGCCGTCGGTATCGGCGGTGGCGGTGTCGGCCGGGAGAACCCGGTCCGCCGGACCGGGCGTGCCCGCCAGCGACGCGGCCACGCTGGGAAAGATGTCCACCAGGCGGTCGACGCCGGTGATCGACAGCACCCGCTGAACCGCAGGCGTGCCGACGACCAGCCGCAGGGGATTCCCGCTGGCGCTGGCCCGGCGGTACGCCTGGACCAGGGCGTTCACCCCGGCGGAATCACAGAATTCCGTCTTGCCCAGGTCCGCGACCAGCAAGGTCGCACCCTGGGCCAGGACGGCGAGAAGCTCTTCCCGGACCGAGTCGGCGATGGTCACGTCGATTTCCCCGGGCAGCGTGACCACGGCTACCTGGCCGATCCACAGCACCGGATAGCGCTCTTGAGACACGTACCACCACCATCTGTCCGCTCTGTCCGCGCAAAAAAGTGGCAGGCCGCGTCTCTGGACCTATAGGCGACTAACCAACGGGCCTCGCCGCGCAGCGAACATCATATCGGCCGGAGGTGCCACTTGATGCCTTGTCCGGCGCGTATCCGGTCCACCGCGTCACCGTATCCCTCCAGCGGCAGCGGCTCGCTGAGCAGCGGTCGCGGATCCACCGCTCCGCTGGCGAGCCACCGGGCTCCCGGTTACGACATTGATGCTCCATCGATGTCGCCCCCGCAGCATTGATGCTCCATCGATGTCGCCGGCCGGCCCCTGAGAAACGCCAGCCTGGCATCAGGCACACCGCTGGCATCAGGCGCACCGCGCGAGCACCATCCGAGCCGCACCACGTCCGCGTCCACACCGCCCCCGCTCACCCGGGCCACCCCGCCCGCCCCGGCGAGCCGCCCCGCCGGCCCCGGCGAGCCGCCCCGCGCCTCAGGCGGGGCGAATCTCGCCGGAGCCGCGGGGGATGAGGCGAGTGGGGATGACGTGCGTCCGCGGCGGCGAGGCGTCCCCGTCGATGCGGCGGAACAGGATCTGGGCGGCGAGGGTGCCGATGGCCCCGACGTCCTGGGCGACGACGGTAACCGGGGGATCGAGCAGGTCGGCCAGCAGCAGGTCGTCGAATCCGACGATGGCGATCCGGTGCTGGGCGCCGCGATCACGCAGCGCCCGGACCGCGCCCAGGGTCACCAGGTTCTGGCTGCCGAACAGGGCGGTAGGAGGCTCGGGCCCGGTCAGCAGCGATGCGGCCGCTTCCCGGGCGGCCTCGGCGGTGCGCAGGTCGCGGCGGATGATCGCCGGGTCGGCGGGCAGGCCGGCCTCGCGCAGCGCGTCCAGGTACCCGGCGTGCCGGTCGTGCGCGGTGGCGATGGTGGCCAGGTCGCCCAGGAACGCGATGCGCCGGTGGCCGTGGCCGATCAGGTGCCGCACGGCCGTCATCGCGCCGCGGGCGTTGTCGGCCAGGACGGCGTCGGCGGGCAGCAGGACCGGCGGCCGGTCCACGAACACCACGGCCGTGCCGATCTCCTGCTCGTCCCGCAGGTAGCTGTGGTCGCGGCCGGCCGGGATCACGATCAGCCCGTCCACCCGCCGGGCCACCAGGGTGGCGGCGAGCTCGCGCTCGCGGGCCGGGTCCTCGTCCAGGCTCCCGGCCAGCACGCCCACGCCGCGCGCGCGGGCGGCGTCCTCGACGGCCCGGTAGATGACCGCGGAGTACGGGTTGCCGACGTCCTCGAGCATCAGGCCGATCATGAACGACCGGCGGTCCCCGCGGCGCAGGTTGCTCGCGGTCATGTTGTGCCGGTAGTTCAGCTGGACGGCGGCCCGGCGGACCCGGGCGGCCAGGTTCGCGTCGACCGTCGGCGCGCCGTTGACCACCCGCGAGACCGTCTTCAGGCTGACCCCGGCCAGCGCCGCGACGTCCCGCATCGTCGCCCGCCCGGCCGCGGGCGCCGCCGCCCCGAGCGGCGCCAGCGGCGTCACCACCGGCCGGCCGGGCGGTCCTTGCTCCATGGGACAACGATATCCATCCGGGACCGCCTGAACGGCGTCGAAGTAAGCCGCTTATCACTCCGGCAGCGAAAACATTCAGAAGCTGCATACGTCATCACAACGGGCAAAGGGAAGCTGATCATTAACGTCATTGACAATGAGGTGATTAGAAAGTTATTGTACGGACAACGTTGTCTTGTCTAGCTCGTTCGGCCTCCTTTTCGCTCTTCGCCCTGCTCGTTTGCCTTCCTCTCCCTCTCGTCTTCTCCTGCTTCGTTCCACCTCCGCGCTTCGAAGGGAGCACCGATGCGACACCACACGCGCGGGAGCGCCAGACCGGTACCCCGGTGGGCCGGTTCCGCCGCCCTCGCCGCCGCCGCGGCGATCGCCCTGGCCGCCTGCGGCGGCGGCAATGCCGCCAAGGGAACCGGCTCGAACACCGCCGGCGCCACCGCCAAGGCCAATGGCCCGGTGCGGGTCGCGCTCATCCTCAAGGACTTCACCAACCCGTACTTCATCTCGATGGAGAACAGCGCGAAGGCCGACGCGGCCAAGCTCGGCGTGAAGCTGACCATCTCGGCGGGCTCCCAGGACGGCGATACCACCACCCAGATCAGCGGGATCGACAACGCGATCGCCGCGGGCGACGCGGGCATCATCATCACCCCGAACGGCAACGCCGTGAACCCTGCGCTGAACCAGGCCAAGGCACATCACCTGCTGGTGATCGCGCTGGACACCGTGCCCACGCCGCCCAGCACCGCCGACCTCACCTACGCCACCGACAACTTCCAGGCCGGCCAGCTGATCGGCCAGTACACCGCCAAGCGGCTGGCCGGCCAGGCGGCCGACATCGCCATGCTCGACCTGTCCAACACCCAGGTCGTCTCGGTCGACACCAGCCGCGACCACGGCTTCCTGACCGGCATGGGCATCAAGATCGGCAACCAGGGCCTGAACGGCGCCGAGCCCAAGTCCGGCACCTACCAGGGCAAGCTCGGCGGTACCGGCAGCTACAAGATCGCCTGCCAGCTCCCGACCCAGGGGGCGGTGCCGGGCGGCCAGACCGCGATGGAGCAGTGCCTGTCCAAGGACCCGGCCATCAACGTGGTCTACGCGATCAACGAGCCGGCCGCCGAGGGCGCCGGGGCGGCACTCAAGGCCGCGCACAAGACCGGCGTCATCGTGGCCGCGATCGACGGCGGCTGCGCCGACATCCCCTACCTCAAGAGCGGCGAGATGACGGCCACCTCGGGCCAGTTCCCCGGCAAGATGGCCGCCCTCGGCGTCGAGGCGATCAACACGCTGGCCAAGACCGGCAAGAAGCCCGCCGCGACCCCCGGCCTCGGTTTCTTCAACACCGGGACCAAGCTCTACACCGATAACCCCGTCGCCGGGGTCCCGAGCGAGAACACCACGCAGGAAGCCAGCACCTGCTGGAAGGCCTGACCGGTCATGACCGCGCTCATCGAGCCCACCGGCGAGGTGCGGGAAAGCCAGGAACTCGGCGCCCGCGTCCAGCACACGCTGCACCGGCATCCGGCGATCGGGCCGGCCAGCGTGCTCGTCGTCTCGGTCATCGTGTTCTCCCTGGTCAACCACCGGTTCTACAACGCCACCAACCTGTCGCTGCTGATCCAGCAGGTCGCCGTGCTCGCCACCCTGGCCATCGGCCAGACGATGATCATCCTGACGGCCGGCATCGACCTGTCGGTCGGCGCGGCCGCGATCCTGGCCCAGATGGTCATCGCCCAGACCGCGGCCAACAACGGCGTCACCGGCGTGCTCGCGCTGATCCTGGGCCTGTCCGTCGGCGCGCTGACCGGCTTCCTCAACGGCTTCCTGGTGACCAGGATCAAGCTGCCGCCGTTCATCGTGACGCTGGGCACGCTGAGCATCTACACCTCCGTCGGGCTGCGCTACTCCAACGGCGCGTCGGTGTACGCCAGCGCGATGCCGAACGCCCTCATCTGGACCGGGAACTACGTCAACATCGGCCCTTACCAGCTCACCACCGGCGTGATCTTGATGCTGGTGCTGTTCGTGGTGACCAGCTTCGCGCTCACCCGCACGGCCTGGGGCCGCCACGTGTACGCGACCGGCGACGACGCCGAGGCGGCCCGGCTGTCCGGCATCAAGACCGGCCGGGTGCTGCTGAGCGTCTACCTGGTCGCCGGGATCATCTACGCGCTCGCGGCCTGGATCCTCATCGGGCGGGTCGGCGTGGCCAGCACCAACAACCTCACCAACGCCAACCTGGACAGCATCACCGCCGTGGTGATCGGCGGCACCAGCCTGTTCGGTGGCCGGGGGGCGGTGCTCGGCACGCTGTTCGGCGCGCTGATCGTGCAGGTCTTCCAGAGCGGCATCTCGCTGGCTGGCGTGCAGAGCCTGTACCAGGTGCTCGCCGAGGGGATCCTCGTCATCGTGGCCGTAGCCCTCGACCAGTGGATCAGGAGGGTGCGCCGATGAGCACCGAAGCGGACGCAGGCAGCCCCGGCGGCCGCGGCCCGTCAGGAACGCCGGTCCTCGAGGCCCGGGACCTGGTGAAGACGTTCGGCCACGTCGTCGGGCTGGCCGGGGTGAGCCTGAAGCTGTACCCGGGCGAGGTGCTCGCCATCATCGGCGACAACGGCGCGGGCAAGTCGACGCTGATCAAGTGCCTGTCCGGGGCGCTGACCCTGGACCAGGGCGAGATCTTGCTCGACGGGGCCCGGGTCGAGTTCCGCAGCCCGGTCGACGCCCGCCACGCCGGGATCGAGACCGTGTACCAGACCCTCGCGGTCGCCCCCGCCCTGGACATCGCCAGCAACCTCTACCTCGGCCGCGAGGTCAGGGACGCCGGCCCGCTGGGCCGGGTCTTCCGCAAGCTCGATACCCGCGGCATGCGGGCCAAGGCGCGGGAGCAGCTCTCCGACCTCGGGATCGGGACGATCCAGGACATCACCCAGAAGGTGGAGACGCTGTCCGGCGGCCAGCGCCAGGCCGTGGCGGTGGCCCGCGCGGCGGCGTTCGGCTCGAAGGTGGTCATCCTGGACGAGCCCACCGCCGCCCTCGGCGTCCGCGAGTCCGGTCAGGTCCTCGCCCTGATCAAGCGGCTCCGGACCCGCGGCCTGCCGGTCATCTTGATCAGCCACAACATGCCGCACGTGTTCGAGGTGGCGGACCGCATCCACATCCAGCGCCTCGGCCGGTGCGCGGGCGTGATCACCCCGCAGAGCCACACCATGGAGGAAGGCGTGGCCATCATGACCGGTGCCACTACGCTCGACCCATGATCACTGTCGCGGGTGAGGCCCTGATCGACCTGATCGTCGACCAGGCCGGGAACGTCGATCCCCGGATGGGAGGCGGCCCGTTCAACGTGGCCCGCGCCGTCGCCCGGCTCGGTCAGCCGGCGACCTTCCTGGGACGCCTTTCCGGCGACCGCTTCGGCCAGCTGATGCGCGCCGACCTGGAACGCAACGGCGTGCGGATCGCCGTGACGGACCCGTCGGACGAGCCCACCACGCTGGCCCTGGTGGACGTGGACCCGGCCGGCGTGCCGGCCTACCACTTCTACCTGGCCGAGACCTCGGCGGCCGCCATCGGGCCGGCCGAGGCGCTGCTGCCCGCCGATGCCGCGGCGCTCCACGTCGGCACCCTCGGCCTGGTCATGGAGCCGGCCGGGACCAGCATCGAGGGCCTGGCCGTCCATGCCCCGGGGAACGTCCTGGTGATGCTCGACCCGAACTGCCGCCCCGGCGCGATCCCGTCCCGGCAGGCCTACCTGGACCGGATCGGCCGGATCCTGCACCGGGCCGACGTCGTCAAGGTGAGCACCGAGGACCTCGCCTACCTGTTCCCCGGCCAGGACGCCGGGCCGGCCGCCGCGGACCTGCTCGGCCGGGGACCGGCCTGCGTGCTGGTCACCGACGGGGCCGCGCCCGTGCGCGCCCTCACGCCGGGCAAGGAGATCCAGGTCGATGTCCCGGCCGCCCCGGTCGTGGACACCGTCGGCGCCGGCGACTCGTTCGGCGGGGCGTTCCTCGCCTGGTGGACCGGCAACGGCCACCGCCGGGCCGACCTGGCGGACCCGGAGCTGGTCCGGGCGGCCACCCAGGCGTCCGTCTACGCCTCGGTAGTGACCTGCACCCGCCGTGGCGCCGAACCTCCCTGGGCCTACGAGCTGGCCGGACACGACGGCTGGCACTGGCTGCCCCCCGCCTAGTCTGGTCGCGTGACCATCTCGACTCTGCTCACCTTCATCCTCGGCGCGACGGTCGACGTCACCCTGCTCGCCTACGGCGCCCGGCGGCTGCTGGCCGAGAGCCGCTTCTCGCTGTCCCGGACCGTCGTCGCGGGGCTGGCCGGCCAGGCCCTGACCAGCACCATTTTCTTCGCCCTGGCCAGCGGGTGGCATCTCGGCGTGCGCGGGCCCGGGCCCGCCTACGGCGTGGTGCTCGGCTTCGCCGCCCTGGCCTGGGCCTGCGGGCTGCTGCTGGCGATGGCGATCCTGGTCACCTGGCAGGCCTTCATCCCGGCCGGGACCATCCCGCCGCCCGCCACCTGGCCGCGCAGCCTGCGCTCGCGGGCCGCCCGCAGCCGCCGGTACTGGCAGATCGTGCGCATCTTCACCCGCTGCGGGGTCGGGCCGGTGCTATCCCGCGGGCCGTTCTCGGCCGGGCTGGCCCGGTCGCTGACCGAGGCCCTGGACCGCAGCGGCGTGGTGTTCGTGAAGTTCGGCCAGGGGCTGTCCACCCGCCGGGACCTGCTGCCGGCCGAGTTCACCACCGAGCTCGGCCGGCTGCAGGACCGGGTCAGCCCGCTGCCCTGGGACCAGATCGAGCAGGTCCTCGCGGCCGAGCTCGGCGGCACCGCCATGTTCGCCGGCATCGACCGCGAGCCGCTCGCCTCGGCCTCGATCGCCCAGGTGCACGCGGCCACGCTGCGCACCGGCGAACGGGTCGTGATCAAGGTGCTCCGGCCCGGGGTGACACAGCTGGCCGAACGCGACCTGGACATCATCACCCGGCTGGCCCGCCGGACCGAGGCCCGGGCCGCCTGGGCCCGGGCGATCGGCGTGGGCACGCTGGCCGAGGGCTACGCCGTCGGGCTGCGCGAGGAACTGGACTTCCGGATCGAGGCGGCCAACCTCGCGGCGGCCAGTGCCGCCAGCGCGGCGCGAGGGGTGGTGATCCCGCGCGTCCATCATGACCTGAGCACCCAGAAGGTGCTGGTCATGGAGCGGCTCGACGGCACGGCGCTGAGCAAGGCCGTCCCCGCCGACGGCGACCGCGAGCAGCTGGCCCGTGACCTGCTCGGCTGCGTGCTGCGGCAGATCGTCATCGACGGCATCTTCCACGCCGACCCGCACCCCGGCAACATCATGCTGCTCGACGACGGGCGGCTGGGGCTGATCGACTTCGGCGCGGTCGGCCGCCTGGACTCCGGGCTGCGGGCCGCGCTGCAGCGGCTGCTGCTCGCCCTGGACCGGCGTGACCCGGTCGCGCTCACCGACGCCCTGCTCGAGGTGACCGCCCGGCCCGACGACCTGGACGAGCAGGCGCTGGAGCGGTCGGTCGGGGCGCTGCTGGTCCGGCACCTGGCCGTCGGGCGGCCGCCCGACATCACCTTGTTCACCGAGCTGTTCCGCCTGGTGACCCGGCACGAGCTGGCCGTCCCGGCCGAGTTCGCGGCCACCTTCCGGGCGCTGTCCACCCTGGAGGGCGGCCTGACGCTGCTCGCGCCCGGCTTCGACATGGTCGCCGAGGCGGAGCGGTTCGGCCAGCGCGAGCTGACCAGGCGCCTCGGCCCGGAGTCGCTGAAGGAGGCGGCGGCCGAGGAGGTCGTCGCGCTGCTGCCGATGCTGCGCCGGCTGCCCCGGCGGGTGGACCGGATCGCGGCCGCGGTCGAGGGCGGGCGGCTCAGCGTGAACGTCCGGCTGCTGGCCGACGAGCGGGACCGCAAGGTCATCACCGGGTGGGTCCAGCTCGGCGTGCTGACCATCCTCGCGGCTACCGCCGGGTTCATGGCGGTGGCCCTGCTCGCGCTGAAGGGCGGCCCGGCCATGACCCCGGCCATCGGCCTGTACCAGTTCATCGGCTACTGCCTGCTGGTCATCTGCGCGCTGCTGGCGCTGCGGGTGCTGGCCGCGGTGTTCAGGACCGGCCCGCCCTGAGCCGGGTGGCTAGCCGAGCAGGATGCCCCGGATGAACGCGGCCTGGCCGACGTGCTGCGCGCAGTCGTCGATCACGCTGACCAGCCGCACGCCCAGCGTCACCGGCGGGCTCCAGCGCTCGTCCACCACCCGGTCCAGGTCCGGGTCGGTGACGCCGGCCACCAGCCGGATCGTCTGGGCGTGCACCGCGTCGTAGTACCCGGTGAGCAGGTCGGGGGAGGCCACCGTGACCTGCGCCGCCTGCGCGGGGGTGTGCCCGTAGCCGGTGTCGTACGGCTCCAGCGGCAGCCCGAACCGCTGGCCGTACCCGGTCCACGCCTGCGGCACCCCGAACGCGTCCCCCACGTGGTCGTCCTGGACCCGGGTCAGGTGCCACACCAGCCAGGCGATCGAGTTCGCGCCCGGCGCGATGCTCTGCGCCAGCTGGCTGCCGGTCAGCCCCCGCACCACCGCGTGCACATTCTCCTGCACGCGGCCGAATCCGTCTGTCAGTATGTCCGCGCTCGTCATCCGCTGCCCCTTCCGCTCCAAGCCCAAGAATCTACCGAACGAGCCCGCTGACACGCCGCCCTACCTGCTCAACGCCCCATCGGGTAGTCGCTGACGGTGGCGCGAGGTACCGTTCCGACGTGCCCCGAGTAATCCCCTCACTCAGTAGCGCCGTGCCTGACGTCGATGAGCTGCTGGCCACCGCCGTCCACGGCATCGGCGGCGCGGAACGGCCCGGCCAGGTCCAGATGGCCGAGGCGGTGCGGCACGCCTTCGAGTCCGGGGAGCACCTGGCCGTGCAGGCCGGCACCGGCACCGGGAAGTCGCTGGCCTACCTGGTCCCGGCGGTGCGGCACGCGGCCATCACGGGCAGCCACATCGTGGTGGCCACCGCCACCATCGCGCTGCAGAACCAGCTCATCGACCGCGACCTGCCGCGCCTGACCGCGGCCTTGACGCCGGTGCTTGACCGGGAGCCGACCTTCGCCATCCTCAAGGGCCGGCGCAACTACCTGTGCCTGAACCGGCAGCAGGGCGGCGTGGCCGAGGACCCCCAGGACGCCCTGTTCGACCCGACTACAGCGTCTGATTCAACAGCGGGGCCGACCTCGCCCCTGGGACGCCAGGTCAAGCGGCTGCACGAGTGGGCCGAGGAGACCACGACCGGGGACCGGGAC
The DNA here is from genome assembly GCA_025934635.1 of Streptosporangiaceae bacterium. The sequence continues at coordinate 15,319 of JAICWX010000002.1, read as the reverse complement.
GAGCTGGTGCCCGGCGTGCCCGACGCGGCCTGGCGGCAGGTCTCGGTCAGCGCGCAGGAGTGCGTCGGCGCGACGCGCTGCAAGTTCGGGTCGCAATGCTTCGCCGAGAAGGCCCGGGCGGAGGCGGCCAAGGCGGACATCGTGGTGACCAACCATGCCCTGCTGGCCATCGACGCGACGTCCGAGATCGACGTGCTGCCCGAGCACGACGTGGTGATCATCGACGAGGCTCACGACCTCGTGGACCGGGTCACCTCGGCCACCACGGGGGAGCTGTCGGGGCCGGCCGCGGACGCCGCCGCCCGGCGGGCCGGGCGGCTGACCGAGTCGGCCGCCGACGTGGGAGCGGCTCCGGCCGTGGCCGACCAGCTCCGCCACGCCGCCGCCGCGCTCGTCATCGACCTCGGCGACGCGCCCGCGGGCCGGCTGGACGTGCTGCCGGAAATGCTGGCGGCCACGCTCGCGCAGGTACGCGACGCGGCCGGGGCGTGCGCGGACGCGGTCCGGGCCAGCGCGTCATCCCCGGAGGAGGACCAGCAGCGGCTGGCGACGACCCGGCTGACGGTGGCCTCGCTTGACGACATCCAGAGCACGGCCGGCCGGATCCTGGAGGCCTTCGAGCAGGACGTCACCGAGCGCGGCGAGGTCGTCTGGCTGGACCGGCCGTTCATCGACGACGGCCGCCGGCCGCCCACCTTGCGGGTGGCGCCGCTCGAGGTGGGGAAGGTGCTGCGGAACCGCCTGTTCGGCCAGCGCACGGTGGCGCTCACCTCGGCCACCCTGGCCCTCGGCGGCTCGTTCGGCCCGCTCGCCACCCAGTGGGGGCTGCCGCCGCAAGGCGCCTGGGAGCCCACGGGGGAGGAGCACGAGCGCCCGATGACCTGGACCGGACTCGACGTCGGCTCGCCGTTCGACCACGCCAAGAGCGGGATCCTGTACGTGGCCCGCCACCTGCCGCCGCCCGGCCGGGACCAGCTGCCCGCGGCCTACCTGACCGAGCTGGCCGAGCTCATCGAGGCCGCGGGCGGGCGCACGCTGGGCCTGTTCTCCTCCATGCGGGCGGCCAAGGAGGCGGCCGGGGCGCTGCGCGAGCGGATCAGCCAGCCGATCCTGTGCCAGGGGGACGACCTCACCGCCCAGCTGGTCAGGCAGTTCAGCGAGGACGAGCCGACCTGCCTGTTCGGCACGCTGTCGCTGTGGCAGGGGGTGGACGTACCCGGCCAGTCGCTGCAGCTCGTGGTCATCGACCGGATCCCGTTCCCGCGCCCCGACGACCCGCTGGCCTCGGCCCGGCAGCGCGCGGTGGCCGCCCGCGGCGGCAACGGGTTCATGTCCGTCGCGGCCTCGCACGCCGCGCTGCTGCTGGCCCAGGGCGCGGGCCGGCTGCTGCGGACGATGAGCGACCGCGGCGTGGTGGCGGTCCTCGACCCGCGGCTGATGACCGCGCGCTACGGTGACTTCCTGCGCGCCACGCTGCCCCCGTTCTGGACCACCGCCGACCCGGCCCTGGTCCGCGCGGCGCTGCGCCGTCTGTCCGCCGCCGCGGCCGATCCGGCGCCGTCGGCCCCGGTCCCGCCCTGATCTCTTAGCATGCGCTTACGGCCTGGTAACTAGGGCTGCACTGGTGCGGATGAAACGCGGGATGCTGGGTAACATTTTGGGAACTACTGACACCGAAGAACCGTTCTGCAAGAGGACTGGCCCACCAGTCGCGGCGGGAGGTCACTCATGCGGAGGCAGCCGCGCCCCGGCGGCAAGCGCCACGTGCTCCGCTGGGTTGCGGTCGTGGCGGTCGTTATCGTCACGGCGGGCACCCTCGGCGTCTACCTGAAGTACCGGGCCGTCTACGACAGCATCACCCGCGTGACGGTGCCGTCCAAGGCCCTCGGCGACCGCCCGCCGGTGTACAGCACGACCTCGCAGAACATCCTGGTCTACGGCGATGACACCCGGACCGGCCTGACCCCGCACCAGCAGTACGTCCTGCACACCGGCCACGACCAGACCAACAACACCGACACGATCATGGTCGTGCACATCTCGCCCGGTCATCACCAGGTCACGGTGGTCAGCCTCCCGCGCGACACCATGGTGCCGGTGTACGAGTGCGACAGCGGTTCCGGCTTCACCGGCCAGCAGGCCAGCCCGGGCGGCGCCGTGCAGATCAACTCGCTGCTCCAGATCGGCGGGCCGACCTGCCTGTGGAAGACCGTCGAGCAGATGACCGGCATCCGCATCGACCACTTCATCGGGATCGGCCTGCTCGGCTTCGTCAAGGTCGTCAACGACCTCGGCGGCGTCAACGTCTGCGTGCCCTTCAACGTGAGCGACACGACCTCCGGGCTGAACCTCAAGGCGGGCGAGCAGCACATCAGCGGCATCCAGGCGCTGGCCTTCTGGCGGACCCGCGAGAACCTCGGCGACGGCTCGGACCTGGAACGGATCCAGCGCGACCAGTTCATGTCCGCCCAGGTCGTCAAAGGCGTCCTGCACAGCGGCCTGCTGTCCAACCCGATCAAGCTGCTGAACGTGGTCACCGACGTGGCCGCCTCGATGACCACGGACGCCGGCATGTCGGCCACCGACCTGGTACACATCGGGCAGAGCTTCCGCAACCTGTCCGGCCAGAACGTGCAGTTCATCACCGCCCCGAACCAGCCCTGGACGCAGAACGCCAACCGCATCCAGCTCATGCAGCCGCAGGCCAGCCAGGTGTTCGCGGACATCGCCCGGGACATCACCGTGCCGAAGGTCTCGGCCACCCCCGGGGCCAGCACCCCGGTGCTCACCACCAGCCCGGCCAACGTCAAGGTCGAGGTGCTGAACGGAACCGGCATCGCGCGCCTCGCCAGCCAGGCCGCGGCCGGCCTGACCAGCCGCGGCTTCAGCGTGACCGGCACCGGCGACGCGCCGAGCTTCTCCTACACCACCTCGGTCATCGAGTACGGCTCGGCCGCCGACCTGGCCGCGGTGAACACCCTCAAGTCCGAACTCACCAACGTCACCGCGCTGCGGGTCGCCAGCCTGCCCCCCGGCACCGTCGACCTGATCCTCGGCTCCAGCTTCACCGGCCTGGCCCCGAAGACCCCCCAAGCGGGCGCCACCCCCGCCGTCGCGTCCTCCTCCCCGGCCAACCCGTCATCCTCCGCGAGCCCCTCGGCCTCGGCCTCCGCCTCCGGCGTATCCGGCCTGGCCCAGGCCAACGGCGGCATCACCGCCGCCGCCGCCTGCAACGCCGACAGCGCTGCCTTCGGCGGCCCCCTCAGCCACTGACCCGGCTCCGCGTCCCCTCTCCCCTGACCCCTTTAGCGCCCCCAGCCCCTGACTCCACCCCCGCCCCAGCCCCAGGGGAGTCGGTGGCACATCGGGTACGCAAGAAAGTACCCAGGGGCACACCGACTCCGTTTACGTCGGCCGGGGCAGCCCCTCTATCTCACGCGCCTCACGCCCGTGGAGCCCGTCAATGATCACGAAGGTTTTAGTACTCGTAGCCGTACCAGAGCATTCATGATCATGAAGATACGATTTTTTGTTCGCTAAACGCGGGGCGGGATGGCGTCGACGTCGCTGACGGCTTCGGGCAGGCGGCGCATGCTCGTGACCCGCCGGTCCGCGAGCTTGGCCGGGTGCCCGGTCAGGTCCCGGTCCACCCACACCGAGCGCAGCCCCATCCGGGCCGCGGGCAAGATGTCGAGGATCCAGCTGTTCGCCACGTGAATCCAGTTGGCCGGGGTCGCCCCGGTCTTGTCGGCGAACCGCCGGAAGTGCGCGAGGTCCGGCTTGTAGCTGTGTACCTCCTCGGCCGTGACCCACGCGTCCACCGGCACCGGCAGCCGGTTCCTGGTGGTGGCGAACAGGTCCTCGTCGCAGTTGGTCAGGAACGCCAGCCGCCAGCCGCGTTCCTTCAGCGCCGCCAGGGCGGGCCCGGCGTCGTCGAACACGGGCATGTCCGGCCAGCCCCGGACGAACGCCTGCTCGCCGTCGCGGGGCAGCCGCACCCGCTCCCGTTCCGCCGCCCGGGCCAGCCCGGCCGCGAGCACTTCCCGGTACGGCCGCCACTGCGGGGCGGCCTCGATCTCCAGTTCGGCCGGGTGATAAGCGGCCAGCAGCCGCCCGGCATCCGCCCCGGATACCCCGGCCAGCCCCGCCAGGGCCCCGCCCATGCCGCTGTTCCAGTCCGCGACCGTTCCGTAGCAATCGAATGTCAGCCACCGATCCGCCACCGCTAACCTCCCGCCGTTCATCCGCTCCAGCATCCCACTTGCCTATCTGCCTCTCTTGTCCCGCTCCGTCCCCTCCCGTAACGCCGCGAAACCCCTGGTCGGCCGCTCCTGCGGCCTGGCACAACTTTCGCGGGTGATTTCATGGGTGGGACAGCAAGGAGGCAGTCATGACCGACGTTACGGTCCGCCCGCAGCAGGCGCAGAACGAGCCGGGGGAGTACGCCTACCAGGCGGGGTTCGGGAACGAGTTCGCCAGCGAGGCCGTTCCCGGGGCGCTGCCCGCGGGCCGTAACTCACCGCAGCGCGCGCCGCTCGGCCTGTACCCGGAGCAGCTCAGCGGGACCGCGTTCACGCAGCCCCGCGGGGTCAGCCGGCGGACCTGGGTCTACCGGATCATGCCGTCGGCCGCGCACCCGCGGTTCTCCCGCATCGGCCGCGGCGCCCTGCGCGGCACCCCGTTCGACGAGCTCGAGCCGGACCCGAACCGGCTTCGCTGGGACGCCCGGCCGATGCCGGAAGGCGACACCGACTTCGTCGACGGCCTGTACACGATGGCGGGCAACGGGGACCTCAGGACGCGCAGCGGGATGGCCGTGCACGTCTACGCGGCCAGCCGGCCCATGACCGACCGGTACTTCGTCGACGCCGACGGCGAGCTGCTGTTCGTACCCGAGCACGGGCCGGTGCTGCTGCGCACCGAGCTCGGCCCGCTGGCCGTCGCGCCCGGGGAGATCGCGGTGGTGCCGCGCGGCATCAGGTTCGCGGTGGACCTCCCGGGCGGCCCGGCCCGCGGCTACCTGTGCGAGAACTTCGGCGCCGCCTTCACGCTGCCCGAACGCGGCCCGATCGGCGCGAACGGACTGGCCAACGAGCGTGACTTCCTGGCCCCGTCGGCGGCCTACGAGGACCGGGCCGGCCCGGTGCAGGTGGTGCAGAAGTTCGGCGGCAACCTGTGGGCCGCCGACTACGATCACTCGCCGCTGGACGTGGTCGGCTGGCACGGGAACTACGCGCCGTACAAGTACGACACGGCGAACTTCATGGTCATCGGCACGATCAGCTTCGACCACCCGGATCCGTCCATCTTCACCGTGCTCACCTCGCCGAGCGAGCTGCCCGGCCTGGCCAACGCGGACTTCGTGATCTTCCCGCCGCGCTGGCTGGTCGGCGAGGACACCTTCCGGCCGCCCTGGTACCACCGCAACATCATGTCCGAGTTCATGGGCCTGGTGCGCGGCGTCTACGACGCCAAGGCCGAGGGGTTCGTGCCCGGCGGGGCCAGCCTGCACAACACCTTCGCCTCGCACGGCCCGGACGCGGAGACGTACGCCCGGGCCAGCACGGCCGAGCTGGCACCGCAGAAGATCGACGGCACGCTGGCGTTCATGTTCGAGAGCCGCTGGATGCTGGTGCCGACCCGGCAGGCCATGGAGGCGGCCCACCGCCAGCCTGACTACGACGCCGCCTGGGCCGGCCTGACCCGCTCCTTCCCCGGCTAGAAAAGGAGGCCGTCATGTACATTCCCGCGCATTTCGCGGCCGGCGACGACGCCGTCCGGGACCTGCTGGCCCGGCACGGCGCGGCCGACCTGATCACGCTCACCGCCGACGGCCTGCTGGCCACCATGCTGCCGTTCGCGTACGACCCCGCCGCCGGCGAGCAGGAGGCCCCGTGGGGGGCGCTGCTCGGGCACGTGGCCCGCAACAACGACCAGTGGCGCAAGCCGGCCCAGGGCGAGTCGCTGGCCATCGTCCGCGGCCCGGACGCGTACGTGTCGCCATCCTGGTACGCGGCCAAGGCCGAGCACGGCCGGGTCGTCCCGACCTGGAACTACGTCACCGCGCACGTCTACGGCCAGCTGGTCGTGCACGACGACCCGGCCTGGGTCGAGGATGTCGTCCGGCGCCTGACGGCCAAGCACGAAGCGGCTCGCACCGAGACGGCCGGGCAGGCCCCCGCCTGGTCGGTCGATGACGCGCCGCGGACGTTCATCGAGGGCCAGCTGCGCGCCATCGTCGGCCTCGAACTGCGGATCACCCGGATCGAGGCCAAGGCCAAGCTGAGTCAGAACCGCCCGGTCGGCGACGTCGCGGGCATCGTGGGCGGCCTGACGGCGCGCGGCGAGGACCGCAGCGCCGCCGCCGTCACCCGGGCCAACGAGGCCCGGGTGAGCGAGGCGGCTCGCTAGAGACCGGCGACGGCGGGAATGACGTCGGAGGCGATCACCTCGAGCGGGGTGACCTGCCAGACGCCGGCCACCGCGCCGAGCGCGACCTCGAAGCCCAGCCCGGCCAGCCGGCCGAGCTGGTCGACGGTCTCGCCGGCCTTCTCGCCCTTCTCGCCGACGTCGAAGCGGAAGTAGCAGGTCTTGGTGATCTCGTCGTAGCCGCGGCCCTCCGCGTCGCAGTGCGCGCGCAGCACGTCCAGCTTCCTGGCCAGGTCGGGGCCGGGGAACAGGTTGCATGCATCGGCGTACTTGGCCACGAACCGCAGCGTCTTCTTCTCCCCGCCGCCCCCGATCATGATCGGCGGATGCGGCCGGGTCAGCGACTGCGGCGAGTTCAGCGGCCGGCCCAGCTGGTAGTGCCGGCCCTGGTACGGGCTCTCGTCGCCGCGCCACATCTGCAGGCAGATCTGCAGGGTCTCCTCGAGCCGCTCGAACCGCTCGGCCACGGGCGGGAACGAGATGCCCAGCCCGCGCGACTCCTCCTCGTTCCAGGCGGCGCCGACGCCGAGCCAGCCGCGGCCGCCGGACAGCACGTCCAGGGTGGTGACCATCTTGGCCAGGACACCCGGGTAACGGTAGACCGCCCCGGTGACCAGGGTGAGGAGCTTGGCCCGGGCGGTGCAGGCCGCCAGGTAGCCCAGGGTGGTGTAGGCCTCGAGCATCTCCCGCTCCGGCGGGCCGACCGGGCCGATCTGGAAGAAGTGGTCCATCAGGGCGATGAACTCGAAACCGCCCTCGTCGGCGGTGCGGGCCACGGTGGCCAGATCCGCGCCGAGCCGCGGCGGGCCATCGGGGGTGGTGAAGTCTGGGATCTGCAAGCCGATTTTCACGGTTCACACCCTCTCACGGCGCCCGGTAGCGCTCGTACAGGGCCGTCAGCGACCGCAGGAAGGCGTCGCGGTCGGCGGGCGGCACGGTGGCGAGGACCTCCTCCTCGCTGCCGCGGATCGCGTCCTGCACGGACCCGCGCAGCCGTTCGCCTGCGGGAGTGAGAGACAGCAGGTGCACCCGCCGGTCCGAGGTGTCCGGCTGGCGACTGATCAGCCCGCGCTGCTGCAGGTCGTCCAGGACGCCGATGATGCGGCTCTTGTCCGCGTTGATGGCCTGCGCCAGCGCGGCCTGCGTCCGGACCGGCTGCTCGGCCAGCGCGGTCAGCACCACGTAACCCCACATCGAGATGCCGTGCGCCCGCAGCGCCGGCTCCTCACGCGTGACCAGCGTCCTGGCCAGCGGAACGAACATCGCGGCGAGGTCGCGCCGGTCATCAGGGAACGCGCTCATCCTGGCCGAATGATAACAGTCCACTGATAATAAGTGGACACATATTGTATGACTGTGCTTATCCTGAGAACAGGAGGTGCGTTCTCATGACGACCGAGCACCCGACCGGACCCGCAGCCGGGCCCGCGACCCAGAACACGGCTGGCCGCGCCATCGTCGACCTCGACGCCCGGGTGGTCGAGGCGACCGTCAGCCTGGTCAAGCAGGCCGGCCTGCTGGACCTGGACCGGCCGACGCCCTGCGCGGGCTGGACCCTGGACGACCTGATCGGGCACATGACCGCGCAGCATTACGGCTGGATCGCCGCCGCCGTCGGGTACGGCGCCGACCTGTCGGTCTGGCAGCCGGGACCGCCGGTCGCCGACCCGATCGGGGAGTACGCGGAGGCGGCCAGGCGGGTGCTCGAGGTGTTCGGCACCGACGGGGTGCTCGACCGGGAGTTCGCGCTGGCGGAGATCAGCCCGGTGCTGCGGTTCCCGGCCGCCCAGGCGATCAGCTTCCACTTCATCGACTACCTGGTGCACGGCTGGGACGTGGCCCGCTCGCTCGGCGTGGACTACCGGCCCGAGCCCGGCCTGCTGGCCGCGGCGCTGCCGGTGGCCCTGGCCGTGCCCGGCGGGAATGCGCGGGAGCGGGACGGCGCGGCGTTCGCGCCCGGCCTCGAAGTCCCCGCGCAGGCCGGCCTGCTGGACCAGATCGTCGCGCTGCTCGGCCGGAGCCCTTCCTGGCCGCAGTAGCGGACCCCGGCAAGAAGGCCCTCCGGGCCCCGGTAAGAGGCCGGGTTACCGTAGCCTCATGAGCACCGAACGGGCCGATGCGGTCATCGTGGGCGCCGGGCTGGCGGGGTCGGCCGCGGCGCGGGCCCTGGCCCGCCGGGGGCGATCGGTGGTGCTGGTCGAGGCGTTCGGGCCGGGTCACCGGCGGGGCAGCTCGCACGGCAGCGCCCGGATCTTCCGGCGCGCCTACCCGGACCCCTTCTACGTGCGGCTGACCGGCCAGGTCCAGCCGCTCTGGCGGGAGCTAGCCGGCGAGGCAGGCGAGGAGCTGATCACCCCCGCCGGCGCGGTCGACTACGGCCCGGCGCGGGAGCAGGAGAAGATGTACGCGATCCTGACCGCGCTGGGCGTGCCCGCCGAGCTGATGCCGCCCGGGGCGGCGGCCGAGCGGTGGCCCGGCCTGTCGTTCGGCCCCGAGCCGGTCATGTTCCACCCGGACGGCGGCGTGATCGACCCGGAGCGCGCGATGGCCGCGATGCGCCGGGCCGCCGCGGCCCACGGCGCCCAGCTCTGCTTCGGCGCCCCGGTCCTGCGCGTCGAGGCGGACGGTGACGGCGCGGCCGTGCACACGGCGGACCGGTCCTGGCGGGCGCCGGCCGTGATCGTCGCGGCCGGGGCGTGGCTGGCGCCGCTGCTCGGCGGGCAGGTGCCGCTGCCGCCGCTGGTGGTAACCCAGCTGCAGGCGTTCCACCATGTCCCGCGGGCGCCGGGGCCGTGGCCGGCGTTCATCTACTGGGACGAGGTGATCAGGTACGGGCTGCCGGCCGGGCGGGACGGCGAGGCGCCCGGGGCGATCAAGGTCGGCGAGCACGGCCTCGGCACGGTCACCACCGGAGACGGCCGGGACGGGATCGTCAACCCGGCTGCCCGGGACCGGGTCGGCGCGTTCGTCCGGGAGCACCTCGGCGGCCTCGAACCCGACCCGGTCGGCGAGGTGACCTGCCTGTACACCTCGACCGCGAACGAGGATTTCATCCTGGACCGGCACGGCCCGTTCGTCATCTGCTCGCCCTGCTCGGGGCACGGCGCCAAGTTCGCGCCGCTGGTCGGCGAGATCGCGGCCAGCCTGGCCTGCGGGGACCCCTCGCCGGAGCGCCGCTTCACCCTCGCGGCGCACCTCGGCGGGAGCTAGGTTCGCCAGCGGCCAGGATCCGTCAGCCTTCGCGCCGGCCCACGCCGACCAGGCCCCAGTACTGCTGCGGGTCCTCGGGGACGTCATCAGGGGAGTCGGGCCGCCACTCGGGTATCCACACCAGGCCCGGGTCGACCAGCGAGAACCCCTGGAACAGGGCGCCGATCTCGTCCCGGCTGCGCATGACGACCTGGGCCGCGACCCGGCTGTTGTAGACGTCCGTGTTCGAGTCCGCCCTCTCCGGCCTGGCGTCCCGGCAGGTGTGGCAGATGACCAGGTAGCTGCCGGGCACCAGCGCGTCCCGCAGCGTAGCCATGATCTGCGCGACCGCGTCGTCGCCCGGGACGAAGTGCAGCACCGCCATCAGCAGCAGCCCCACCGGCTGGCTGAAGTCGATGAGCAGCTGGGTCTCCGGGTCGGCCAGGATCTTGGCCGGCTCGCGCAGATCGGCCTGGATGACCGTGGCGTCCGGATTGTCGTCCAGGATGAGGCGGCTGTGCGCCACCGCGACCTCGTCGTTGTCCACGTAGACGACGCGGGAGCCCGGCGCGGCCCGCTGCGCGGTCTGGTGGACGGGGTTCGACGTGGGGATGCCCGAGCCGATGTCGAGGAACTGCCGGATGCCCGCCTCCCGGGCCAGGAAGCGCACCGCCCGGCCGAGGAAGGCGCGGTTGGCCCGGACGATCTCCCTGACGTTGGGCTCCATCGCGATCAGCGTGCGGGCGGCGTCCTGGTCGGCCTGGAAGTTGTGGCTGCCGCCCAGCCAGTAGTCGTACACCCGGGCGATGTTCGCCTTGCTGATGTCGACCCCCGGCGGAACCCAACCCGGCTCCACGGTCATTGTGAATCTCCTCGTCCCGCCGCGACCGACTGCCTCCGGCTCATCCTAACGGCGCGCGCCGACACGATACGGCGCGTAAGCGGACGGATATGGTTGCCCTATCCGGTTCCGGTCATTTATGGTTGGCCGGTCCTGTGCGCGGCATCGTTCCCGAAGCCCGAGGTGGCAGGTGACAGAGGACCCGTACGCAACCGCTGGCCGTCAGGTCAGGCTGCCCCGTCCCGCGCTGCCCGCCGAGGACTGGCCCGCGCTCACCGGCAGCGGGCTGCCGCTGGGATCCAGCATCGACCTGGCCGAGATCACCCGCCTCGTCCTGGCCGCCAGCGTGCCGGGGTTCGCCGGGGCGGCCGGCGTGTACGCCCTGGAGTACCTGCTCAAGGGCGGCGAGCCGGCCGGGCGCCCGGCCGCCGGGCAGGTCGTGACCCGCCGGCTCGGCGCGAAGTTCGCCCGGGCCGGGCGCCGGGTCCCTGAAGGCGCCTTCGCGCCGGGCGAGGTGATCGCCTTCGCCTCGGACTCGCCGCTGGCCCGCTGCGTGAACAGCGGCCGCCCGGTGCGGTTCAGCGAGATCAGCCGGCAGTCGATGGAACGGCTGGGGCCGGTCGACCGCGAGGTGGCCTCCGGCTACTCCTCGTTCCTGGCCGTCCCGATGACCGCCAGGGACACGGTCACCGGGATCCTGGTCCTGGTCCGCGCGCCCGGCGCCCCCGCCTTCAGCGAGCACGACGTCGCGTCCGCCACCCGGCTGGCCGCGCAGGCGGGCGCGGGCTTCCTCAACGCCCTGACCCTGATGCAGCAGCGGTCGATCGCCGACGCCCTGCAGCGCGGCCTGCTGGCGGCCGAGCCGGTCAGGCCGGCCGGCCTTGAGCTCGCCGGGCGGTGCCTGCCCGCCGCGGGGCACGTCATCGGCGGGGACTGGTACGACGTCATCCCGCTGCCCGGCGGCCGGACCGGCCTCGTCGTCGGCGACGTCATGGGCCACGGCCCGGAGGCCGCCGCGGTCATGGCCCAGCTGCGGGCCGCCGCGCATGCCCTGGCGGACCTGGACCTGGCCCCCGCCGAGCTGCTGCAGGGACTGAACCGGGTGACCGCCACGCTGCAGCGCATCACGCTTGCCACCTGCGCGTACGCGATCATCGACCCGGACGGCCACACGTGCACCCTGGCCGGGGCCGGCCACCTGCCGCCGATCCTGGCGCTGCCCGACGGGACCACCCGGGTTCCCGAGCTGCCCCCGGGCCAGTCGCTGGGGATCGGCACGGCCAGCTACGGGCAGGCCCGCATCAAGCTGCCGCCGGGCGCGATCGTGGCCCTGTACACCGACGGTCTCGTCGAAAGCCGGACACGATCATTTGACCAGGGCATTCTCGCGCTGCGATCGGTGCTGGCCCGGCAGCACGGGAACCTGGAAGCCATCTGCGACGCGCTGATCGCCGCGCTGGCCGGCCGCTGCGAGGACGACATCACGGTGATCCTGGCCCGCGTCCCGCCGGGCCGGTCCGGCTGACCTGGCCGCACCGCCGGCCGGCCGATGTATCACCGGGCACCGCCGGAACTCTGGTTACCTGACGAAATTTGCCGCCTTGATCGCTCTCTAGACGTATCCGCAGCAGGTATTTCGCTTACGCTTCATGCAGCGGAATGCCACGCCGCCTGGAGTCCTCATGAAACCGTTTCGCCTTGTCACGAGATACCGACCGGCCGCCGCGCTGCTGGCGCTGGCCGGAAGCGGCCTGCTCGCCATCCTGGCGACCGGGCCCGCGCCCGTGGCCCTGGCCGCGGTCCAGGCCCCGCAGGCCCGGATCCTGAACCCCGGCCCGCCCACCGGGCTGACCGCGACCGCAGGCAACGGCCAGGTGACGCTGTCCTGGTCCGCGCCCGCCTCCAACGGCGGCGCGGCGATCATCGGCTACGACGTCTACCAGAGCGGTGCCTCGCGCGGCCTGGTCGGCGGCACCAGCTACACGGTGACCGGCCTGACCAACGGCATCACCTACTCCTTCACCGTCGACGCGGTCAACGACGCCCAGCTGCACAGCGTGCCCGCGGGCCCGGTCTCGGCCACCCCGGTGGCACCGGTCACCGCGCCGGGAGCGCCCAGCGGCCTGACCGCGGCCGCGGGCGACGCCCAGGTGAGCCTGTCGTGGCAGGCGCCGTCCTCCGATGGCGGCGCGGCGATCACCAGCTACAACGTCTACCAGGGCGGCCGGAAGGCGGCCACCGTCAGCGGCACCGGCGCGACCGTGAAGAACCTGGCCAACGGCACCGCCTACTCGTTCACGGTGACCGCGGTCAACCGGGTCGGCGAAGGTCCCGCGTCGGGTGCGGCCTCCGCCACGCCCACGGCCGGGATCACCAAACCCGGAGCGCCGAACGGGCTTTCCGCGAGCCCGGGCAACGGCAAGGTCACCTTGTCCTGGTCGGCGCCCAAGTCCACTGGCGGCGCGGCGATTACCAGCTACAACGTCTACCAGGGCGGTAAGAAGACCGCCTCGGTGGGCGGTACCGGCGCGACCGTGAACAACCTGAAGAACGGCACCACCTACTCGTTCACCGTGACGGCGGTCAACAAGGCCGGCGAGGGGCCCGCTTCCGGTTCCGCCGCCGCCAAGCCGGCCGGCGCCTCGGCCTCGGCCTCCGCCTCCGCGTCGGCATCCGGTTCGGCCTCGGCCTCTGCCTCGGGTTCCGCGTCAGCGTCGGGATCGGCGTCCGCGTCGGGATCGGCAACCCCGACCGCCGGGGCGGGCGCCAGCGGCACGCCGGCCGGGTCGGCCAGCCCGGCCAGCGCGCCGAGCCAGACGACCGGGACGGCCGTGCTGACCTCGGCGACCAAGAAGATGCCCAAGCCGCTCCTGTTCACCCTGGCTGCCCTGGCCCTCGCGGCCATCGGCGGTGGCCTGACGCTGACCACGCGGCGGGTGCGCAAGGGCCGGCGCACCAAGCGGCCGCCGGCCGCGCCCCCGGTGCACGTGAGCGCCGTGCCGGAACTCGGCCCGCCCAGCCCGGTGCACGTCAGCGCCTTCAGCGTGGAAAAGCACGAGCTCAGCGTGGAGAACCATGAGGTCGTCATGGAGGAGACGTACGTGGTGCGCCTCGAGCCCCTGCCGGCCTCCATCATCACCACCCTCGAAGAGATCGGCGTATGACGGCGCCCGGGCCGGGCGGTCCGGACGGCCCGCTCACCGCGGCCGACCTGCTCTTCGGCTCGACCGAGAAGGCTAACGAGGCGCTGACCAGGCACGTCATGGCGGACGGCCGGGCCTTCGCCCGGTCCTTGGTGCACCTGCCCCGGGTGACCAGGGAAGCTGCCGTCCGCGAGGCCGCCGTGGCCGCGTCCGGGCTGCTGAAGGTCGACCTGATCGAGGTCCTGGTGTCGGGCTGGCGCCAGCAACGGGACATCTTCACCGCCGCGCGCCGCACGCTGGACATGCCGGGCAGCAAAGAACTGGTCGGCCTGGCCCCGCACCGGATCAGCACCGTGCAGCAGCCCGCGGTCGGCATCTTGATCGACAACAAGCGGGTCCACACCCTCCAGCTCGGGCTGTCGATCTTCTTCGAGGTCACCGGCCTGGTGGCCGCCGTCAGCCTCGGGCGGCTGGCCGGGGTGCACGCCGGGCGCGCCCATGTCGGCGTCGCCCTGACCATCCACGAGATCGAGGTCCTGACCAAGCGGTCCCACCTCGAGCTCCCCGGGCAGCTGGGCCTGCGGCAGGGATTCCGGCTCCTGCCGGCCAGCAACTACCCGGACGATCCCGCCGAGCATACGCCCGGTGCGCAGCCGGGCTCGTTCGAGGCCCAGCTCATGAGCACTCCGGAGCAGCCCGCCAGCCAGTTCCCCGGGGTGAACCTGGCGGAGCACCCCAGCACTCAGCCCTCCCCCCAGCACAGCTCCGCGTCCTGGTGGGAGCGGACCTAGCGGATCCGCCGAGGCGGATATCGGGCGTATACGGCGAGCCTGCTTGCCGGCGTGGGGTCCAGGCCATAGAGTCCAAACCCAGGTTCCGTGGGCATCGTCCCGGCCCTTAGCACGGGAGGTTCGCGCTGGTGGCAGCAATACGTTTGTCCGAGCCGCAGGCAGGAGAACTGGGTCCGACCGGCAGGCCCTACTCGGGCTTTCCCGATCCCGCGCCGCTCGTGGAGCACGGCCCCGCGCGCGTCGTCGCGATCTGCAACCAGAAGGGCGGCGTCGGCAAGACGACGACCACGATCAACCTCGGCGCTGCCCTCGCCGAGCAGGGCCGCCGGGTGCTCCTGGTGGACTTCGACCCGCAGGGAGCGCTGTCCGTCGGCCTGGGCATCCAGCCGCACGACATCGACAGCACCGTCTATAACCTGCTGATGGAGCGCGACGTCACCGCGCACGACGTGCTGTACAAGACCAGCGTCGACGGCATGGACCTGCTGCCGAGCAACATCGACCTGTCCGGCGCCGAGGTCCAGCTGGTGCACGAGGTCGGCCGCGAGTACGTGCTGGGCGGGGTGCTACAGCCGCTGCTGCCCGAGTACGACGTCGTCATGATCGACTGCCAGCCTTCCCTGGGCCTGCTGACGATCAACGCGCTCGCGTGCGCGGACGGGGTGCTCATCCCGCTGGAATGCGAGTACTTCGCCATGCGCGGGGTGGCGCTGCTGATGGAGACCATCGACAAGGTGTCCCGCCGGCTGAACACGAAGCTAACAATCGATGGCCTGCTGGCGACCATGTACGACTCGCGGACGCTGCACACCCGCGAGGTCCTGGCCAGCATGGTTAATGGCTTCGGCGACCAGGTATTTCATACCGTAATCAACCGCACGGTGCGGTTCCCGGACGCTACGGTGGCCGGAGAACCTATTACCAGC